>NZ_JBHMIQ010000044.1:0-55132 GCF_048060315.1 Micromonospora sp. LOL_013
AGTTCTCCTCTCGGACGGGGCGGTCGTCGGTGAAACAGGAACCCCCGAGCGCGACCAAGGGGATCCCCGTTCCTTCAGGGCGGGGAGGAAGTCAAGTTTGGCCTCCTCTCCCCGGCAGGAGTGCCCGGTGAGCCGCCCGGGTAACCCGTTCCCCGCACGGACTTCGGCCCCGCCCGGTACCGGGCGGGGCCGAAGTCCGTGCCTGCGGATCCTGATTCGTTGTGCGTCAGCTCGAGCAGGCTGCGCCGTTGAGGGTAATGTTGCTCAGCGGCGACAGGGTGCTACCGGAGTAGGTCCCCTGGAAGCCGATGCTGACGGTGGCACCGGAGGCCAGCGAGCCGTTCCAGGCAGCGTTGCGGACCGTGATCTGGCTGCCAGACTGGGACCAGTCGCCGTTCCAGCCGTTGCTCAGACTGACGTTGGACCCAGCGGTGAAGGCGAGGGTCCAACTGCTGACCGAACCGCCGGTGTTGGTGATCCGGATCTCCCGGGTGAAGCCGCCGGGCCACTGGTTCGTGGTGTAGCTGACGCTGCAGGCGCCGGCCGGCGGGTTCGTGGTGGGCGGGGGCGCGATGGTCGGCGGTGCCGTGGTCGGAGGTGCGCTGGTGGGCGGGGGCGCGGTGGTCGGCGGCGGCGCGGTGGTCGGGCCGGCCGCCAGCGCGAGCTCGTACGCCCGTTGCGGCACGAACTGGCCCGCGTTGGCGATGCAGCCGTCCGCCTCCCCCGGCAGCTTCACCCAGAGGTAGGCGTCGATCTTGCTGTCCCCGGTGTTGGTGGTGCTCGCGGTGCCGATCGCCCGGCCCTCCGGGTCACACCATTCGGAGCCCAACGGGCCGTTGCCGTTGCGGCTGGTGTCGATCACCGCGGTGAGGTGGTTGGCGCCGGTGGCGTTGATGACCGCCTTGACGTAGTTGACCGCTTCACTGGTGCTGCGGTAGTTGGATACGTTGCTGGAGATGCCGTCCGCGCTGTTCGCCACGTCGGCACCGACCAGCATGCCCGCCATCGTCGACGGGGCGTGCCAGGCCGAGTGCCCGGCGTCGAAGTAGACCTTGGCCTGGGAGGAGCCCGCTTTGAGCGCCTTGCCAGCGTAGGCCATCGAGGCGCGTACCTCGGCCTGCTCCGACTGGCTCATGCAGGTCCCCATCAGGGCGAGCACGTCGGGCTCCAACACGATGTACGCGGGCCGGTTACCGAGCCCGGCCGCGACCTGGTCGACCCACTGCCGGTAGGCGCTGTGGTTGGGCGCGCCACCGCTGCTGTGGTTGCTGCAGTCGCGGTTGGGAATGTTGTAGACGACCATGATCGGGATCTTGCCGGCCGCCGCGGCGGCACCGACGAAGGCGCTGACCTGGTTGCGGACCTCGTTGGGGTTGTACTGGGTGAACCAGCGGCCCTGCGGCACCGAGGCGATCCGGTCGCGGATGACGTTCGCCCGGTAGTCACCGGGGTTCGCCGCCACCCAGCGGGCGGCCGAGGTGTCCGGGTCGACGTAGAAGGCTGATTCGGCCGCCTCGGCGGCCGTGGGCTGCAGCAGCCCGACACCGACCGCAGTGGCCACCGTGAACGCCATGACGGCGGCGGTGCCTGCGGTGAGCGCAGATCTTCTGCGCATGCGTGCTCCCTCCGGGTAGGGACGATATATTGAGAGCGTTCAGTGGAAGCGCTCCCAAGAATATCGACCACCGTACGGGGATGTTGCTGATATGTGAAGAGCCTGCGACGCCAATCGTTCCAAAGGTGACATAAAGTGGGATATCTGACCCGGTGGTGGCCCGGGTCAGCCCAGCGGCGAGCGGAACTCCGGACGCAACGCGATGATCCCGAACGCTGCACCGAACGGGTCGGTCAACTGGGCGTAGGCGCCCGGGCCGGCCTGGTACGGACCAAAGGAGACCGTCCCGCCGAGTGCCTGACAGCGCTGCACCGCGGCCTCGCAGTCGTCGACCTCGAAGGTCGTCCGCCAGTGCGCTGGGACCTGCGGCGGGTACATCTCGCCCATCTCGATCAGCCCGGCCACCTCGCTGGTCTCCCGCAACCACTCCTGATACTCGGACCCTTCGCTGTAGATGCTGGGTCGCGTGGTCCACCCGAACACCGAGCCGTAAAAGGACACGGCGCCGGCCACGTCCCGGGTGGCGAGTTCGTTCCAGCAGGTAGCGCCGGGCTCACCGATCATCTGTGCGCCGGGGAAGGTGCCCCGCTGCCAGAGCCCGAACACGGCGCCCTGCGGATCGGCGATCAGGGCGCAGTGGCCCCGTTCGGCGACCTGGGCGGGTGGCGAGAGTGCCGATCCGGCGGCCCGGTGCACACTCTCGACCGTCGCGGCCAGGTTGTCCGAAGCGAGGTAGGTCAGCCAGGCCGCGGGCTGGCCTGCGGCGAGGGCGGGGGCGAGCCCGGCGACGGCCATGTCTCGCAGGTGGAACTCGGCGCCGGTGCTGTTCGGCAGGTCGACCGGCTTCCAACCGAACAGTTCGTGGTAGAAGTCGCTCGAACCTGCGGTGTCGCTGGTGCGTAGTTCGGACCAGCAGGGGGTTCCCGTGGCGTAGCCTCTGATTCGCACCGCTTTGTACCTCTTCGCGTCGTTTATCCTATTGGCGTAGGCAGTTACCGTACGCCACGGGGACGCCCGCCGCGACTCGGCCGAATGGCCCAATTGAGATCACTATGGGTAAACGTCGGGGCTACGAGTTGATCGGCAACATGATCTCGAACCACACGGTCGAACCGCGTACTGAGGGGTCGGTGCCCCAGGTATGACTCAACTGCTCGATCAGACCCAGACCCCGGCCACGGCTACTCAACGTGTCGACATGTGCCCGACTGACCGTGCCTCGGGTGCCACTGTCAGCTACCGAGACGAGCAGTCGTTCCTGACTGAGATCGATCTCCACCCGCGCCTCGGTGCCGGCATGCAGCAGGGCGTTCGTGGTCAGCTCGCTGGCACAGAGCACCGCCGGACCGATCACCGATTCCGGAACCTGCCACCCGGCCAGCTGGTCGGCCAACCAGTGCCGCACCCGGCTCGGTGCGATCGGCTCGGCAGGAACCAGCAACCCCGCCGACCGGCTCGGCGCGGCCGCGTGCTCCACCGCGAGCACCGCCACGTCGTCGTCAGTGGTGCCCGGCACCGCCGCACTGGCCACCGCGCAGAGGTTGCGTGGATCGCTGGTGCTGGTCTCGGCGACGGCTGCGGCCAGAGCGGACATCCCGATGCCGAGATCCTGACCGCGTCGTTCCACCACGCCGTCGCTGAACATCAGCAGCGTGTCGCCGGGGCGCAGCTCGACCCGGGTCGGCCGCCGCCGCCCGGCCAGACCAAGCGGCGGCCCGGGCGGCACCGGGACGAACTCGGCGTTCGCCGTGGTCGACGACCAGCGTCGGATCAGCGGAGCGGGATGACCAGCGCTGGCCACCGTCAACCCGCCGGTCGCCGGATCCAGCACCCCGTACAGCACGGTCACGAACAGCTCCTCGTTCCGGCTCTCCGCGCCCAGGCTGTGCACCAGCCGGTCCAGCCCGTTCAGCACCGCCGTCGGCTCCGGTTCGGCCAGCGCGAGCCCGCGCAGCGCGGCCCGGACCTGGCCCATCAGCGCCGCTGCCCGCACATCGTGCCCGACGACATCGCCGAGCACCACGGCCAGCCCACCATCGGGCAGCCGGAACGCGTCGTAGAAGTCCCCGCCGGCCGAATTGCCGTCCACCCCCGGGTCGTAGCGTGCGGCCAACCGCAGCAGCGGCAGATCCGGCAGTTGCTCCGGCAGCATGCTGCGCTGCAGCAGTTGAGCCGTACCATGCTGGGTCTCGAACCGCCGGGCCCGTTCGGCCGCCTGAGTGACCAGTTCGGCGACCGCCGAAAGCAGCGCCCGTTCGGCCGGCGCCCACGAATGTGGCTCGCGGTACCCGAAGGTGATCCCACCGCGGAGCGATCCGGCCCGCAGCGGCAGGGCGGCGAGCGCCGTCACCAGCTCGTCGTGCCGGTCCGTGGCGTACCGGGCGAGCGGCCGGCCCTCCCCGGCGAACCGGGGGACACCGGTGCCGGCGACGGTGGCCAACGGGGTGGGAGCGTCCCGGGGGATCCGGCGCCACACCGGCGGCAGTCGCTCGTCGGCTTCGTCGAGCAGTTCACCGCGGACCCGGCGGACCACCCGCCATCCGCCGCCGTCGTCGATGCCGAGCGCCACCTGGTCGACGTCGAGCGAGGCCAGTCCGTACCGCAGCGCGACCCGGGCGACGTCGTCGAGGGTGAGCGTGCCGGCCAACGCCGAGGTCAGCTCGCTGAGGCTCTGCAGCCGGTGGGTGATGGTGCCGGTCTCGGTCGCGACCGAGAGCATTCCGACGATCCGCCCGTCGCTGTCCCGCACCGCGGAGTAGCCACGGGTAAAGGCCGTGCCGCCGAACGGGCCTGACTCGCCGGTGCCGAACGGCGCCACGGCCTCCGACTCGAGAAACGGCTCGCCGGTGCGGTAGACCCGTTCGACCACGTCGCCGACGCCCGGCCGGTGCCACGCGTCGGCGAACACCGCAGCCGCAGGCTGGGCGAACGCCTCAGGGTGCTTGGCGCCGAGCAGCTCCGCGTAGGCGTCGTTGTAGATCATCAGAAAGTTGTCGCTGTAGACCAGGGCCATCGGCACCGGTGAAGCGAGCACCAGCTCGACCGCTGCCCGTACCGCCGGATCCCAACCACTCAGCGGACCGAGCGGCGTGCCCGCCCAGTCGTGCCGGTCGACGAGCCCGGCCGGTACGACGCTGTCCGAGGTGGCGCCGGCCGGTACGGCGCTGTCCGGGTTGGTGCCGGCCGGGGTGGCTGACCGCGCAGTCGGCACCCCCGACGGGGTGTCCCGGGTCTGCCCGGCGGTGCCTGCCATGGGTGGCAGCCTATCCGGGGGCTGCCGTCGGCGGGTGGCGTGGACCGGCGCTAGGTGGGTATGCGGGCCGGCGGTAGGCGATGCAGCGCGTCCGTACGACAACGAGGCGACGCATCGGTAGATGAGCCGGAAAGGGGGGACCGGATGTCCTCGACGTACGCGTCGGCGCAGGTCGACATCGGCAACGCGCTGACTGACATGTGGCGGTCCGTGATACTTTTTGTGCCCCGGGCTATCGCGTTCATCGCGATTCTGGTGGTCGGATGGTTGATCGCACGGGCAGTGTTGAAGGGCGTCGACAAGGCGCTCGAACGGGTCGGGTTCGACCGGGCGGTGGAGCGCGGCGGCATCGGCAAGGCCTTGGAACGGACCCGGTACGACGCCAGCGACATCCTGGCCCGGTTGGCGTACTACGCGGTGCTGCTGTTCACCCTGCAGTTCGCGTTCGGAGTCTGGGGACCGAATCCGATCAGCGACCTGATCAGCGCGGTCGTGGCGTGGCTGCCGCGGGCGTTCGTCGCCATCGTCATCGTGGTCGTCGCCGCTGCGATCGCAACCGCGGTACGTGACCTGGTGTCGGGTGCGCTCGGTGGGCTCTCCTACGGCCGCCTGCTGGCCACCGCCGCGTCGGTGTTCATCGTCGCGCTCGGCGTCATCGCCGCGCTGAACCAGGTCGGCATCGCCACCACGGTCACCACCCCGGTGCTGATCGCGGTGCTTGCCACCATCGCTGGCGTGCTGATCGTCGGGGTCGGCGGTGGCCTGGTCCGACCCATGCAGCAACGGTGGGAGGGCTGGCTCACCCGGATGGCGGAGGAATCGCAGGCGGTGCGGGACAGTGCCAAGGCGTACCAGGCCGGCCGGGACGACGCCGGTGACCGGATGAACGAACCGACGCAGGTGATCCCGCAGACCCAGCAGGCGCCGGCGATGTCCGGTGGTCGTGAGGCAGCCAGCGGCCGGGGCACGGCCGGGCCGGGCGCCAACCGGCCGGGGGCATGACCGGACCGGGCGGGACTTCCCGCGGCTGATCCGTCCGGGCGGGTCGAGGAAGCCGCCAGTACAGGGCCGGGGTCAGCGCGGGGCCGCGCCGCTGATCCCGGCCAGCTGGCAGACGGCGACCAGCCGCAACGTCACCCAGTCGGCCGTCACCCAGTCGGCCGTCACCCACTGGGCGGTCGGCCCGACTACCGGGGGGCGCCAGCCGGCCTCGGTGGCCGCGTCGCGTACCCCGTCGGCGTACCGGGCCAATGTCACCGGGCTGAGTGGACGTAGATCCGCGAAAAGCCGGTCCCGGACCGCAGCGGCGTGCTGATCCAGCTCGGCCAGCAGGCCGGGCAGGACTGCGGCGGCGGCCAGGCCGGCCGCACCGAGCGAGGCGTGCAGATCGGCCAACGAGGTCTGCGCCGCCCTTCGGGCGGCCGGGGCGGCCAGCAGGCCGTGCGGGGCAGCGGGAAACGGACTCATGAACTGTGCCCGCCCGGCTACTCGACGCGTCGGTTGTCGGCCGGGGCCGGGCGGTGGCGGGACGCGTCGTCGGCGATGATCACCGTGGCGACCATCAGCGCCACGCAGACGCTGAACAACCAGGAGCCGTCCGGCAGCAGGTAGGCGGAGACCGGCGCCTGGATCGCGGTCAGCAGGAAGCCGAGCCAGGCCCAGCGTCGCTGGCTCGGAGTGAGGAATCCGGGGGCGGTGGGGCGCATCCGAAAAGTCTCGCTCGGATGATCCCCACCGCCGTCAGCCGATCGGCCGGGGATGGCTGACCGATGCGTCAGCGACCGGACTGGCGACCGACTGGCGAGATCAGTGCGGGCCGGTCCGGCCGGTGGTCGAGGGCCGGTACGGCCGCTCAGGGTCGGTCATCGCCGGTCCGCCGGGGCGGCCGCCGGTACGGTCGACCGCCTCCGCGCCGTGGCCGAACTCCTCCTCGGCCGCGGCGTCGTTGCCGGTCATGTCGTCGACCTCACCGTCGCCCGCTGGTGCGGCGACGGCCCGTTCCAGCTCGTGGACCGGCAGCCGGTCCTCGTCGCGCCAAACGTCGTCCTCGGAATCAGTCATGCCGGTCGGGTTACCCGGCCGGGCTGCCGACAAACGCGGCTGGGGCGGGCGGGCCGGTTTCGGCCCGCCCGCCCCAGCCGTCAGACCCACCGACCGGCCGGCTCGGGAGGATTCACCGTCGGCCGGTGGGCGCTGTTCTAGGTCGGGTAGTCGGTCGAACTGTCACGGCTGCGGTCGAGGAACCTCGCCACGCCAGGCGCCGGTCTCCACGCCGTGCCGGCTTTCAATGAAATCCTTGAAGCGCTTCATGTCGCCCTTCACTCGGCGGTCCACGATGCCGAGCTTGTCGCCGGCCTGCTCCGCGATCCCCTCCGGGTCGAGCTCCATCTGTGCGGTGACCCGGGTGTGGCCGTCGTCCAGTCGGTGGAACGTGATCACACCGGCCTGTTTCACCCCACCGGTCGCGGTCCAGGCAACCCGCTCGTCGGGAATCTGCTCGGTGATCTTCGCGTCGAACTCACGCGACACCCCGGCAATTTCGGTCGTCCAGCGCGTCAAGGTCTCCGACACCTGGGTCACCTCGGAGACGCCCTCCATGAACTGGGGGAACTCCTCGAACTGCGTCCACTGGTTGTACGCGGCGCGTACCGGCACCGCGACGTCAACGTACTCGGTCACTGCTCCCATGTGAGTCCCTCCTCTACTTCCGCCGGGCCGCAGGCGGCGCGGTCACCAGCGGGTCGTCTCGTTGGCATGGCCCAGCTCGGCCCACACCTCGGACACCGTCTGGAACGTGCGACCCGGCGGCAACTGATCGATCTCGTCGAGTACGTCGTCGGGTGCCTCGTTCTCCAGCGCGCTGTCGCGCAGCATGCTGCGGTCCCCGGGCAGCGCCGAGAGGTTGATGTAGCGGCCTAATCTGCTCCGCTGCTCGACCTCCTCGCTGGTCATGCCCTGCGGCGTGCCGGAGCGGTTGTCGCCGGCCGGAACCGCAGCCGGCTCCGGCTGGTCCTCGCCCGGGGGCTCCGCCTCGTGCCACTCCTCGGCCCGGCCTCCGGTGGTGCCCTGCGTGGTCCCACGGGTGTCGTGGGCCATGCTGTCGTCCACCCGAGGACTGTGCTTACTGTTGCCGCGTTCCATAGCTGTTCGACTACCCGTGACCGGCGTGGCTAAACCGGCGTCCGTGGCGGCAGCACCGGGTCGGCCGGCTCCGACTCACCGGCCTGGGCAGCCCGGCCACGCTGCACCGCCGCGTTGATCTCGACGCCCAGCATCACCGCCAGGTTGGTCAGGTAGAGCCAGACCAGGAACGCGATCACCGCGCCGAGGCTGCCATAGGTCACGTCGTATGAACCGAAGTACGCGACGTAGGTGCCGAATCCGGCCGAGGCCACCGCCGCCAGCAGCAGGGTCACCGCGCCGCCGACGGCCAGCCAGCGGAGCTTCGGCTGGCGGACGTTAGGAGCGAACCAGTACAGAAGGGACAAGAGTGTCGTGACGATGGTGATCAGCACCGGCCATTTGAGCAGGCTCCAGGCGGTACGCGGGGCTTGGCCAAGGCCGAGGCGGTCACCGAGCGCGTCGGTGACCGGGCCGCTGACAATCAGCATCACGGCGACCAGCGCGAGCAGCACCAGTCCGGCGGCGGTCAGCCCGAGCTGCTGCGGCTGCAACCGGTAGAAGGGGCGACCTTCGGCCACCCCGTAGATGGCGTTGGCAGCTCGGGTGAACGCCCGTACGTAGCCCGAGGCCGACCACAGCGCGGCCACCAGACCGAAGCTGAGCAGCACACCGGCGGAACTGCGCTGGTCGACCACCCCGTCGATGATGTCGACGAAACCCTCGTCGCCCACCACCGCCCCGGCCCCGAGCTCCTCGGCCAGGCCGACCACGGTGTCCACCGTGCGTTCACCGTCGGAGACCAGACCGACCAGCGCGACGACCACGATCAACGAGGGGAACAACGCGAGAACTCCGTAGTAGGTCAACGCGGCGGCCCAGTCCACGCAGTTGTCCCGGGCGAACCGGCGTCCACTGCCGACCAGCGCGGCGCGCCACGTCGTCAACCGGAGATCACGCAACCGCGTCGGCCGTACCGGACCGCTCACCAGCGGCCGTCCAGTCCACTCGGAGCCTGCAGATGCAGCACCTTGACGACGGTCATCTCGTCGAGCAGTTCCGGTCCGAATCCGAGGCCCTCCCCGCTGCTGCGGCGGGGGTGCGCGGCACCGCCCGGTGCTCCGCCGAACACGGAGTTGATCTTCACGGTGCCCACCGGCAGCGCACGCCAGGCCCGCTGCGCGTGGCCCATGGAACGGGTCAGCACAGTCGCCGACAGACCGTACGGCGAAGCCGCCGCCCGGGACAGCGCCTCGTCGAACGACCCCACCGTCATCACCGGGGCGACCGGGCCGAACGTCTCCTGCCGCATCACCGCCATGTCGTCGGTGCACCCGGTCAGCACCGTCGGCGGGTAGAAGGCACCGGGCCCGTCCGGGATCCGGCCGCCGCACCGCACCGTCGCCCCGGCCGCCAGCGCCGCCGAGACCTGGGCGTGCACCCGGTCGCGGTGTCGGCGGTCCACCAACGGACCCAGCTCGGTGTACGGATCACGGGCCGGCCCCAATCGCATCCCCGAGCAGTGTCCGGTGAGCGCTTCGACGAACGGCTCCGCCACCGTGCTGTGGACATAGACTCGCTCCACGCTGACACACACCTGACCCGAGTTGGCCAACGCGCCGGACGCCGCCTGTTGCGCGGCCCACCGCGGATCGACGCCCTCATCGATGATCAGCGCGTCGCTGCCGCCGTTCTCCCGTAGCACCTTGGCCCCGGTGCGGGCGCACGCCTCGGCGATCGCCCGGCCGGCCTCAGAGGACCCGACGTGGGCGACCAGGTCCAACCCGTCGGAGGCGGCGATCCGGGCGCCGATGCTGCCGTCGCCGGTCAGCAGGGCGAAGACCCCGTCGGGAACCTCATCGGCGACCATCCGGGCGAGCAGCGCGCCGGTCGCCGGGCAGCGTTCACTCGGCTTGTGCACCACCGTGTTGCCGGTGACCAGCGCCGCGCCGAGCAGCCCGCAAGCCACCGCCACCGGGTCGTTCCACGGTGTCAGCACCGCCACCACCCCACGCGGCACGTACGCCATCAGATCCAGGGCGGCCGGGTCGCCGGCCAACGCCCGACCCCGGTGCACCGGACCCAGTTCGGCGTACTGCCGCAGGGTCGCCACGCCGGCGGCGATCCCGGCTCGTGCCCCGGCCAACGGCTTGCCCATCTCCGCGCTCTGCGCCTCGGCCACCTGGTCGGTGGCACTGGCCAGAGCGTCCGCGATTCGCCGCAGCGCGGCGGCCCGTTCCGTCGCCGGTGTCGCAGCCCACCCCGGTGCCGCCTCCCGGGCCGACTTCACCGCCGTGCCGATGTTCGCCTCGGTGGCGACCGGACTGCGGCTGACCGGGGTGCCCTCGGACGGGTCCTCGACAACGATCTCGGCACCGTCGCCGAACCGCCCCCACATGCCCTCGATGAACTGCTCCACGTCGTACATCCGGCAGTCGTTCCCGAAGGCCGCGTCGGTAAACGTTTGGCCGCGCCCGGCCGGGGTAGTCGCGCGGAGATGGCAGACACGGATGTGGAGACGGCAGACGCGGTCGTTATCGGTGCCGGACACAACGGCCTGGTCGCCGCCAACCTGCTCGCCGACGCCGGTTGGGACGTGCTGGTGCTGGAGGCGACCGGGGCGCCGGGCGGCGCGGTCAGCTCCGCCGAGGTGACCGCCCCCGGCTACCTCAGCGACCTGTACAGCTCGTTCTATCCGCTCGGGTTCGCTTCGCCGGTGCTGCGGGAGCTGCGGCTGGCCGAGTTCGGGCTGCGCTGGCGGCACGCCCCGGACGTCTTCGCTCACCTGCTGCCGGACGACCGGGCTGCGGTGGTCAACCTGGACCCCCGGCGGACCGCCGAGTCGCTGGAGGCATTCGCCGACGGCGACGGCGAACGCTGGCTGTCGGCGTACGCCGAGTGGCGGGCCGTGTCGGCACCGTTGATCGACGCGCTGTTCACCCCGTTTCCGCCGGTGCGGGCCGGCGTCGAGCTGCTGCGCCGGCTCCGGAGCGCCGGATCGCTGCGGCTGGCCCGGCGCCTGTTACTGCCGGTCCGCCAGCTCGGCCGGGAGACCTTCGCCGGTGCCGGCGGTCCGGCGCTGCTCGCCGGTTGCGCGCTGCACACCGATCTGGCCCCCGACGATGTCGCGTCCGGCGTGTACGGCTGGCTGCTGACCATGCTCGGTCAGGAGATCGGCTGGCCGGTGCCGGCGGGCGGCGCGCAACGGATTACCGACGCGCTGGTCGGCCGGTTGCGTTCCCGGGGCGGGCGGTTGGTCACCGGCGCCGCCGCCGGCCGGGTGCTGATCGCCCGCAGCCGGGCGGTCGGCGTGCGTACCGTCGACGGCCGGCTGTGGCAGGCCCGGCGGGCGGTGCTCGCCGACGTTCCCGCTCCGGCGCTGCTGCTCGACCTGGTCGGCGACCAGTGGCTGCCCACCAGGATGGTTGACGACCTGCGCCGGTTCCGGTGGGATGGCTCGACGGTGAAGGTCGACTGGGCGCTCGCCGGCCCGATGCCGTGGCGCAACCCGGCGGTCGCCGGGGCCGGCACCGTGCACCTCGGGGCCGACTTGGACGGCCTGACCCGGTACGCCGCCGCGCTGGCCTGCGACGAAATGCCCCGCGACCCGTTCCTGCTGCTTGGTCAGCTCACCACCGCCGACCCGCAGCGGTCACCGGCGGGCACCGAGTCGCTGTGGGCGTACACGCACCTGCCGCACCGCACCACGTGGCACGCCGAGGAAATTCTCGAACACGTCGCGCGGATGGAGGCGGTGCTGCACCGGCAGGCACCGGGGTTCGGTGCCCTGGTCCGGGCCCGTCACGTTGCCGGTCCGGTGGACCTGCAGGAGCAGAACCCGAGTCTGGTCGGGGGAGCGGTCGGGGGCGGCACCTCGGCGGCGTACCAGCAACTGTTCTTCCGGCCGGTGCCCGGCCTGGGCCGCGCGGACACCCCGGTCGACCGGCTCTTTCTCGCCTCGGCGTCGGCGCACCCCGGCGGCGGGGTGCACGGCGCGCCCGGGTCGAACGCCGCGCGGGCCGCGCTGGCCCGCGACCGCGCGGTGACCGGGCGGATGTACGGGGCTGTGGTGTCGGCGGCGCAGCGCGCGGTCTACCGCTGAGCCGGTGGCCGAATCGAGTGGCCGACCGGTCAGTCGATGACCATCCGGGCGCGGATGGCGGATGCCGTGCAGTTGCAGCCGGTTGCAAGGTGACCGCACCGAGCTGGGTTTTTATCAACCGCCACCTCCTGGTTGGGCGCGACGGGCGCCGCCGCCCCCATGATCGTCGTCTGCGATCGATGAAGGCGGGCTGTGTCCCCCTTGTGTGCCACGCCGCCGGTTCGACGGCGGCGACCGGCGGCCCAACGGGCGGCGGTGGTGTCAGACAGTCACGCCGCCCGCCCGACCGGTCGACGGACCGCTGCCCGCAGCCGGGCCGGCCCGTTGCCGACCATCGCCCGAGCGGTGCCGAGCACGGCGGCCAGGACCGCGGCGGTGGCGGTCTGCTTGTGCGTCACGGCCCACAGTGCCAGCGACCGCCGACGTGCCTGGTCGTCGAAGGCGCCGTGCGCGCCATGATCGACCTCGGCATCGGCCGGGGCGTCCACGTTGTCCCGCCAGCGGGCCCGGTCGATGACCTCGTCGGTCTGTTGGGAGTCGAAGCCGACCTGCCGGATCGCAAGTAGCCGGTCGAGCAGCCCGGGGGCGATGACGTCGGCGAGCCGAGCCCGTAGGGTGGGGCCACCGACGTTGACCTCCCGCTTGCCGTTGTCGGCGGCCCAGCAGATCGCCGCCGCGGCCACCTCAGGTTGGAAGATCGGCGGTACCGGTTGCGGGTGTCGGGGCAGGTGGGTGCGCACCCAGGAGAACTGCGGCGTGTTCACCGCCGGCAGCTGAACCATCGACAGCTTGATCTCGGGGCTGGCCTGGAGCAACTCGGCCCGTAGCGAGTCGTTGAATCCCTGGATGGCGTGCTTGCTGGCGCAGTACGCCGACTGCAGCGGGATGCCTCGGTACGCCAGCGCCGACCCGACCTGCACGATCGTGCCGATTCCGGCCGGGCGCATCTGCCGCAGCGCAGCCAGCGTGCCGTGCACCGTGCCGAGGTAGTTGACCTCGGTGACCCGTCGGAACTCGTCGGCGCTGATCTCCCAGGTCGGGGCGAAGACCGACACCATCGCGTTGTTGATCCACACGTCCAGGCCGCCGTTGCGTCGGTGCAGGTCGTCGGCGGCCTCGTCGACCGCTGCGGCGTCGGCGACGTCCACCTGGTACGTGGCCACCGCCTCGGCGCCCAGCTCACGGCACTGTGCGGCGGCTGCGGCCAGGCCGGCCGCTCCTCGGGCGAGCAACCCGAGCCGGGCGCCGCGGCGCGCGTACCGCTGGGCGGTGGCGCGTCCGATGCCGGCGCTCGCGCCAGTGATCATCACGGTCTGACTCATCCCGTTCACCTCCCTGCGGGTGCCGTCCGGCACCCGTCCACTGACCTGCCCAGGCAGGGCCTGCCCTGACCGGGCACTGTTGCCGTGGACCCGTCCGTCGGGCCCAGGCTGTGGCGTGCCGGCGTCACCCGACGGTCTGCCGGGTGGCGATGTCGGACAGCCGGCGCAGCGTCTCCCGGTTGCGGTGGTGCAGGACCAGATCGTCGAGCTTCGTACGGATCCAACGCAGCGGCCCTCCGGTGAACGACTCGGCGATGGTGACCCGGGTGCCGTTGCCCGGGGTCGGTGCGAGCCGGAACACGATCGTCGCCTCGCCGAGCGGCCACAGCCCGGCCCGTAACGTCAGTTCGTCACCCGGCTGGCAGGAGATCACCGTGGAGGTGTCGGACAACGACAGCGGCCAGGGACCGGCCGTGTGGTGCAGCCGGGCCCCGGACTGCGGCCAGTGCTCGTCGACGTCGCGGATGTGCACGGTGCCGACCACCCAGTCGCTGTACGACCAGCCGTTCGCCAGCACGGCGAACACCTGGTCCGGCGGGGCGGGGATCACCCGCTGCACGACAGCCACGATCAGCCGGGTACCCCGCGGGCGGCACGCTAACCCGGCCACCGGCGAAATGGTGCGGACCGGACGAACGCCGTGGTTGGTTTACTCGCCCCGCACCCGGGAAACGGAGCCAGGTGCGAAGCGAACTGATCAGTCGGGGCTGCGGGCTGTTCGACGCGGTGCTCTTCGACCGTGACGGGACGCTCGTGCACGACGTGCCGTACAACGGCGACCCGGACCTGGTCCGCCCGGTACGCGGTGCCCGCGCCGCGCTTGACCGGCTCCGCGCCGCCGGTCTGCGGCTCGGTGTCGTCACCAACCAGTCCGGCCTGGCCCGCGGCCACTTCACCGCGCACGACATGCGTCGGGTGCACGACCGGATCGAGGAACTCCTCGGCCCGTTCGACACCTGGCAGATCTGCCCGCACGATGACGGCGACGGCTGCCGGTGCCGCAAACCGGCACCGGGCATGGTCCTGGCCGCCGCCCGGGAACTGGGCACCACCGCCGGGCGGTGCGCCGTGGTCGGCGACATCGGCCGGGACATCGTCGCCGCCGGCGCCGCCGGCGCGACCGGAATTCTGGTACCCACCGCGACGACCCGACCGCAGGAGACGGCCGCCGCTCCCGCCGTCGCTGGTGACCTGGCCGGCGCCGCCGATCTCATCCTGCGTCGGCACCGGGCGACCGCCCCCGGCGGACCCGGCCCGCGCGGCGGCCGGGTCCTGGTCGTGCGCTCCGACTCGGTCGGCGACGTACTGGTCACCGGGCCGGCGATCCGCGCCGTGGCGGCCGGGGCAGACGAGGTGGTCATGCTCTGCGGTCCGCGGGGCCGGGCCGCCGCCGAACTGCTGCCCGGTGTCGGCGAGCTGATCGAGTGGCCGCTGCCGTGGATCGACCCGGATCCCGGTCCGGTGGACCCGGCCGACCTGACCCGGTTGACGAACCGGCTCGCCGAGGTCGGCGCCGACGAGGCGATCATCTTCACCTCCTTCCACCAGTCGCCGCTGCCGCTGGCGCTGCTCCTGCGGCAGGCCGGGGTGGACCGGATCGCGGCGATCAGTGACGACTACCCCGGCTCGCTGCTCGACGTGCGCCACCGGGTGCCGCCGGGCGTACCGGAGCCGGAACGGGCGTTGTCGCTGGCCGCCGCCGCCGGGTTCGCGCTGCCCGGCGACGACGAACCGGTGCTGCGGCTACGCCCGGGCTGTCTGCGGCCGGCCGCCGGGCCCGCACCACAGGAGCCCGGCTCGGGTGTGCGTCACCGGATGCCGGAGCCGGACCGGGCCGGACCACCGGGCTATGTCGTCGTGCACCCGGGATCCTCCGTCGAGTCCCGCGCCTGCCCGCCGGAGCGGTGTGCCGCGTTCGTCGACGCGCTGCACGCCGCCGGGCACCGGGTGGTGGTCACCGGCGGACCCGGGGAGCAGGCGTTGAGCCGCCGGGTGGCCGGTCGGTCCGGTGTCGACCTCGGTGGTCAGACCTCGCTGGCCCGGCTCGCCGCGATCATCGCGCAGGCCGGCGCGCTGGTCGTCGGCAACAGCGGGCCCGCGCACCTCGCGGCGGCGGTCGGCACCCCGGTGGTCAGCCTGTTCGCGCCGACGGTGCCGTTCGGCCAGTGGGGCCCCTACCGGGTGCCCTGGGTCCGGCTCGGCGACCCGGTCGCCGGCTGCCGCAACACCCGGGCCGCCCGGTGCCCGGTGCCCGGCCATCCGTGTCTGTCGACGGTATCCCCGGACAGCGTCGTCGAGGCCGTCGAACTGATCTGCGGGACGGCCGGATGAACATTTTCCTTTGGCACGTCCACGGATCGTGGACCACCGCGTTCGTCCACGGCAAGCACCACTACCTGGTGCCGGTCACCCCGGACCGGGGGCCGTACGGGCTGGGCCGGGCGCGCACCTACCCGTGGCCGGACGGCGTCACCGAGATCCGCCCCGGGCAGCTCGCCGCCGCCGAGGTCGACCTGGTGATCCTGCAACGCCCCGAGGAGCTCGATCTGGCCACCAGCTGGCTCGGCCGTACCGTTGGCCGGGACGTGCCGGTGGTCTACGTGGAGCACAACACGCCAAAGGGTGACGTGCCGACCAGCCGGCATCCGATGGCCGACCGTGACGACCTCACCGTGGTCCACGTCACCCACTTCAACGACCTGTTCTGGGACACCGGCGGCACCCGGACCCGGGTGATCGAGCACGGCATCGTCGCCCCGGCCGCCCGCTACAGCGGCGAACTCGACCGGCTCGCTGTGGTCACCAATGAGCCGGTACGCCGCCGACGGGTCACCGGCACCGACCTGATGCCCCGGTTCGCCGGGGTCGCCCCGCTGGACGTGTACGGGATGGGAGTCGCCGGGTTGCCCGAGGTTCTCGGCGGGCTGGCCGCCGGGCAGTTGGCCGTCCACGACGACGTGCCGCAGTCGGCGATGCACGCCGAGGTGGCCCGCCGCCGCGCGTACCTGCACCTGTGCCGGTGGACCTCACTCGGCCTGAGCCTGATCGAGGCGATGGCGATGGGTATGCCGGTGGTCGTTCTCGGCACCACCGAGGCGGTCGCCGCGGTACCGCCGTCGGCCGGGGTGCTCGCCACCCGAGTGCAGACCCTGGTCGACGCCGCCCAGTGGCTGATCGACGAGCCGGACGCGGCCCGCCGGCTCGGCGACGGCGCGCGGCGCGCGGCGCAGGACCGATACGGACTGGACCGGTTCCTCGCGGACTGGGACGAGCTGCTGGAGGAGGCGCTATGCGCATCGCGATGATCTCGGAGCACGCCAGCCCGCTCGCCGCGCTCGGCGGGGTGGACGCCGGCGGCCAGAACACGCACGTCGCGGAGCTGTCCACCGCGCTCGCCGCCGACGGCCACGAGGTCCGGGTGTTCACCCGCCGGGACGCTGTGGACCTGCCGGAACTGGTGCAGTTGGACAACGGGGTTGCGGTGGTGCACGTGCCGGCCGGCCCGGCCGAGCACATCGCCAAGGACGACCTGCTTCCGCACATGGCGCCGTTCAGCCGGTGGCTGGCCGGACAGTGGAGCCACGACTGGACCCCGGCGGTCGCGCACGCGCACTTCTGGATGAGCGGCCTCGCCGCCGTGCACGCCGGCCGGCTGACCGGGGTGCCGGTGGTGCAGACCTACCATGCGCTGGGCACGGTCAAGCGTCGCCACCAGGGCGCGATGGACACCAGTCCGCCCCGCCGCATCGGCTACGAGCGGGCGTTGGGCCGCAGCGTCGACCGGGTGGTTGCGCAGTCCCAGGACGAGGTCGCCGAGCTGATCAGGATGGGGGTGCCCCGGGGCCGGCTCTCGGTGGTGCCGTCCGGCGTCAACGAGCAGACCTTCGCCCCCGACGGACCGGCCGTGCCGCGCGACGAGGGCCGGCTGCGGGTGCTGACCGTTGGCCGGCTGGTCGCCCGCAAGGGTTTCCAGGACGTCGTACGGGCCATGCAACTCGTACCGAACGCGGAGTGCGTCGTCGTGGGTGGTCCGCCGGCCGCCGAGTTGGACACCGACCCGCAGGCCCGGCAGTTGCGCCAGCTGGCCGAGTCGTGCGGGGTGGGTGACCGGGTCCGGCTGGTCGGCGGGGTGCCTCGGGAACGGATGCCGTCCTGGTACCGGTCGGCCGACGTGCTGGTCGCCGCCCCGTGGTACGAGCCGTTCGGGCTCACCCCGTTGGAGGCGATGGCCTGCGGCGTGCCGGTGGTCGGCACCGCCGTGGGCGGGCTGACCGACACCGTCGTCGACGGCCTCACCGGCGATCTGGTGCCGCCCCGGGATCCACGGGCGCTAGGTATGGCACTGCGCCGGTTGCTCAACGACCGGGTCCGGCGGTTCGCCTACGCCACCGCCGCGCTGGACCGGGCGCGGCAGTGCTATTCGTGGCAGCGCGCCGCGGCGCAGCTGACCGCGATCTACGGCACGGTCAGCGGGGTGCGGCAGCCGAGCCGGGTGGTGGCCTGAGATGCCCGACGTGAACTCGCTCATCGACACCCACCTCGCCGGGCTGGCTGAGGCGCTGTTGCCGTACCGCCAGGTGGCCACCCGGCTGGGTCGCTGGGGTGCCGAGCTGGCCTGGACGCTCGGTCACGGTGGCCGGCTGCTGATCGCCGGCAACGGCGGTAGCGCCGCCGAGGCTCAGCACCTCGCCGCCGAGCTGGTCGGCAAGCTGCGTGACGACCGGACGCCGCTGTCCGCGATCGCGTTGACCGCCGAAACCTCCTCGCTCACCGCGATCAGCAACGACTTCGGCTTCGACGAGGTCTTCGCCCGGCAGGTACGGGCCCACGGCCGCCCCGGCGACATCCTGCTGCTGCTGTCCACGAGTGGACGGAGCGGCAACCTGCTCGCCGCGGCCCGGGCTGGCCGTGACGTCGGGCTGCGCTGCTGGGCGTGCACCGGTCCGGTGCCGAACCCGCTGGCCGAGGCGTGCGCCGAGGTGCTGGCGGTGCCGGCGGCCGATCCGCAGGTGGTGCAGGAGCTGCATCTGGTTACCGCGCACCTGCTGTGCGGCTACGTCGACCAGACACTGCCCGGCGTGCTCGGTCTCGCCGGCACGGTCGACGTCCCCGCCGGTGCGTCCCCGGCGCCCGCCGTGACGGCCGGTCTACCGGTGGACGTCCGCGGCGGCGTCCGGTGACCGCCGGCCCGATCGTGGTGGTCGGCGACACCCTGCTCGACCGGGACGTCGACGGTGCGGTGACCCGGGTCTGCCCGGACGCCGCCGCGCCGGTGCTCGACGAGCGGTACGTCACCGACCGGCCCGGTGGCGCCGGGCTGGCTGCGGCGCTCGCCGCCGGGCAGGGACACCCGGTCGTGCTGGTCAGCGCGCTCGCCGCCGACCCGGCCGGTTGTCGGCTCGCGGCGCTGCTCGCTGCGGCCGGCGTGGACCTGCATCCGCTGCCGTTGGGTGGCGCGACCGCCGAGAAGATCCGGCTGCGGACCCGGGGCCAGGTGCTGCTGCGGCTGGACCGGGGCGGGGACGGCCGGGTGCGCGGCGATCTGCCGCCGGCCACCGCCGAGGTGCTCGCGGCGGCTGCGGCGGTGGTGGTCAGCGACTACGGCCGGGGAGTGGCGCGGCTGCCGGGCCTGCGGGCGGCGCTGGCGGCGACCGGCGCACCGGTGGTGTGGGACCCGCACCCGCGCGGCCCGGCGGCGGTCGCCGGTGCCCGGCTGATCACCCCCAACGAGGCCGAGGTCCGCCAGTTGACCGGGCAGCCGGTCGGGGACACCCGGGTGGCCACTGCCGCACGGGGCGCCGACGAACTGCGGCGCCGCTGGCGGGCCGGGGCGGTCGCGGTGACGATGGGATGCGACGGCGCGCTGTTGTGCCACGCCGGGAGCGTGCCGCTGATGGTGCCGACGCCGATCAACACCGACGGGGACACCTGCGGCGCGGGGGACCGGTTCGCCACCGCCGCCGCGACGGCGCTGGCCGCCGGAGCCGTGGTGTCCGAGGCGGTCCAGGCGGCGGTCGCCGAGGCGTCCCGGTACGTCGCCGACGGCGGTACGGCCGGGCTGCGGCGGCTACTGGCCGGGTCCGACCAGGTCGCGGTGCCGGTGGAGACCGGGGCACTGGATGCGGCGTCCGCGGAGCAGGTCGGTCCGCGCGCCGCCGGGGCGCTGGCCGACCGGGTACGGTCCGCCGGGGGCACCGTGGTGGCCACCGGCGGCTGCTTCGACCTGCTGCACGCCGGGCACGTGTCGGCGCTGCAGGCCGCCCGGCAGCTGGGTGACTGCCTGATTGTCTGCGTCAACTCCGACGCCAGCGTGGCCCGACTGAAGGGGCCGCAGCGGCCGGTGGTCGGCGAACGTGACCGGGCCCGGCTGCTCGTGGCGTTGGGCTGCGTGGACGCGGTGGTCGTCTTCGATGAGGACACCCCGCACGCGGTGCTCAGCTGGCTGCGGCCGGACATCTGGGTCAAAGGTGGCGACTACGCCGGTGGCGGCACCGCCGAGCCGGACCTGCCCGAGGCCGAAGTGGTACGCCGGTGGGGCGGGCAGACGGCGGTTGTGCCGTACCTCGACGGACGCTCCACCACCGGCATGATCGCCGCCGCCCGTGCCGGGCGGCCCGTTCCGTCGACCACCACTGTGGAGGACTCATCGTGACGAACCATCCCGGCAGCCCGGCGGTGCTGGTCACCGGCGGCGCGAGCGGTCTCGGGGCAGCCGTCGTCGACCTGCTGGCCGAGTCCGGCTACCGGCCGTGCGTCATCGACCGGCAGCCGCCGGCGGACGGGGTGCCCTGGCTCGACTGCGACCTGGCCGACACCCGGGCCGCCGAGGCCGCCACCCACCGGCTCGCCGAGCAGACCGGCGGGCTGAGCGCGGTGGTCACCGCGGCGGGGATAGACGTGCCGGGCCGTCTCGCCGACACCCCCGCGCAGGTGTGGGAACGGGTCGTCACGGTCGACCTGCTGGCCACCGCGGCGGTGATCCGGGCGGCGCTGCCCTGGCTGACCTCGGCCGGCGGTTCGGTGGTGACGATCGCCTCCACCCTGGGAGTGAAGGCGGTCGGTGACGCCACCGCGTACTGCGCGGCCAAGTTCGGGGTGGTCGGGTTCACCCGGGCGTTGGCGGCCGAACTCGCCGGCACCGTCGGCGTTACCCTGCTGGTGCCCGGCGGGATGCGGACCGCCTTCTTCGGCGAGCGCGAGGCCCGGTACCGGCCGGCGGCCGACGCCGCGCTCAACGACCCCGGCAACGTGGCGGCGGCGGTGCTGTTCGCGCTGCAGCAGCCGGCTGGCTGCGCGGTGCGCGAAATGGTGATCTGCGCGGACCGGGAGACGTCCTACCCGTGATCCTGGTGCTGCGGGCCCTCGGCATCGGTGACCTGGCCACCGCCGTGCCGGCGCTGCGTGGGCTGCGGGCCGCCTACCCGGCCGAGACGATCGCCCTGGCCGCGCCGGCCTGGCTCGCCCCGCTGGCCGGCCTGACCGGCGCGGTGGACCGCCTGGTGCCGCTGTCCGGGCTGGACGCGGTGCCGCTGCTCGACACCGGCCCGGACTGGGCGGTCAACCTGCACGGCCGTGGCCCGCAGTCGCACCGGCTGCTCGCCACGACGCGGCCGGGCCGGTTGTGGGCGTACCGGTGTCCGGCGGCGGCGCACCACGACGGCCCACCGTGGCGCGACGACGAGCACGAGGTGGCGCGGTGGTGCCGACTGCTCACCTGGTACGGCGTCGACTGTGGCCCGACCGACCTGCTGCTGCCCCGTCCGGTACCGGACCGGGTGCCGGTCGGGGTGACCGTACTGCACCCCGGCGCGGCGGCGCCGCGCCGCCGGTGGCCGGTCGACCGGTTCGCCGAGCTGGCCGGTCGGCTGACCGCCGCCGGACACCGGGTGGTCGTGACCGGGTCGGCACCCGAGCGTCCGCTGGCTGAGGCGGTCGCCGCCGGTGCCGGGCTGCCCGGCACCGCGGTCTGCGCCGGGCGGATGGACCTGTACCAGTTCGCCGCCCTGCTGGCGCACGCCCGTCTGCTGGTCGCCGCCGACACCGGCGCGGGGCACCTGGCAACGGCCTTCGGCGTACCGTCGGTGCTGCTGTTCGGTCCCACGTCGCCGGCCCGCTGGGGCCCACCGGTGCACCGGACACGGCACCGGGTGGTCCACTACCCGCTGCTGTCCGCCGGGGTCGAGGAGCCGGCCGCCGTCCCCGCAGCTGCCGTCCCCGCAGCTGCCGTCCCCGCAGCCGGCGACCCGCCGGCCGCCGACGGACCCGCCGATGGGCCGGCGGTCGACCGGCACCCGGCGATGGTCGCCATCTGTGTCGACGAGGTGCTCGCCGCGATCGGTGAGGTGGAACGCGATGCGGTTGCGGCGCAGTGACCCGCACCGGCCGGGATACCGGCGCCGTCGCCGGGGCCGGGGGACTGCCTTCCTCGATACCCGGGGCCAGCCGGTCACCGACCCGGCGGAGCTGAAGCGGCTTCGTGAGCTGGTGATCCCGCCCGCCTGGCGGGACGTGTGGATCTGTCCGCACCCGTCCGGTCACATTCAGGCCGTCGGCGTGGATGCGGCCGGCCGGCGGCAGTACCTCTACCACCCCCAGTGGCGGGTCCGTCGGGACGTCGCCAAGTTTCAGCACGTGCGGCGGGTTGCGGACCGGCTGCCCCGGCTGCGGAACCGGGTCGACGCCGATCTGCGTTGCCGGGGTCTGGGCCGGCAACGGGTGCTGGCCGCCCTGGTGCGCCTGCTGGATCTGGGGATGTTCCGGATCGGCAACGACCAGTACGCCGCCGGCGACGAGCCCACGTTCGGGGTGGCGACGCTGCGGCCCGGACACGCCCGGCTCGAGCGCGGTTGCGTGGTCCTCGAGTTCCCGGCCAAGGGCGGCGTCGCCCAGGTCCGGCGGATCGACGACGCGCAGGTGTGTGCCGTGCTGCGGGCACTGCGTCGTCGTCGGCACGACGGGCAGCGGCTGTTCTGCTACTGGGACGGGCGGCGCTGGCGGGACGTGCACAGCGACGAAATCAACGAGTACCTGCGTCAGGCCAGCGGCACCGAGATGACGGCAAAGGACTTCCGTACCTGGCATGCCACCGTGCTCGCCGCGACCCGGCTGGCGGCCGCCGGGGTACCGCGATCGGCGGCGGCCCGGCGGCGGACGGTGGCTGCGGTGATGCGGGAGGTCGCGGAGCTGCTCGGCAACACACCCACGGTCGCCCGCGCCTCCTACGTCGACCCCCGGGTGGTCGAGTCGTTCCACCGGGGGCGGGTGGCCCGGCTCGGCACCGGCGAGCCCAGCCGGCCGGCCGCCGAGCAGGCGGTCCGCCGACTGCTCCCGTTACGCTGAGTCGGTCCGGTCGGCGCTGTCCGTACCGCCGGCCGCCACCGGCTGCTCCTTGATGAACGTCGGGTGCAGGCTGACCGGTGCCGCCGCCTGTTTGCGCGACCGTAGCCGCAGGTTGAGGAACTCCACGAAGACGGAGAACGCGATCGGCCCGTACACGTACCCCTTGGGGAGGTGGTGGCCGAGCCCTTCGGCGATCAGGCTGCCACCGATCAGCAGCAGGAACGACAGGGCCAGCATCTTCACCGTCGGATGCTGGTTGACGAACCCGCTGACCGCCCCGGCCGACACCAGCATGATGACGATCGCGACCACCACGGCGGCGACCATGATGAACAGCTGGTCGACCATGCCCACCGCGGTGATCACCGAGTCGAGCGAGAACACCACGTCCAGCACCAGGATCTGGGCGATCACTCCGGCGAACGACGCGGTCTTACCGCTGCGCCCGTGGTCCGCGCCCTCCAGGTGCTCGTGGATCTCGTAGGTCGCTTTGACCAGCAGGAAACCCCCGCCGAGCAGCAGGATCAGGTCCCGGCCGGATATCTCCTGCCCGAACACCTCGAACAGCGGTGCGGTCAGCCCGATCACCCAGGACAACGAGGCGAGCAGCAGCAGCCGGGTGACCAGGGCCAGCGACAGCCCGATGGTGCGGGCCCTGGCCTGCTGGTGCTCGGGCAGCCGACCGGCGAGGATCGAGATGAACACGACGTTGTCGATGCCCAGCACGACTTCCAGCAGCAGCAGGGTCGCGAACGCGATCCACAACTCGGGGCTGGTCAGAAGCTCCATCGTTGCTCCCGGGAGAGGGGTGGCCACCGGGCCGGTGCGGCCCGCGGTTCCAGACCGTACTGGCGGTGGTCAACCGCCCGCACACCGGAGCCCTCCCACTCAGTCGTTGAGTACGTGGGCGAGCCGGTCGCGGAACCGCCGCTCCGACTCGGTCACCGTCTCGCCGCCGATGCCCAGCATCCCGCCGGTGCTTGCGGCGCCGACCACCTGTTCGGCGATGCCGACCAGCCAGTGCTTGTACGCCCCGGCCTCGCCGTCATCCACCCGGTCGGCGAGCAGTCGGGCCGCCGTACCCGCCCGGGCCAGCACGTCGGCGATCAGCGCCCGGGGGTCGGCCGGTTCGATCACCGGCAGTTCCTCGCCGGTCTCCGGATCGCCGACCCGGCTGACCAGTTCCCCGGCGACTGCGGCGACCAGCGGGCTGGCCGACTCCCGCCCGGCGCTGATCGTCTCCAGCCCGGCGGCGTTCTCCGCCCGGGTCCGCCGTCCACCGTCGGACTCGGCCGCGCTGGCCGCGTTCAGCACCGCCTGCGGCAGCCCGACCAGCAGTCCCCATTCCTCGTCGGAGAACCCGAGTTCGGTGTACACCGGCAGTTCCGTCACGCTTTGCCCCTTTCAACCTGCTGCCCGCCGGACCGGTGTCCGACGGTGGCGATCCTCAGCGCTGCTCGGCGGCCAGCAGACCCTGGTCGCTGACCACCGGCACCGACAACGTCTTGTAGCCGACACCGTCGAAGAGGACCGTCATCCGGTCCTGTTCGTACCCGAGTACCAGGCCGGCCCCCCATTCCGCGTGTCGCACCATACTGTGCACCGGGAACGGGCCGGCGGCGCCGTCGTCGGCGGTGCTGGTCCCGGCGTGGCAACTGTCGCAATGGCCACAGACGTCCGCCACATGCTCCCCGAAGTAGGTGAGCAGCGCCCGGGTACGGCAACCGGTCGCCTCGGCGAAGGCCCGCATCATGTCGGTACGGGAGCGCTGCACGGTCTGGCGACGTCCGGCCGCTGCCACCGCGACGGCGGCGGCCCGCGTCGGGTCCGGCGCGTAGAACGGACGGACGGTCTGGGTGCCGGCGACGGTACGGGCCGCGCCCACCTCCTCCAACAGGGCGAGCAGTTGGCTCAGTTTGCGGGCACCGAGCCCGGTGCGGCGGCGCAGCTCGGCGCGGGTGGCCGGCTTGGTGTCCAGCACCTCGGCGACGTCGCGCAACTCGTCGTGGTCGGGCGGGCTGGTGGTGAAGTACCGCTGCAGACCGATGTCCTCGGCCCGCCACAACAGCAGCGCGCGGGCCGGCCGGCCGTCCCGGCCGCCGCGCCCGATCTCCTGCAGATAGCTGTCGGGCGAGTCCGGCAGCGCGGTGTGCGCCACCCACCGTACGTCCGGTTTGTCGATGCCCATGCCGAACGCGGACGTCGCCACCATGACCGGCACCTGCCCGGCGAGGAACTCGCCGTGCAGCTGCTGCCGGGCGGTGGCCGACATACCGGCGTGGTAGCAGCGGGCCGGGTAGCCGGCGGCCGCGAGCTGACCGGCCAGGTCCGTCGCGGCCCGCCGGGTCGGCACGTAGACGATGCCGGGCGGCTGTTCGGCGTCGAGCAGGGCGACCAGCCGGCGCCACCGGTAGTCCTCGGTCGGGCAGTGGGCCACCTCAAGGAACAGGTTGCCCCGGTCCAGTCCGGCCACCACCAGGTGCGGGTCGGTGAGCCCGAGCCGGTGGACGATGTCGTCGCGGACCGGTGGCGAGGCGGTGGCGGTCAGCGCCACCACCGCAGGGCGGCCCAACTGCTCCACCAGGTGTCCGACGGCCAGGTAGTCGGGTCGGAAGTCGTGCCCCCAGGCCGAGACGCAGTGCGCCTCGTCGACCGCGACCAGCGCCGGGGACAACCGCCGTACCTCGGCCAGCCGGTCCGGGTCGCACAGCTGTTCCGGTGTGGTGAACAGGAACCGGGCCCGACCCGCACGAATGTCGTCGAGCGCCGCCCGTCGCTGGGCCGGGCTCTCCGCGGAGCTGATCCGGACCGCCCGCAGCTCGGCCTGGCCGCGTTGATTGAGTGCGGCGATCTGGTCCTGCTGCAACGAGAGCAGCGGAGAGATCACCACGGTCGGGCCGGCCAGCATGGTGGCCGGGATCTGGTACACGGCCGATTTCCCGGCGCCGGTGGGCAGCACCACCAGGGCGTCGCGGCCCTTCAGCAGGGCCCGCATCGCGCCGAGTTGACCGGGCCGCAACGCCGACCAGCCGAAGCGTTGGCGTGCCGCACGGCGCAGTCGGGGTGAATGCAGGGGCAGCTCCATCGGAAGTCGTGGTTACCCGGCGCGGACCACGGCCAAACGGGTCAGCCGCCCCGGTGACCGTCGGCCGACCCGGTCTCACCGTTTCCGCTCACCGCCCTTTGCCGAACATCGCCCGTAGCGCGGCGAGCAGGAGCAGGACACCGAGGACGGCACCGACCACCTGGACACCGGGGATGTCCTGCCAGCTGGTCTCCTCGGCGGCGTACTGGACGAACGGAACCACTTACGCACTGTGCCACACCGGGGCCGCCCGGCGACAGACCGTGCCGTACGGCGGGACCGGCGTCGTTGCCGCAGCGCGGTTCCGGTTAATAGAAAGGTTTATTGACTAAAACTGTCCGTGATGTGAACATGAGCCGCATGGTCGATTCCAGTCCCAGTGTGCGGCGGATGGCGGTCACCGTGCTGCAGCCCGGGTTCATCGGCACCAGCGCACCGGACTGGGTGCGCCGGTGGGTGGCCGACGGGTTGGGTGCCGTGGTGCTGTTCGCCCGGAACGTCCGCGACCCCGAACAGGTCGCCGCGCTCACCGCCGCGCTGCGCGCCGAACGGCCGGACGTGCTGGTCGCCATCGACGAGGAAGCGGGTGACGTGACCCGGATCGAATCCGGACACGGCAGCTCCCGACCCGGCAACCTGGCCCTCGGTGCGGTCGACGACCCGGAACTGACCCGGCGGGTCGCCCACGATCTCGGTCTGGAGCTGGCCGGCGCGGGAGTCGCCGTCAACTACGCCCCAGTTGCCGACGTCAACTCCAATCCGGACAACCCGGTAATCGGGGTACGCGCGTTCGGCGACGATCCGCACCTGGTGGCCCGGCACACGGCCGCCTGGATCCGCGGGCTGCAGGACGCCGGAGTCGCCGCCTGCGCCAAACACTTCCCCGGACACGGCGACACCAACGTGGACTCGCACGCCGCCGTACCGCGCATCGACGCCGACCGGATCCGGCTGGACGCGGTGGAGCTGACCCCGTTCCGGGCCGCCATCGCCGCCGGCACCCGGACGATCATGACCGGACACCTGCTCGTTCCGGCGATCGACCCGGTCAACCTGGCCACCCTCAGCCGTGCGGTCCTGGTCGACCTGCTGCGGGACCGGCTCGGGTTCACCGGCGCGGTGATCACCGACGGAATCGAGATGCGGGCGGTGACCCGGCGCTTCGGACTGGCCGGCGCGACCGTCCGGGCGCTCGCCGCCGGCGTCGACGCCGTCTGCGTGGGCGGCGAACACGCCGACGAGGAGACTGTCCGGCGACTGACCGACGGGATCGTCGACGCGGTCGTCACCGGACAGTTGCCGGCCCAGCGGCTGGCCGAGGCGGCGGAGCGGATCCGGCAACTGGCGGAGTGGTCGGTGCGGTACCACCGACGACCGGACGGCAACGGACCCGAACCGGGTGGCAACAGACCCGTACCGGGCGGCAGCAGGTCCGCCACGCTGGCGTCCGCCGGCCCGTCGACCGGTCCGGTGCGGTCCGCCGTCGGGCTCGCCGCAGCCCGGCGCGCGCTGCGGATCCGGACCGCGACCCGGCTGCCGCTGACCCGACCCGCGTACGTGGTGGAGTTCGTGCCGCCGCACAACATCGCCACCGGGGCCGAGACCCCGTGGGGTATCGGCCAGGCCCTGGCCACGCTGCGGCCCGGGACGCTCACCGTTCGACTGACCGAGCGGGATCTTGACGCATCGGCGGGTCCGTCAACGGCAGCCGGCGTTCCTGGTCGACCGGTTGAGCCGCTGGACACCGCGCTGCTCGCCGCCCGTCACCACGCCCTCGTGCTGGTGGTCCGCGACCTGCACCGGCATCGGTGGATGTCGGTGGCGGTCGATCGCGCGCTCGCCGTCCGACCCGACGCCGTCGTGGTCGAGATGGGGGTACCGGTGCGGGTCGCCGGTGACGTCCACCTGTCGACCTACGGGGCGAGCTGGGCGAACAGCCGGGCCGCCGCCGAGCGGCTGGCCGGTTGGCAGACGCCGGTGGCCAGGACCGGCACCCCGGGTCCGACCGGGTCGGGTCCGACGGCACCAGGCCCGACGGTGCTGCCCGGCCCGACCGAGCCGGAGCCTACGGCGGACCGGTCAGCCGCTGATCCGCAGGATCCGGTCGTCGTCGCCGGTGGGTGAACCACGCCCGTCCCGATTCGAGGTGAGCACCCACAGGCTGCCGTCCGGCGCCACCGCCGCGTGCCGCAGCCGGCCGTACTCGCCACTGAGCAACGTCTCGGCGTCGGTGCCGTCCGGGGCTACCCGGTACAGCCGCTGGCCACGCAGACACGCCAGCCACAGCCGGCCCTGGTGGTGGGCGAGACCGCTGGGGGAGGCGTCCCGGGGGGCCCAGGTGGCCACCGGATCGATGAACTCCGCCCGGTCGGCCACCCCCTCGACCTCCGGCCAGCCGTAGTTGCCGCCGGGCTCGATCCGGTTCAGTTCGTCGTGCCGGTTCTGCCCGAACTCACTGGCGTACAGCTGCCCGGCCGGATCCCAGGCCAGTCCCTGCACGTTGCGGTGGCCGAAACTGAACACCGGTGATCCCGCAAGCGGGTTGTCCGCCGGGACGGTGCCGTCCGGCCGCACCCGAAGAATCTTGCCGGCCAGCCCGGTTGGGTCCTGCGCGGCTCCCCGCTCGCCGGCGTCACCGGTGCCGACGTACAGCATCCCGTCCGGACCGAAAGCGATCCGGCCGCCGTTGTGGGTGGGCGCCCGGGGAATCCCGGTCAGCACCGGCTCAGGGGGCGTCGTCGGGCCGTCGGGCCCGAGCCGGAACCGAACGACCCGGTTGTCACCGGCTCCCGTGTAGTAGAGGTAGACCCAGCCGTCGGCGGCGTACTGCGGGGACACCGCCACGCCGAGCAGGCCGCCCTCCCCGTCCGGGACGACCTCGTCGACCCGGGTGATCTCCCGGGTGCTGCCCTGCGCGTCCACGGCCAGCAACCGGGCGGTGTCCCGCTCCGTCACCAGTGCGGTACCGTCCGGGAGGAACGCGAGGTCCCACGGCGCGGCGAGTCCGGTCGCGACGACGTCGACGTCGGCCGACGCCTCGGGCGCGTCGGAGATCGTCGGGTCGCTGAACCAGCCGAGCCAGCCGCCCGTCGCCACCACCGTGGCGGCCAGCACGAGCGCGCCGACCACCGCGACCGCCGTACGCGCCGTGCCGGGCCGGCGCCGCTCAGTCACCGGCGACCAGCCCTGCGAACTCCGGATGCCGGTCGATGTACGCGGCGATGAACGAGCACTGAGGAACCACCCGTTCGCCCCGGTCGCGGAGCTCGCTGAGCAGGCCGTGGGCGAGGGCGTCACCGGCACCCCGCCCCCGGTACGCGGGATCGATCTCGGTGTGCGTCACGGTCACCGCCGCCGGGCCCGGCCGGTAGCTGGCGAACCCGGCCAGGCCGTCGTCGATCAGAATCTCAAACCGGTTCCGCGCCGGGTTGTCCTCCACCAGCACTGTCACGGTCGGACACCTCCTCGGTCAGGGGCCGACATGGTCAAGGCCGACTCATCGGCAGGCCGGCACGGCTTCGAGCCTAACCGTCGGCCCGCCGGCGGGCGCGGCGGCAGGGCGGCGGCGGGCCAATGCTCCGGGGCACCGTCACGAGCGCCAAGTACGCTTGTCCGGTGACCACCGCACCCCTGCTGTCATCGGCTTCCCGCGTCTCCCGATCCACCAGATCCGGCCGGCGGGTCGGCGCCATCTCCCGCGCCGCCGGTCTGTCCGCCGGGTTGCTGTTCGGCGCGGCGCTGCTCGCCGGTTGCAGCTCCGAGGGCGCCAGCACTGACTGTGGGCTGGACGCCTGCACGGTGACTTTCTCCCGAGGAATCGAGGCCAGCGCCAGTTTTCTCGGCGTCGAGGCCCGGTTGATCGGGGCCGAGGGCGACCGGGTCACTGTCGAGGTAGCCGGCGAGCAGGTCACCCTGACCGTCGGCGAGCAGGCCACCGAGGTCGGCGGATTCGACGTGAGTCTCGAGCGGGTGACCGACTCGCAGGTGGCGATCCGGGTCGCCCGGCAGCTGGGCTGACCACCGGTCGGGCACGTTTGGCGGTGGCGCTGACCGGTCATATGGAGCGCCATGCCGAACACCAGGGATGCGCAGCGCACCGCTCATCAGGTTGGTAACAGTCGATCGTTGGAGCTGCTCGCCAGAGCCGGTTTCCTCGGGTACGGCCTGGTCCACCTGCTGGTGGCCTGGCTGGCGTTGCAGATCGCCTTCGGCCGCCCGGCCGCTGACGGGGACCAGTCCGGCGCGTTGCGTACCCTCGCCGCGCAGCCGCTCGGCGGGGTGCTGCTGATCGCCGTCGCGGTCGGGTTGGCCGCAATGGCGGTGTGGCAGGGCATCGAGGCCGCCGTGGGGCACCGTACCGAGCGGGGCAACAAGCGGACGTTCGAGCGGGTCCTGTCGGTCGGTCGGACCGTGGTCTACCTGTCCTTCGCCTGGACCGCCATCCAGGTGTTCCGTGACGCCAACGCCGACACCGCCAACCAGCAGCAGGCGCTGAGCGAACGGGTGATGTCCGCTCCCGGCGGTCGGTGGCTGGTCGGGTTCGTCGGCGTGGTGGTGGTCGGCATCGGTGTCGGAATGGTCGTCAACGGCGTCACCCGGCGGTTCGCCGAGCAGCTGCGGACCGGGGCGATGAGTGCCCGGGTGCGGGCGGTCGTCTGTCGGCTGGGTACGGCCGGCTACGTTGCCAAGGGCATCGCCTACGGCACCGCCGGGGCACTGGTGGTGACTGCTGCCGTCCAGTTCGACCCGGAGCAGGCCCGGGGCCTGGACGCAGCCCTGCACACCCTGCGCGAGCAGGCGTTCGGGTCTGTCCTGTTGGTACTGGTGGCGGCCGGCTTCGCGGCCTTCGGCGTCTACTGCTTCGCTCAGTCCCACTACCGCAAGGTGTGACATACCGCCCATGGCAGGACCCGCCTTCGCCCGGCATCATTGACGTTTTGTCACTGTTGATGGCGATGTGAAGGAGGACTATTTCGTGCATCCGGTTGTCTGGACGGTGCTCGTCACGGTCGCGGCGGCGCTGCTCGCGGTGACCGTGGCGGCGATCGGTCACCGGGTCGTCCGGCGTCTCGGCCGACGTTCCGTACTGCTCGCCGAGGTCTCGACCCACGCGCACCGGGCGACGCTGGTGGCCGCGACCGTGACGGCCATTCAGCTCGCGCTCCGTTGCTCGACCGGTTACGCGGTCGGTGAGCCGTGGCGGCGTACCACCTTGCACCTGCTGGTCCTCGCGATGATCGCGGCGTGTGCCTGGCTGGTCGGGGCGCTGCTGCTGGCCATGGAGGACACCACGCTGGCCCGGTTCCGCACCGACGTGCCGGACAACCGGCACGCCCGCCGGCTGCACACCCAGGTGGTGATGCTGCGCCGGGTCACCATCGCGGTGATCGTCATCCTCACCGTCGGGGTGATGCTGATGACCTTCCCGGCCGTACGCGGTGTCGGCGCGAGCCTGCTCGCCTCCGCCGGAGTGATCGGTGTGGTCGGCGCGCTGGCCGCGCAGAGCCTGCTGAGCAACGTCATCGCCGGCCTGCAGCTGGCCTTCAGCGACGCGGTGCGCATCGACGACGTCGTGGTGGTCGAGGGCGAGTGGGGCCGGATCGAGGAGTTGACGCTCAGCTACGTGGTGGTGCACATCTGGGACCACCGGCGGCTGATCCTGCCCACCTCGTACTTCACCACCACGCCGTTCCAGAACTGGACCCGGACCAGGGCCGCGGTGCTCGGCACCGCCGAGTTTGACCTGGACTGGTCGGTCCCCGTCCAGGTTATGCGCGAGGAACTGCGCCGACTGGTGGAGGGAACTGACCTGTGGGACGGCCGGGTGTGTGTACTGCAGGTGACCGAGGCGACCGGCGGCACGATCCGCCTGCGGGCACTGGTCAGCGCCGCTGACTCGCCGAGTCTGTGGGATCTGCGGTGCCAGGTCCGCGAACACCTGGTCAGTTGGGTCCGCGAACACCGACCGACCGCGCTGCCCCGGTGGCGGGCCGAGGTCGGCGACGGGGACAGTTTGCTGGACTGGCTGGACGTGCGGCGCCGGTCGGTCACCGGCGGGCAGCGCAACGGCCGTCACCCGGTCGCGCCCGTCATGACCACCGCTGCCGGCGGGCACGAGGTGCCCGACGACGCCCGGCTGTTCGGCGGTGACGCCGAGGGCGACGCCCGTGCCTCGGTCTTCGTCGGCCCGGAGGAACCCGCCGTTGCTGATCGCCGCCAGCAGGATTGATCGAGCTCCGGGCCGGGCATACAGCGGAGAACAGCGGGAAAGGAGGCAGCATGGCCGACACTTTGCACCGGCCGCCCGCCGAGCGGTCCACCGCAGAACTCGTACAACAGGCCGGTGAGCAGATATCGCGACTGGTACGCGACGAGATCGCGCTCGCCCGTGCCGAACTGACCGAAAAAGGCAAGCACGCCGGACTTGGTATCGGGCTGTTCGGCGGTGGCGGGGTCGTCGCGCTCTACGGACTCGGTGTGCTGATCGCCGCCGGCGTACTGCTGCTCGCCCAGGCCTGGCCGCCGTGGCTGGCTGCCCTGGCCGTCGCGGTGCTGCTGTTCCTGGTCGCGGGCGCGCTGGCACTTGCCGGGCGACGGCAGGTCCGTCAGGCGGCGCCACCGGTGCCGACGGTGGCGGCGGACAGCGTACGGGCGGATGTGACGGTGGTCGGCGCGGCGATGAAACGGGGGCGACAGTCGTGACGTCGCACAACGGCAGGTCCGGTGACGGCACCGGCGATCTCGACCTGCTCCGGGCCGAGATCCGGCAGACCCGGGCCGAACTGGGCCAGACGGTGCAGGCGCTGGCCGCTAAGACCGACGTGAAGAGCCGGTTGCGGCTGGGGGCCGACCGGGCCCGGCTGCGGCTGCGAGATTCGGCCCGTCAGGCGGCGGCCACGGCGGGCCGGCCCGACCGGCGTACCGTCGCGGTCCCGGCCCTGGTGGTGGCCGGCACGGTGGTGACGGTGGTACTGGTGTGGTTGACGAGGAGAGGGAGACGCGGGTGAGCAAACCAGTCAACAAGTTGGCCTACCGGCCGGTCGGACTGGTGCTCGGCCTGGCGGCGGGTGCCCTGGCCGGGGCGATATTCCGGCAGGTCTGGAAGCTCGCCGCAGGCGACGACGAGGCACCCAATGCCATCGACGAGGAGCGTGGTTGGGGCGAGGTGCTGGCCGCGGCCGCGCTGCAGGGGGCGATCTTCTCAGTCGTCCGGGCCGCTGTGGACCGCGGCGGTGCAACCGGGGTGCGCCGGCTCACCGGCCGTTGGCCGTCGTGAGCGCCGGCGCAGCTGGTCAGGCATGCGATGGCCCGGCCGGACCGGGCCCGGGTGACGACCAGATTCGGGCACGCCACGAGGGCGTGAACGGCGTCTCAGGTCACATGTCGGAGACGTTCGTCAGGTAGGCTGTGCGAAGTTTTTGCGTACGTGGTTTGCTGTCCACGCTGTTGCGAGACAGCGTGGGTTGAGAGAAGTCCTCCTTCACCGGGGGCCACCTCAGGCGCCGCTGCTCGAAAACGGCCAACCGGCCGCACGGCGTGCTTGGCCGCCAGTTTCAGAAGGAGATACACATGGCGCAGGGAACCGTGAAGTGGTTCAACGCAGACAAGGGCTTCGGCTTCATCACCGTCGACGGCGGGGGTGCTGACGTGTTCGTCCACTTCTCGGCCATCCAGACCAGCGGCTACCGCACGCTGGAGGAGAACCAGCGGGTCGAGTTCGAGATCGCCCAGGGCCAGAAGGGTCCGCAGGCCGAGCAGGTCCGCCCGATCTGACCTCGGTCGCCGGTGCCGTCCGGCGTCCGGGCTGGCACCGACCCGCGAAGGTCGTGACGAGGGCCCCGTTGTTCCGGCCGGAACAACGGGGCCCTCGCTCGTGCGCGACTGGGCCGCGGCTCGTGCGCAGCGCCGGGCGGCGGGTCACCACCGGTGGTGCACCTGCGGCCGGATCAGGTCGTCGTAGACCTCCCGCACCGTCCGCTGGGCGGCGTCGTCCAGCGGGGTGAGCGCTGCGGCCGCCGCGTTCCCCTGCGCCTGGGCGGGATTGCGGGCACCGGGGATCGCAACCGTCACCCCGGGCTGGTCCAGGATCCAGCGCAGCGCGAACTGGGCCATGGTGGCCTGCGGTGGTACCAGTGGGGCGAGCCGACGCACGGCGGCCAACCCGGTGTGGAAATCGACCCCGGAGAACGTCTCACCGACGTCGAATGCCGAGCCGTCCCGATTGAAGGTGCGGTGGTCGTCGTCGGCGAACCGGGTGTTCTCGTCGTACCGGCCGGAGAGCAGGCCACTGGCCAGCGGCACCCGGGCGATGATCCCGACCCCGGCGGCGGCAGCGGCCGGCAGCACCCGCTCCAGCGGCTTGAGCCGCAACGCGTTGAGGATGATCTGCACGCTGGCCACGCCCGGCCGGGCGATCGCGGCCAGTGCCTCGTCGACCGTCTCCACGCTCACGCCGTACGCGGAGATCCGCTGCTCGGCGACGAGGGAGTCCAGCGCGTCGTAGACCGCGTCGGTGCGCAGCACCTCGGTCGGCGGGCAGTGCAGCTGGACCAGGTCGAGGCGGTCCACCCCGAGGTTCGCCCGGGACCGGTCGGTCCAGGCCCGGAAGTTGTCCAGCACGTACGCCGACGGCTCCTGTGCCACCCGGCGCCCCATCTTGGTGGCGACGAACAGATCGTCGCCGGCCAACTCCCGCAGAAACCGGCCGATGATCCGTTCGCTGCGGCCGTCGCCGTACACGTCGGCGGTGTCCAGGAAGGTGGTGCCGGCCTCGACGGCGGCGGTGATTGTCGCCGCCGCCTCGTCCTCAGTGACCGTCCCCCAGTCGGCGCCGAGCTGCCAGGCACCCAGACCGATCGCCCCTACCGTGCGGCCGAGCCGCGGAAACGTACGCTTGTCCACCTGGCGAGCCTAGACGACCGCCCGAACGGTACGCTCGGCGCAGCCGGGCCCCCGCCGGGGATGTCCGTTTCCCTGAGGAGGTCGAACGCCACGGTGAGCCAGCAACCGTCGTCTCCGCCCACGCTGTCGGAGGCTCCGCCAGTACTGTCGGACTTCATCGCCGGGCTGCCGAAGGTCGAGTTGCACGTGCACCACGTCGGGTCGGCGTCGCCGCGGATCGTCGCCGAGCTGGCCCAGCGGCACGAGGGGCGGTCCCCGGTCCCCGCCGACGAGGCCGCGTTGGCCGACTACTTCGTGTTCCGCGACTTCGCCCACTTCGTCGAGATCTACCTGAGTGTGGTCGATCTGATTCGCGACGACGAGGACGTCTGGGTGCTCACCCACGAGGTGGCCCGCGAGTTGGCCGCCCAGCAGGTCCGGTACGCCGAACTGACGGTGACGCCGTACTCGCACGTGCGGCGCGGCATTCCCGCGCCCGCGTTCTGCGCGGCGATCGAGGACGCCCGGCGACGGGCCCGCGCCGACTTCGGCATCGAGCTGCGCTGGTGTTTCGACATACCGGGGGAGGCGGGGCTGCCGGCGGCGGAGGAGACGCTGCGGATCTGCCTCGACGAGGCCCCGGACGGTTTGATCAGTTTCGGTCTGGGTGGGCCGGAGATCGGCGTCCCCCGGCCCCAGTTCAAGCCGTACTTCGACCAGGCCCGGGCGGCTGGGCTGCATTCGGTGCCGCACGCCGGCGAGACCACCGGGCCGGAGACGGTATGGGACGCGCTGCGCGAGCTGGGCGCCGAACGGATTGGCCACGGCACGTCCAGCTTGCGGGACCCGGATCTGGTGGCGTTCCTGGCGGAGCGGCGGATTCCGCTGGAGGTGTGCCCGACGTCGAACCTGCGCACCGGTGCGGTGCCGCAACTGTCCGCGCACCCGCTCGCCGACATGGTCGCTGCCGGCCTGCTGGTGACGATCAACTCCGACGACCCACCAATGTTCGGCACCAGCCTCAACCAGGAGTACGTGGTGGCCGCGTCCCTGCTGCAGGCCGGCCCGCAGCAACTCGCCGGCCTGGCCCGCGACGCGGTGACCGCCTCGTTCCTGCCCGCCACCGAGCAGCGGCGGCTGCGGGACGAGATCGACGGCTACCTAGCGTCGGCCGGCTGAGCTGCCGCCTGCGCCGGGCTATCTACTGGCGCAGGTCGCGTAGCTCGGGTCCTGCCAGCAGGCGAGGACCACGACCACCAGCGCGGCGATCATCGCCACCCAGCGCAGCACCTGCCGCGCGGTGATCGGCGTGGCTCCGTCCTCGTCGACGGTGGGTGACCCAGCTGGTGGTGCCCCGACGGCGTGTGTAACCGGCGGTGGCTCAGCGGCCGGCGGTGGCGCAGCGGCTGACGGTGACACGTCGACCTGCCTCTATCCAGGGTGGGCGCGCGGCGGGACACCGGTGTTGGGGACCGGGCCCCGCCGCGCGCAAGCGTCCCTGGACCGGGGATTCGGGACGGTACTGCGGGTGAGTCGTCCAGGAACGCCGATGGGTTCGGAGCAGATGATGCCATCCGGCGCGGGGCGCGCGGAACGACGTTAACCCAGACCTAAGGAATACTTGTGCCGGCAAAGACCCGGCCGTGACCTGCCGGTCAGCGCGGCGTCGGCCGGCGACGGGTGCGGCCCCGCTCCCGGTCGCGTTCCCGGGCCAGCCGGCCGACCAGCCCGAACCGGCTTACCGGGCGGGGCGGGGCGGCCTCGGCATCGGCGAGCAGCATCACCACGCTCGCCCCACCGAGCCGGGCCCGGTCCAGGCTGACCGACCCGTTCGCCTGCAACGCCACCCGGCGGGCGATGTCCAGGCCGAGTCCGGTGGAGCCCTGGTCGCTGGCCCCGCGCCGTAGCGCCCGGTCCGGGTTGGCGATGCCCGGCCCGGCGTCGTCGACCCGGATCGCTACGTACCCGTCCCGGCGGGACACCGCCACCTCGAACGCGGTGCCCTGCGGCGTGTACCGGAACACGTTGCCGAGCACCGCGTCGAGCGCGGCCGCCAGCTCGGCCCGAGGCACCGGCACCGGGGTCCGCAGCTGCGCGCCGATCACGTCGTACGGCCGGTTCTGGTCGCCGGCCAACGCCGACCAGAAGACCATCCGGTCGCGGACCACCTCGGCGACGTCGCAGCTGCCCTGGCCGACCTCCTGGGTGACCGTCTTGCGGGTCGTGTTGATCAGAACGTCGACCTCGCCCTCCAGGGTGACGATCGCCTGACGGATCCGGCGGATCGTTCGCCGCCGGTCCAGCTCGGCCTCGCTGAACGAGCCGACGCTGGTGTCGTCGGAGTCGAGCGCGTCTGCGTCCAGCCGCAGCACGGTCAGCGGGGTGCGTAGCCGGTGGGACAGGTCGGCGACGAGTTCACGTTCGTCGGTCCGGGAGGTGACCAGCCGGTCCGCCATCCGGTTGAACGCGTACCCGGCCTCGGCCAGCTCGCGTGGCCCGTCCGGCTGAATGCGCACCGCCAGATCCCCGTCACCGACCGCCATCGCCGCGGCGACCAGCCCTTTCGCCGCGGCGACGGCGCGCGCGGCGATCCGGTCCACGACGATGACCGAGCAGACGACCAAACCTGCGGCGATGCCGACCAGCAGCAGCCAGGTGCCGGCCGCACCCCGGTTGAGCTCGCCGTCGGCGACGAAGACCTCGACGACGGTGACCGCGTCACCGACCGTGACCGGCTCCAGGTGCAGCACCCCGCCGTCGGTCGCCACCACCGTCGGCCCGGTGTCGGCGGCGGCCTCGGTGACCTGCTGGCTGGTCGCGCGTACGGTGCCGGCCAGGTCGAGCCCGTGCACCACCGGCTGCCGGTCGGCGCTCTCGCCGAGACCGGCCACGGCCCGGCGGACCCCTTCCGGGTCGTTGCTGACCGCCAACGCGCCGCGCACCACCGCGGCACGCCGGGCCGCCTCGGCCAGTGCCTGCTCCCGGGTCTCCCGCTGCAGCTGCAGGCCGAGCGGGATCAGGAAGACCAACGCGATGATCGATGCCATGCCGGCCCCGAGGTAGGCCAGTGCCAACCTCAGTCCGGTACCACCAGCCGGAAGCCGACCCCCCGCACGGTGCGCAGGTAGCGCGGCTTCGCTGCGGATTCGCCCATTTTGCGGCGAAGCCAGTAAAGATGCACGTCGATGGTCTGGTCCTCGCCGACCGACGGCTGCCGCCATACCTCCTCCAACAGCTCCCGGCGGGACACTACCCGACCTGGGCGGGCGGCCAGATAGGCCAGCAGGTCGAACTCCTTGCGGGTCAGCGCCAGGGCCTCGCCGTCCAGCGTGGCGCTGCGTTCGCCGACGTCAACCCGTAGCCCACCCACCTGATGCACGGCGGGCGGCACCGACCGGCTCGCCCGGCCGGCCCGGCGCAGCACCGTGGTGATCCGGGCGTCCAGATGCGCACCGGTGAACGGCTTGACCATGTAGTCGTCGGCCCCGGCCCGCAGCAGCCGGACAATTGCCTGCTCGTCGTCGCGGGCGGTGGCGATGATGATCGGCACGTCGGTGATGCCGCGCAGCATCCGCAACGCGTCCGACCCGTCCAGATCCGGCAGACCCAGGTCGAGAACCACCAGGTCGGGGGATTCCGCAGCGACCCGGCGTAACGCGTCCAGGGCGGTGCCGACCGCATGGACCGCGTGCCCGCGGTCGGCAAGCGAGCGCAACATGGCGCCGCGCACAACGTGGTCGTCTTCGACCAGGAGCACCGTAGCCACCTCACGACCGTACTGCCCCTGGCAAGTCGGCGGTGACCGCGGTCACCGCGCACGGCGGCGCAGTCCGACGTACGTCACGGTCCCGTCGACGACGATCGCTGGGTCGGTCGCCGCCGACGATGGCTCAGGGCAGCCGCAACACCCAGCGGTACGCCTGCACCAGCCCGGTGTCGAAGCCGGCCGCCGACCCCCACAGGAAGATCCGGAACCGCCGGTACATCGGCTCCCCCCAGCGCTGCACCACCTCGTCCCGGGCCGCGTCCAGCCGCCGGGCCCATTCCCGGCAGGTCAGGTAGTAGTTGTGCCGGTCGTCGGCGATGCTGCACAGCTCGAACGGGGAGCGGGCCACGTGCCGCAGGTACTGGTGCAGCAGCAGCGGCGCCGACCGGCCCGGATAGATGTAGCGCTTCATGAACGCCGACGCGACGTGCTTGCGCCGCATCGCCAGCGCGTCGAGGTAGACCCGCCCGCCGGGCCTGAGCAGCTCCGCGTACTTGCGCAGGCTGCGGCGGTAGTCCGGCAGGTGCTCGGTCACCCCCATGTTGACGATCGCGTCGTAGCGACGCTCGTCGGTGAAGCCGAAGATGTGCTGCCGCACCACCCGTACGTCGAGCTGCTCCCGCTCGAACAGGTCGACGAGGTAGCGCTCCGACTCCCGCGACAGGGTCGTGGTGGTCACCTCGATGCCCTGCCGGGCCGCGTGTTCGGCGAACGCACCCCAGCCGCCGCCCACCTCCAGCACCCGGTCACCCGGCTTGACCCCGATCGCCTCCAGTGCCAGGTCCATCTTGCGGGTCATGGCGTCCTCGAGCGGCTCGTCGTCGGCGGCGAACACGCCCTCCGTGTAGCAGCGGTGCCGGTTGTCGAGGAAGGTCAGAAAGAACTCCGACTCCGAGTCGTAGTGTTGGGAAATCGCCCGCCGGTCGTCCTCCCGCCGGCCGCGCAGCAGCCCGGTGAACACGCCGGAGAACCGGGCGACCGGATGCAGATCAGTGAAGAACGCCCGCATCCGCAGCGCGGCGGACAGGTCACCCTCAACATCCAGCCAACCCTGCAGGTACGCCACGGCGACCGCGAACTGGTCCAACGCGGCCAGCGCCCGGGCGCCACGGGGGTGGCGTACGGCGATGGTGAACTGCGGATCGCCTGAGCCGAAGCGGTGCTCCATCCCGGCGACGTCCAGTACGGCGAACGGCACCGGCCGCCGGCTGGCGAAAAATGAGTCGTATCGGCGCCGCAGAGCGCCGACCATGTCGGTGGCAGCCACGGCGTCAATCTAACGCCGAAACCGGGTCGACGTCAGGCGTTGCAACAGGACCGACACCCGGTCACACCGACGGGGGGCGATAGCATCATGGCCGGCCGGGCCCGCCCCGGTCACCGGAGCGTCGTCGCCGACCCGTGCCGGACCACCGATTCACCGTACGCACCGATCCACCGACCGTGAGGAGCCCGTCGTGTCCGCAAGCGCAGCCAGTCCCCAGGCCGAACCCGTCGTGGTCCCGGCCGGGACCACGGCCGCGGACGCGATCGCCGCCGCCGGTCTGCCGGTGAACGGCCCGAAGGCGATCGTCGTGGTCCGCGACCCCGACGGCACCCTGCGTGACCTGGACTGGTCACCGGAGGCCGACACCGGCGTCGAGCCGGTCGCCCTGGGATCCCCGGACGGGCTCGCCGTGCTGCGCCACTCCACCGCGCACGTGCTCGCCCAGGCGGTGCAGGACTTGTTTCCGGAGGCCAAACTGGGTATCGGCCCGCCGATCACCAACGGCTTCTACTACGACTTCGACGTCGCCCGGCCATTCCAGCCCGAGGACCTCGACAAGCTGGAAAAGCGGATGCAGGAGATCATCAAGTCCGGGCAGCGGTTCCGGCGACGGCGGTTCGCCGACCTCGACACGGCCCGGGCGGAACTCGCCGACGAGCCGTACAAACTGGAACTGGTCGACGTCAAGGGCACCGCCGACTTCGACGCCAGCGAGGTGATGGAGGTCGGCGGCGGCGAGCTGACCATCTACGACAACCTCGACCCGACCTCGGGCGAGACCTGCTGGTCGGACCTGTGCCGGGGCCCGCACCTGCCGTCCACCCGGCTGATCGGCGCGGTCAAGCTGATGCGCAGCGCGGCGGCGTACTGGCGGGGATCCGAGCGCAACCCGCAGCTGCAGCGGATCTACGGCACCGCCTGGCCGACCCGGGACGCGCTCAAGGCGTACCTGAAGCTGCTCGACGAGGCCGCCCGCCGCGATCACCGCAAGCTCGGCGCGGACCTCGACCTGTTCAGCTTCCCGGACGAGATCGGCTCCGGGCTGGCGGTGTTCCACCCCAAGGGCGGCATCATCCGTCGGGAAATGGAGGACTACTCGCGTCGCAGGCACGAGCAGGCCGGGTACGAGTTCGTCTACTCCCCGCACATCAGCAAGTCCCAGCTGTTCGAGACCTCGGGGCACCTGCCGTACTACTCCGACACCATGTTTCCGCCGGCGGAGATGGAAGGCGCGCAGTACTACCTCAAGGCGATGAACTGCCCGATGCACAACCTGATCTTCCGGTCGCGGGGACGGTCGTACCGGGAGCTGCCGCTGCGGCTGTTCGAGTTCGGCACCGTCTACCGGTACGAGAAGTCCGGCGTGGTGCACGGGCTGACCCGGGTGCGCGGGTTGACCATGGACGACTCGCACATCTACTGCACCCGGGAGCAGATGCCCGGTGAGCTGCGCTCGCTGCTCGCCTTCGTGCTCGACCTGCTGCGCGACTACGGACTCGACGACTTCTACCTGGAGCTGTCCACCCGCGACGACTCGGACAAGTTCATCGGCGACCCGGCCGAGTGGGCCGACGCCACCGAGACCCTGCGGCAGGCGGCGATCGACTCGGGGCTGGAGCTGGTGCCCGACCCGGGCGGCGCGGCCTTCTACGGCCCGAAGATCTCGGTGCAGGCCCGTGACGCGATCGGCCGGACCTGGCAGATGTCCACCATTCAGCTGGACTTCAACCAGCCGAAGCGGTTCGGCCTGGAGTACCAGGCCGCCGACGGCACCCGGCAGCAGCCGATGATGATCCACCGGGCGTTGTTCGGGTCGATCGAGCGGTTCTTCGGCATCCTCACCGAGCACTACGCCGGCGCGTTCCCGGCCTGGCTGGCGCCGGTGCAGGTGATCGGCATCCCGATCCGCACCGACCACGGCGACTACCTGGCCGAGTTCGTTGCCATGCTGCGGGCCGAGGGCATCCGGGCCGAGGTGGACTTCTCCGACGACCGGATGCAGAAGAAGATCCGCACCGCCCAGCAGCAGAAGGTGCCGTTCATGGCGATCGCCGGTGACGCCGACGTGTCGGCCGGGACCGTCTCCTTCCGCTACCGCGACGGTTCGCAGCGTAACGGGGTGCCATTGGTCGAAGCGGTGGCCCACGTCGTCGACGTGGTGCGGTCCCGGACCAACGTCAACCCGACCGCGACCGTGTCCGGCGGTCAGCCGGTGTCCGAGGGTCAACTGGGGCCCGCCGGGCAGTGAGCCGGGTCGCTGTCGGGTGGGTCCGGTCGGGTCGAGCCCGTACGATCACGGGGTGACTGGCACGACCGGACAACCCGGGCCGGATGGCCTGGAACGACTCTGGACACCGCACCGGATGGCGTACATCTCCGGTGCGGACCGGCCCGACGGCGGCTACGACTCGCCGACCGGCTGCCCGTTCTGCCTGGCCCCGGGCCGACCGGCCGAGCAGAGCCTGGTGGTGGCCCGGGGCGAGCGGGTCTTCGCCGTGCTCAACCTCTACCCGTACAACCCCGGTCACCTGCTGATCTGCCCCTACCGGCACGTCGCCGACTACCCGGAGCTGGACCGGGCCGAGACCGCCGAGCTGGCCGAGTTCACCCAGACCGCGATGCGGGTGATCCGCGCCGTGAGCAGCGCGCACGGCTTCAACATCGGGATGAACCAGGGTGGGGTCGCCGGTGCCGGCATCGCCGCCCATCTGCACCAGCACGTGGTGCCCCGGTGGGGCGGGGACGCCAACTTTATGCCGGTGATCGGCCGTACCAAGGTGCTGCCGCAGCTGCTCGCCGACACCCGCGACCTGTTCAGCGGGGCGTGGCCGGCGACCTGACAGGGGCGTCCGGCGACCTGCTGGCACTGGCGACGATAGCCAGCGACGCGGCCCGAATCAGGGACTCGCACGACGCGGCCATGACGGGTCTGGCCCGGGACGTGTTGCTCAATCCCGAGCTGATGCTCGCCCTCCGCGAGCTCATGATCGAGCCGCAGATCCAGGCGATGCGTCGGATGCTGCAGCGACACGTCGACGCCGGGCGGATCGGCCCGGACAACCCGGTCCTCGATCTGGTGGACCAGATCCTTCTCGGTCCGTTGCTGGCCGGCCAGCTCTACCTCGGTCACCGGCCCGGCCTGGCCGCCCGAATCGTCGATGAGGTCCCTCTGCCGCTGCTGAGCGCGACGCGCGGCTGAGTAGGCTCCCGCGCCGTCTGGCCCAGGTCATCCGACGAGCTCGTTGCCTGTTCCGAGCGATCACGGTCCGTGATCGTTGATTCGCGCTGTCAAGATTGGGGAACCTCGATGTCAACAAACCGTATCCTGGTCACCGGTGGCACCGGCTTCGTCGCCTCGTACGTGATCCGAAGTGCCCTGGCCCGCAACTTCCAGGTCCGGACAACCGTACGCTCGCCGGCCCGGACCCCCGAGCTACGCCGCACCGTCGGCGACGACTCCATCGAGGTGGTGACCGCCGAAACGATCTGGTCGTGCCGGCCCGCGACGGCACGCTCAGAGTGTTGCGGGCCGCCCGCGACGCAGGAGTACATCGGGTGGTGATGACGTCGTCGTTTGGGGCGGTCGGCTATGGCCAGCAACCGCCGGACCGTCCCTTCACCGAACAGGACTGGACGGATCCCGACGCGCCGGGTATCGACCCGTACATCAAGTCCAAGACCATCCCTCCTCGGTCGGCATCATCCAGGCGATGCTGTCCGGCCGGATGCCGCGCGTTCCCGACCTGTGGGTGTCCCCGGTCGATGTGCGGGACCTCGCAGACCTGCAGGGCCGCCATGCTGACGCCGGAAGCGCCGGGCACCGCTACCTCGCCGCCAGCGGCGACCTGCTGTCGTTGCGGGATATCGCCGCGATCCTGCGCCGCCGGCTCGGCGCGGACGCAGCGAAGGTCTCCATCCGGGCGATGCCATCGACACTGGCGCGGATTCTGGCCCCGTTCGTCCCGCAGCTGCGGGCAATGGTCGGCAACCTGGGGGTGCGTCGCCCGGTCTGCACCGACGCCGCCCGCGAGACCTTCGGCTGGACTCCGCGGCCGGCAGAGGACACTGTCGTCGACACCGGACGCAGCCTCGTCCACAGCAGCCGGACCGGAAGCTGAGGGTCAACTGGCCGATACGCGTTCGTAGCGGGCGAACGCCCGCTGGAACGTGCCGGCACCTCCGGTGATCGAGCGCAGCTGCACCGCGTACCGCAGCAGTTCGGTCGCCGGCACCTCGGCGCGGATCACCGTCCGGTCGCCGGAGTCGTCGTCGCTGGTGGTGCCGAGCACCCGGGCGCGTCGGCTGGCCAGGTCGCCGAGCACCGACCCGACCGCACCGTTCGGCACCCGCACCATGATCGCATCGACCGGTTCCAGCAGCGTCGGTCGGCCGGTGGTGGCCGCGTCCCGCAGGGCCAGCGCCCCGGCGGTCTGGAACGCCGCGTCCGACGAGTCGACCGGATGTGCCTTGCCGTCCACCAGGGTCACCCGCAGGTCGACCACCGGATGTCCGCTGACCACGCCCCGGTCCATCTGGGCCCGTACGCCTTTCTCCACCGACGGGATGTAGTTGTGCGGCACCGCCCCGCCGACCACCCGGTCGACGAACTCGAAGCCGCTGCCCTCCGGAAGCGGCTCCACCTCGATGTCGCACACCGCGTACTGTCCGTGCCCGCCGGACTGCTTCACGTGTCGTCCGTGCCCCCGGGCCGGCGCGGTGAACGTCTCCCGCAGCGGCACCCGCACCGGCTCGACGTCCACCTCGACGCCGCCGGAGCGCAGCCGGCCCAGCAGTACGTCGGCGTGCGCCTCGCCCATGCACCAGAGCACCAGTTGGCGGGTCTCGGCGTTGCGTTCCAGCCGCAGCGTCGGATCACCGGCGACCAGCCGGCCCAGGTTGCGGGCCATCGCGTCCTCATCCGACCGGGTACGGGCGACGACCGCCACCGGCAGCAGCGGTTCGGGCATCTCCCACGGCTCGACCAGCAGCGGATCCGTGGCCGCCGAGATGGTGTCACCGGTCTCCGCGCTGCCCGACTTGGTCAACGCGCAGATGTCCCCGGCGACGCAGACCTCGACCTCCCGAAGCTGGGCACCCAGCGGGCTGTAGATGTGCGCCACCCGTTCGTCGGCGTCGTGGTCGGGGCGGCCCCGCTGGCTGAGGCCGTGCCCGGCCACATGCACCGTACGGTCGGTGCGCAGCGTGCCGGAGAAGACCCGGACCAGCGATACCCGGCCGACGTGCCGGTCGACGGTGGACCGGACCACCTCGGCGACCAGCGGGCCGGCCGGGTCGCAGCCCAGCGGCGGCCGGGGCGTGCCGTCCAGCCCGGTCACCGCCGGCAGAGTGTGCTCGGGCGGTGCCGGGAAAGCGGCGGTCAACAGCCACAGCAGCGCGTCGAGCCCGACCCCGGTGTGGGCGCAGACCGGCAGCACCGGATGGAAGTGGCTTCGGGCCACCGCCGTCTCCAGGTCGTCGACCAGCATCTTCGGGTCGAGCTGCTCGCCGGCGAGGTACCGGTCGAGCAGGGTCTCGTCCTCGCTCTCGGCGATGATCCCCTCAATTAGTTCGTCGCGTGCCTCGGCGATCGCCGGCAGGTGCTCCGGGTCCGGCTCCCGCACCTGCGGGGGATGGCCGGTCGAGTAGTCCAGCACCTGCCGGGCGAGCAGGTCCAGCAGCCCGGCGATGCCCACCCCGTCGTCGGCGAGCATCGGCAGGTGCAGCGGCAGTACGTTGTCGCCGAAGACCCGCTGACACAACGCGACGGTCTCGTCGACGTCGGCGCGCGGATGGTCGAGCCGGGTGAGCGCCACCGCCCGGGGCATGCCGACCGCCGCGCACTCCTCCCACAGCGCGGCGGTGGCCGCGTCCATCCCGTCCGCCGCGCAGACCACGAACAGCGCGGCATCGGCGGCGCGTAGCCCGGCCCGCAGCTCGCCGACGAAGTCCGCGTACCCCGGGGTGTCCAACAGGTTGACCTTGATGTCGCGGTGGACCAGCGGCGCGCAGCTCAACGCGACGGAGCGTTGCTGGCGTACCGCGGCCGGGTCGTGGTCGCAGACCGTCGTGCCGTCCGGGACCTGCCCCGCCCGGCTGATCGTCCCGGTGGCGGCCAGCAACGCCTCGATCAACGTGGTCTTGCCGGCACCGGAGTGCCCGACCAGCACCACGTTGCGCAGCTGTTCGGGATCGGTGACCACCGCAACGGACCCGCCGGGCCCCCTGTCGTGGTTCTTCTGCGCCATGACTGCGCACCTCCTGGCTGCCTGACTGGGTGGGGCGACTGTGCTGCGGTCCAGGCCGGCTCCGGTCCGGACCGGAACGGCCGGGGACCGCAGAGGATGACCGCGGGGTGAATCCGCGGCGACATCTTCAGGCGGGCGGGACCTGCTCGGTAAAGTGAAGCGGGCCCGGGGGAGCTCGCTCACGTTCACGTGTCGATCCCACACCCGCGACGCGCCGTACACAAGTCCGGCGCGCGAGGTGACCGCCACCGGTTCACGTTCGTGGCCACCGTGCCGACCCTTTCCGTCGACCGTTATCGTGGGACCGCCATGGCGAAGATCTTCAGAGTGTCCGTCCGCGCGGGCATCACCCGGGTGATCGAGCCGGTAGCCCGCGGACTGCTCGGCGCAGGGATCTCGCCGAACGCGGTCACGGTCGCCGGCACCATAGGTGTGCTCGTCGGGGCGATCGGCTTCGGCGCCCGCGGCCACCTGATCACCGGCTTGGTGATCGTCACGCTGTCCGCCCTGACCGACGTGCTGGACGGCACGATGGCCCGGCTGCGCGGCGGATCGAGCACCTTCGGCGCGTTTCTCGACTCGAGCATGGACCGGATCGCCGACGGGGCGATCTTCGGCTCGGTAGCGTACTGGTTCGCGGTCAGCGGCAACCGGGCGGGTGCGGTCGCGGCGCTGATCTGCCTGGTCGCCGGCGGCATCGTGTCCTACGTGAAGGCGCGCGCCGAAGGGCTCGGGATGACCTGCAACGTCGGCGTCGCCGAACGGGCCGAGCGACTGATCCTGGTCGGCGTCGGTGGCCTGCTCAGCGGCCTCGGTGTCAGCTGGGGGCTGCCGGCCGCGCTCTGGTTGCTCGCCGCGCTGTCGCTGGTGACGATCTGGCAGCGGATCGCCCACGTGCACCAGCAAACCGCCGCTGCGGCGGGTCCCCGGCAGGCGGCGCAGGGCGTGGACGCGTGACCCCGGTCGAGCTGGGCTACGCGGCGGCCTGGCGGCTGATCCGGATGCTGCCCCGGCCGGCCGCCGCCGCCCTGTTTCGCGTCGGCGCCGACCGGGCTCATCGGCGCGGCGCGGCGTCGGTCCGCCGGCTCGCCGCCAACCTGCGCCGGGTGGTCGGCCCGGATCTGTCAGCGGCCGAGTTCGATCGGCTCACCCGGGACGCGGTGCGTTCGTACGCCCGGTACTGGATGGAGATGTTCCGGCTGCCGTCGCTGAGCCGGCAGCAGCGGCTCGCCGGTTTCCACCTGGCCGGTGCGCAGATGCTCGCCGCCAACGTGGCCGCCGGGCGCGGCTCGGTGGTGGCGTTGCCGCACGCCGGCAACTGGGACGCGGCGGGCGCCTGGGTGGCGGCCAACGGCTGGCCGCTGACCACGGTCGCCGAACGGCTGCGACCCGAAGGCGTCTACAACCGGTTCGTCGCCGTCCGGCAACGACTCGGGATGGAGATCGTCCCGGCCTCTGGCGGTCCCCGGCCACCGTTCGACGTCCTGATTGACCGGCTCGCCGCCGGCCACGTCGTGCCGCTGCTGGCCGACCGTGACCTGTCCGCCCGGGGTGTCGAGGTCACCTTCTTCGGTGGCCGGACCCGGATGCCGGCCGGTCCGGCGCTGCTCGCGCTGCGTACCGGTGCCCCGCTCTACGTCACCACCATGTGGTTCGAACCGGACCGCGCACACGGCGCGTTGGACGGGCCGGTGCCGCTGCCCGACCCGTCGGCCGGCCCGCTGGACGTGCGGGTCCGCCTGCTGACCCAGCAGATCGCCGACCGGCTGGCGGTTGGCATCGCCCGCCACCCGCAGGACTGGCACATGATGCAGCGGCTGTGGCTGGACGAGCGGCCCGACCCCGACCCCGACCGGTCGGGCAGCTCGGCCACCGGGCCGGGTTGAGCGGGGGCCACCGTGCGGATCGGCATCGTGTGCCCGTACTCCTTCGACGTCCCCGGAGGGGTGCAGAACCACGTCGTCGACCTCGCTGAGGCGCTGATCGATCTCGGCCACGAGGTGAGCGTGCTGGCCCCAGCGGACGAGGACGCCGCGCTGCCGCCGTACGTGGTGGCCGCCGGCCGCTCGGTGCCGGTGCCGTACAACGGCTCGGTGGCCCGGGTGAGTTTCGGCCCGGTGGTCACCGCCCGGGTCCGGCGCTGGCTCAACCGCGGCCAGTTCGATGTGCTGCACGTGCACGAGCCGTTCGCGCTCAGCGTCAGCCTGCTCGCGGTGCTCTGCGCCCGGGGCCCGGTGGTGGCTACCTTTCACACCGCGATGACCAGGTCTCGGGCGTTGGCCGCCGCGCAGGGCATGCTGCAGCTGGTGCTGGAGAAGATCACCGCCCGGATCGCGGTGTCGGCGCTGGCCCGCAGGGTGCAGGTCGAACACCTCGACGGCGGCGCGGTGGAGATCCCCAACGGGGTGGCGGTGGCGAAGTACGCCGGTGCCGAGCCGCTGCCCGGCTGGCCGGGTGACTGCGGCCCGGGCACCGGCGGCACGCTCGGCTTCCTCGGCCGGTTCACCGAGCCGCGCAAGGGCTTCGGCCTGCTCCGTGAGGCGTTCGTCGCGCTGGCCCCGGACCGCCCCGGGCTGCGGCTGCTGGTCGCCGGACCGGGCCGGCCCGACGACCTGTACGCCGCCGTCCCGGCCGGGTTGCGCGACCGGGTGACCTTCCTCGGGCTGGTATCGGAGCCGGACAAGGCCCGGATGCTGCGCAGCGTGCACCTCTACGTCGCGCCCAACATCGGCGGTGAGTCGTTCGGCATGATCCTCACCGAGGCGATGGCCGCCGGCGCGGCGGTGGTGGCCAGCGACCTGGACGCGTTCCGCCGGGTACTCGACGACGGCCGGGCCGGGGAACTGTTCCCCACCGGTGACCCGGTGGCGCTACGCGGCGCCGTCGCCCGGCTGCTGGACGACGCGCCGCGCCGGGAAGCGCTTGCCGGCCACGCCCGGCAGGTGGTGGCGACCTTCGACTGGCCCGCGGTGGCCCGCCAGGTGCTGGAGGTGTACGCCGCCGCGATCGAAGCCACCGACGGGCGGGTGCTCTACCAGGAGTGGGCGGAGCCACCATGATCGGGTCCACGGGGCCTACGCCGGCGGCACTACGATGCCGGGAATGCGGTGGGTGGTCGGTGTGAGCGTCGCGGTCGTCCTGTTTTCGGCGTACCTCACCTGGACCGCGGCCCGGGTGGACCGGCTGCACGTCCGGGTGGCGGCGGCCGCCCGGGCGCTCGACGCGCACCTGCTGCGCCGGGCGGCGGCCGCCGCGGTGCTCGCCGAGGAGCAGTACGCGGTGGAGCTGTACGCGGCGGCCCGGATCGCGTTGGACGCCGCGTCGCCGGAGGAGCGTGAGGCCGCCGAGAACGACCTCACCCGGCAGTTGCGGGCGACGGCGCTGACCAGCCCGGATCCGGCGACCGAGGCGGTGGTGGTGGCCAGCCGCAGGCTGGTGCTGGCCCGTCAACTGCACACCGACCTGGTCCGCGACGCGTTGCTGGCCCGCCGGCGGCCGCTGGTGCGGCTGCTGCGCTTCGGCCGCCGGCACGACGAACCCCGCTACTTCGACATCGACGATCCGACGCTGGCACGGGTGGTGGATCCGACCCGCCAGTGACTTGGGCCGACCCGCCTGTGACCTGGGCCACAGGGCAGGCCACCGGGTTGTCGATTGGCTGTCGGTGGACCCTGCCGGCGGGCGTAGCATCCCAAGACGTACCCCTGTCGCGTACTTCGCCGAGGAGCCGAACCGCCGTGTCCGAGACCCCCGCTGCTCAGGCCGCCACCCCGGGTGCCGTCGCGCCAACCTCCGTCACCGGTACCGCCCGGGTCAAGCGCGGCATGGCCGAGATGCTCAAGGGCGGCGTGATCATGGACGTGGTCACGCCCGAGCAGGCCAAGATCGCCGAGGACGCCGGCGCGGTCGCGGTGATGGCCCTGGAACGGGTGCCCGCCGACATTCGCGCCCAGGGTGGCGTGTCCCGGATGAGCGACCCAGACATGATCGACGGCATCATCGAGGCGGTCTCCATCCCGGTGATGGCCAAGGCCCGGATCGGGCACTTCGTCGAGGCCCAGGTGCTGCAGGCGCTCGGTGTGGACTACGTCGACGAGTCCGAGGTCCTCACCCCGGCCGACTTCGCCAATCACATCGACAAGTGGGCGTTCACCGTGCCGTTCGTCTGCGGGGCCACCAACCTCGGTGAGGCGCTGCGCCGGATCACCGAGGGCGCCGCGATGATCCGCTCCAAGGGTGAGGCCGGCACCGGCGACGTCTCCAACGCCACCACCCACATGCGGCGCATCGGCGCCGAGATCCGTCGGCTGACCTCCCTGTCGCCCGACGAGCTCTACGTCGCGGCGAAGGAGCTGCAGGCCCCGTACGACCTGGTCCGGGAGGTCGCCGAGACCGGGAAGCTGCCGGTGGTGCTGTTCACCGCCGGCGGCATCGCCACCCCGGCGGACGCGGCGATGATGATGCAGCTCGGCGCCGAGGGGGTCTTCGTCGGCTCCGGCATCTTCAAGGCCGGCAACCCGGCCCAGCGGGCGGCGGCGATCGTCAAGGCCACCACCTTCCACGACGACCCGGACGTGCTCGCCAAGGTCTCCCGTGGGCTCGGCGAGGCGATGGTCGGCATCAACGTCGACGACATCCCGGTGCCGCACCGCCTCGCCGAGCGCGGCTGGTGACCGGCGCGGCCCAGCCGGCTCCCGACGCGCGGGTGCGGGTCGGCGTGCTGGCGCTGCAGGGCGACGTCCGCGAGCACCTGCGGGCGCTGACCGAATGCGGTGCCACCTCCCGGCCGGTCCGTCGCCCCGAGGAGCTGGAGCAGGTCGACGCGCTCGTGGTGCCCGGCGGCGAGTCGACCACGATCAGCAAACTGGCGGTCGAGTTCGACCTGCTGGAGCCGATCCGCAAGCGGATCGCCGCCGGGATGCCGGTGTACGGGTCCTGCGCCGGCATGATCATGCTGGCCGACGAGATCCTCGACGGCCGGGCTGACCAGCGGTCCTTCGCTGGCATCTCGATGGCGGTCCGGCGCAACGCGTTCGGCCGGCAGGTGGATTCCTTCGAGGCTCCGGTGGCCATCGACGGTGTCGACGGCCCGCCGTTCCACGCGGTTTTCATCCGCGCGCCCTGGGTCGAACGGGTCGGCGACGACGTCGAGGTGCTGGGCCGGGTAGCCGCTGGTGCGGCCACAGGTAGGATTGTCGCGGTTCGGCAGGGCAATCTGCTCGCCACGGCCTTCCACCCAGAGCTGACCGGCGACCGTCGGGTGCACCGACTGTTCGTGGAGATGGCCGTCGCGGCAGGCTGACCCCGCAGGTGGGAAGCGACGGAGGTGCACATGTCCGGCCACTCCAAGTGGGCGACGACCAAGCACAAGAAGGCGGTCATCGACGCCAAACGCGGCAAGATGTTCGCCAAACTGATCAAGAACGTCGAGGTCGCCGCCCGGACCGGCGGGGGTGACCCGGCCGGCAACCCCACCCTGTACGACGCCATCCAGAAGGCGAAGAAGAGCTCCGTACCCAACGACAACATCGACCGCGCGGTCAAGCGCGGCTCCGGCCTGGAGGCCGGCGGCGCCGACTGGCAGACGATCATGTACGAGGGGTACGGGCCGAACGGTGTCGCCCTGCTCGTCGAGTGCCTGACCGACAACCGCAACCGGGCGGCGACCGAGGTGCGTACCGCGTTGACCCGCAACGGCGGGTCGCTGGCCGACGCCGGCTCGGTCTCCTACCTGTTCTCCCGCAAGGGCGTGGTGATCGTCCCCAAGGGCGAGCACTCCGAGGAGGACGTCATGCTCGCGGTTCTCGACGCCGGTGCCGAGGAGGTCAACGACCTCGGCGAGGCCTTCGAGGTGGTCAGCGAGCCGGGCGACCTGGTCGCCGTACGCACCGCGCTGGTCGACGCCGGTATCGACTACGAGTCTGCCGAGTCCTCCCTGGTGCCGAGCATGAACGTGCCGCTGGACGAGGACGGCGCCCGGCGGATCTTCAAGCTGATCGACGTCCTGGAGGACTGCGACGACGTGCAGAACGTCTACGCGAACTTCGACGTCTCCGACGAGATCATGGCCGCCGTCGGCTGACCTTCTCGTCGCCTGGGATATACGCTCAGCCGCCATATATTATTAGCCGGGAGGTGTATCTCATGGCCAAGACTCTGCTAGATCTTGATGAGGACCTGCTGGCGGAAGCCACCGCAGCGCTGGGCACAGGCACGAAGCGGGAGACGGTGACAGAGGCGCTCCGGCAGGCGGTGGAGTCCAGCCGCGAGCGTCGGCGGCGGGCACTAACTGACCTTCAGGAGATTGCTGACTCCGGGGGTTTTCACTTCGATCAGCTTGACGAACTCGACCAGTGAAGTATCTGGTCGATACGAGTGCCCTGGTTCGGATGCTGCGCCGCCAGGTCGACCCGCACTGGAACGACCTGGCTGCGCGTAGCCTGATCGCGGTCTGCGATCCGGTGCTCGTGGAAGTGCTTACCATCGCGGATGCGAAGGCGTACGAACAGGCCGAACGCGGGCTACGCGACTTCTACCCCTGGGTCCCGATCCCGGACGACGCCTGGCAGATCGTACGGGCCGTGCGGACTGAACTCGCCAGCCACAGCGCCCATCAAGGGGTGTCGGTGGCCGATCATCTTGTGATCGCCACCGCGATTCGTCTGAAGTTGACGGTGCTTCACCACGATGCGGACTTCGAGACTGTGGCCCGCTTCGTGCCGCAGTTGGCTCAGGAACGGGTCGCCTGACCGCTGTGGCAACGCTAGTTGTGATCAGGGTCCCTTCGGGTCTCCGACGAGACCAAGAGGGGGCTGACCTGCGACACCTTCCCGGCACAGGGTGTCCCGGAGTGATTGCCGCCGTTGAGACGTGTGGAGATGCCATCCTCGCCGATCAGCGTTGGCACGTATCCGCAGGTAGCACCCGGTGGGAACGGTGACCTGTGGCTCCAGGGATACACAAGCCAGCTCGTGTGCAGCAATTCATGCAACCCGCAGAATGGGGGATGCATATAAGAACTTGTTGGTGCCGAGGGGGATGTTGTGTCGGTTTACCCTTGATTTTTGAGTCGTCGACGGCTCCAATAGATGGCGACTGTGCGACGGGAGTCGCGGTGCATCGCGCTCGCCTGAAAGCGAACGGCGCTCGGATGTGACCCGAGCGCCGTTCAGACTCCCGTTGGTCGGTCAAGGTCCGTTTCATTGATCGAATACAGGGAGTCATGTAGTGACTTAAGTGGACGCGGCCGGGAAGATTGTCGGCGACCTCGACGCATTCGCCGGTGCCGGTGCTGCGGGTGCTCGTCCGCCAGCGCGGCTCACTTGTGCTCATGAAGCATCCTCAGGATCACGTCTCGGGTCTGGACCACGGGTAGGGCCAGCGCGTCAATCTCCTCCCAGGCTAGTTCCAGGTGCCTGAGGTCGCCACGCGCGGCCGCCACGTGGCCGCTCAGCTGATCGTCCATGTAGGCCGACCGGCGGCCGTCCGGCATGCTGGCGATGACGAACGCCCCGGACAGCCCGACGTGTATTCCCTCCGACTCGGCGGGGATCATCCGGATCCGCACGTGTGGTCGGTGACCTACCTCCACGAGGTGACCGAGCTGCTCCTTCAGGACGTCACGCGGCCCACGCCGCAGGGTCACCTCGCCGATGATCGCGGAGAGCGCGACCGGGTCGTCCCGGTCGATCGTGGCCGCCTGGCGCTCGCGCCGCTTGGCGACCAGCCCGTCGACCTTCCCGGCGTTCGCCGGCACGGCGGAGAAGACCTCGCGCATGTACGACTCGCACTGCAACAGCCCCGGCACCAACATCGGCCCCCACGAGCGCAGTAGGGCCGCACGCCGCTCCAGGTCGAACCATGACCGTAGCCACGGCTGCCGGTCCTCCCGTTCCTCCTTGGCCGCTCGTTGGATCTCATCGCCGGTGCCGAAGAACTCGTCCATGCGCCCCGCTGTGCCCTCCTGCGGCACCAGCTTTCCCGACTCGAAGGACTGCACCAGGGACTTCGACACGCCGTCGCCGCCGCGAGCCGGTCCTGAGCCATCTTGCGGCTGGTCCGCAGCTCGCGCAGACGAGCTGGAAGGGAAGGTAGATCATTCACGATTATCACCCCGAATGGTCGGTCGACAGGTGTGCCATCGTCGCGCAGTGGCCGAAACCATCTTCCGCTTACTGCCGGGAACAGTCCAGGGTGGAAATCGACGGAAGTGCAACCCGGTTGACTCCACCCGAGGGGGTACGGATTATCAGGAACGACGGATTCGGTGGTGAACCACGCCTCGCGCGATATCGATCTTTCCAACACGACCCGAACGACACGTCGAGCGCGGAGCGCGCGGATGCTTGCCCGCCTGCTCCGCCCAGGTCTGCAGAGTCCTCGGTGGCCGCCCGGTCCCCGGAGCTGTCCCGGGCGGTCCACGACGCGAACTCGACCGCCCGCACCCACATCCCGAACCGGACCACCGGAGAATGCCACCGGTGCGGCGGCGTACCCGGACCCTGCCGGCCGTTCCTGCGGGCGATCGCCATCCTGGACCGCTGGGACCCCAGTAGTGCCCGGCGGATCCGCGCCGTACTGCATCTTTCCGGGTTGATGCCCGCCGGCTACCCGCACGACGGCCGTGACGAGTCCGCCGAGTCGTACGGAGCGTCGGAGGATGCCTGACGACGAAGCTCTGGTGTGCCCGGGGGATCTCGTGGCGCTGCGGCAGTGTGACCACGTCGCGGCCGACCGGCCGGTGCGACTCCGGGTGATCGAGGTCTGGCCGACGCCGGCGCTCTGCTCGTGGGTGATGATCACCGGCCACGAGATCAACGGCGACGACCCTGACCGCGACGGCATGGCGGTCACGGTCCGGCCGTACCGGGACGCGCTCACCCGGCCGGGCACGGCCATCCGGAGCGACCGGCCATCGGTCGACCCACAGTAGGCCTCGGGTCAGGCTAGGGGGACCTGGTGGTGCTGCCAGGGAGGGCCGCCAGCAGGTCCCCCGTCCATCCCTCGGCGCCCCGGCCAGGCCGCGAGGGTCGCCGCTCACCTCGCAAGGACGTGACGCCCAGGTTTGACAACCACCTCTAGGGCGTGTATCAAAGTCGGTCACAGCCACTCGTTGATCGCCGCGACCTGCACGGTCGC
>NZ_JBHMIQ010000045.1:0-54644 GCF_048060315.1 Micromonospora sp. LOL_013
TGCGTTCATCCCGTTCGACGAGCGGCTGGCGGTCATCGACGACGTCATCAAGCCCGCGTACGCCAAGCTGATCGGCTGATCTGGTAGCCGGCCCGCCGACGGCCCGTCTGCCGCCGACAGCTGTCCCCCGTTCGGGCCACTGGCAGCCGACCACTCGGTCGGTGGCTGGTCGCGGAGGGCCATGTCCGGCGGGTCCCATCGGTGGTGGCGGCTCGACGTGGTGGGCGTAAGATGCTCGTCGCGCTCCGAGAGCACAGTTGCTCTCGAAGCCGGCAACACGGACCGAAGCGTTTACTTAGCGTGACCAGGCAAGTGCTATTTGTCGTATGTCGGGATAACCATCGCATCACACTCGCGGTGACGAGCCACCTGGGCTTTCTCTTTGCGTGGCGTCGTGATGGAATCTCGGGGGTCCGATCCGCCCGGGTCGGCCGATGGGCGGTGTCCGGTGCAACGGACCGGCACCGATGAGGAGGGCGGTGACGTGAGCGAGCGGCCGAAGACGGCAGATTCATTCCTGTCGCGTCTCCGCCGGCCGGTTGGCCGGCTCAACGATCTGCCGATCTGGTCCAAGCTCGGTCTGATCATGATCGTGCCGACCCTGGCGACGATCGTGGTCGGCACCAACGGCCTCATCGGGCACCTGGAGACCGCCGGGAACGCGTCCCAGGCACGCACGCTTGCCACGCTGGCGGCCGCGTCCGGCGACCTGGTCCACGGTCTGCAGAACGAGCGGGCCGCCGCAGTGCTCCTGCTCGGCACCGGGAACGAGCAGCGCCGGCAGGGCTACCTCGACGCGTACAACGCCCTGCACGACACCGTCGACGAGGCCCGGACGCCGTACTCGCAGCGCCGCGTGGAGCTGACCGATCTGCCGGTGAACTTCCGTAACCTGCTTTCCCGGATCGACCAGAACCTCGCCGACCTGCCCGGGGTGCGCAGTCAGGTGGTCAACAGCGCCACCGCTGACGGCACCTACCGTCTCACCGAGGCTGCCCGCGCCTACGAGGTGCTGCTCAGCGACCTGCTCGACATCCGCGACTCGGCCGCCCAGCTGGCCAACGACACCGAGCTGAGCGACCACATGCGGGCCGCCGCTTCGCTGGCCCGCAACAAGGAGTTCCTCTCCCGTGAGCGGATCGTCGTGCTGCGGGCGTTCAGTCAGAACGCGCTGACCCCGTCACTGCGTACCGACTACATCAGTACCCGGGCCGGCCAGGCCCAGTCCCGGCAGAGCTTCGAGGCTGCCGCCGTCCAGGACGACCTGGAGTTCTACAACCAGACGGTGGCCGGTCCGGCGCTGCGGGAAGCGGACACCTACGGCGGTTTCATCCGGGGCCAGAACGAAGAGTCGATGCGTGACACGCCGTTCGACGCCGACGCCTGGGACGCGGCGCTGACCGGACACGCGGACCTGATCCGCACCGTCGAGCAGAAGATCGACGGCGACGTGGTCAACGAGGCCACCATCCTGCGCAACGACGTACAGCAGCAGTTGTTGGTCGAGACGATCCTGCTACTCGTCGTTCTGCTGCTGGCGATCCTCTTCGCCGCTCTGGTCGCCCGGGCGATGGCGCGTTCGCTACGTGAACTGCGCCAGGGCGCGCTCGCCGTGGCCCAGCACGGTCTCCCGCATGCTGTTGCCCGACTGCGGGACCCGCAGGTCTCCGCGCAGAGCTCGCCGATGCAACTGGCCAACCAGATCGCCGAGCCGCTGCCGGTGCGCAGCAAGGACGAGTTCGGTCAGGTGACCGAGGCGTTCAACGCGGTTCACCTGGAGGCCGTGAAGACCGCCGCCGAACAGGCCGCACTGCGTTCCTCGGTGTCGACGATGTTCGTCAACCTCGCCCGCCGGTCACAGATCCTGGTCGACCGGCTGATCGGCCACCTGGACCGGTTGGAGCGCGGCGAGGAGGACCCGGACCGGCTCGGCGAACTATTCCAGCTCGACCACCTTGCCACCCGGATGCGGCGGAACGACGAGAACCTGCTGGTTCTCGCCGGCGCGGACTCTACCCGCGTGCAGCGTGAGCCGGCGGCACTGATCGACGTACTGCGCGCCGCGCAGTCCGAGGTCGAGCACTACACCCGGATCGAATTCGGGATGGTCGACCGGGACATCGAGGTCGCCGCGCAATCCGTCAACGACCTGGTCCACCTGGTCGCCGAACTGTTCGACAACGCCACGGCCTTCTCGCCGCCGGACTCGCAGGTGATGGTCGAGGCCCGCCGGGTCGGCGACCGTGCCGTGCTCTACGTCGAGGACCGCGGTATCGGCGTCAGCGCCGACCAGTTGCGGGAGCTCAACGACCGGTTGGCCAACCCGCCGATGGTCGACGTGGCGGTGTCTCGGATGATGGGTCTCGTCGTGGTCGCCCGGCTGGCCAAGCGGCACGGTGTCAAGGTCGAGCTGCGCCCGGCCGCCGACCGGGGCACAGTCGCCGACGTCACCCTGCCGACCTCGGTGCTGATTCCGCGGGCCCTCGCCGGCCGCAACGCCGCCCCGGCCGCGTTCGGCTCCGGTGGCGGCCAGGAGACGCCCGCCGTCGCCCGGCCGTCGTTCGCCGCACCCCTTGCGTTGGAGGGCGGCAACGGGTCGTCGGGCGGTGGCTTCGGCGGCCGACCGGCCGAGCCACCGGCACCGGCCGGCCCCCCGCCACGACCGTTCGAACCGGCACCGATCAATGGTGGTGGCCCGGCGACACCGCCGGCCGCCCCGGCCCGCCCGATGCCAGCCTGGTCGGACCTGACCGGAGCGACCAACGGCACGAACGGTGCCAACGGCTCCGACGTGCTGGGAGCTCCGCCGGCCAATGGTCAGCAGCGTACCGGTCCGCTGCCACAGCGCCGATCCAACGATCACTGGACAGTCGACGGCGAGGTGACCGGAGCAGCACCTACCAGCGGCATTCCGCGTCAGGCCGCCACCTCGCCGGAGACCCACGGCGCGCCGACCGGCCACCAACCGGTCAGCGGGCAGCCGTACGTCCCGCCGGTCTCCGCGCCCCCGGTGCGGCCGTTCTCGGCTCCACCGGTGCCGCCGACAGCGGCCCCGCAGCCCACCGCGTTCCAGCAGCCGGCCAGTTTCCAACGCCCACCGCAGCCACCGCCGCACCAGCAGCGGTCGGCGACACCGCCGCCGGCCGCTCCGGTCGCGCCGCCGCCCAGCGCGGCACCTCCGGCTGGGCCGCCGCCCAGCGCGGCACCTCCGGCTGCGTCGCCGCCCAGCGCGGCACCTCCGGCCTGGCCGCCGGTCGCGGCAGAGCAGCGGGACACTCCGGCACCGCCGGTGCCGGAGAAGCTCGCTGCGGCGCTGGACATGACCGCCGAACTGCCGAGGGTGTCCCGGTCGGGTCCGGACAACGCGGCGACTGCCCAACACCCGACGGTCACCCCGCCAGCGGCACCCAAGCAGTTCGCCGACGAGACAATGGAACTGCCGATCTTCCGCGAGCTGGAGTCGGCCTGGTTCCGGACCCGGCGCCCCACCGCGGACGAAGCGCGGGCGGCGGCGGGGGCGATGATCAAGCAGTCCGGTGGTGCGGCCTCGACCGCCACCACCCAGCCGATCGCCAAGGTGGACGCCTCCCGGCCTCCCACTCCGGCGTCGGAAGCCGGGACGACCACGGCCGGCAGGCCCGGTTCGTCGTTGCCGCGCCGGCCGGAGCCGGTGGCCGCCACCTCGCGGCCGGCTGCCGCCGGTGGCGGGGGTGGCGAGGGTACGCCGGACAGTTGGCAGACTGCCGCAGACGACGGCTGGCGCGCGGCAAGCGCTGCGGCTGATGTCGAAGTGGCCGAAAAGACCCAGGCGGGCCTGCCGAAGCGGGTCCCGATGGCACAGCTAGTACCAGGTGGCGTAGACAAGGCGTCAAGTTCGGTACAGCGTCGCACACCGGAAGCGGTCCGTGGGCTATTGTCCGCGTACCACCGTGGTGTGCAACGCGGCCGTACTCAGCCCAAGGACGACCACTCGACCAACCCGGGGGCGACCCCGGGAGGGCAGCAATCCTCGCAGGCTGGCAAGGAGCATGAGGGATGACAACTACGCAGGATCTCGGTTGGCTGCTGGCCAACTTCGCCGATCGCGTGCCGGGGGTCGCTCACGCGATTGCGGTCTCAGCGGACGGTCTGCTCCTGGCGGCGTCCCGGGATCTTCCCCGGGACCGTGCGGACCAGCTCGCGGCCATCGCCTCCGGACTGGTCAGCCTCACCCAGGGCGCGGCGCGGTGTTTCGAGGGTGGTGCGGTGCTGCAGACAGTGGTTGAGATGGACAACGGCTTCCTCTTCCTCATGTCGATATCGGACGGTTCGTCGTTCGCGGTACTGGCCGCCCGAAGCTCCGACGTCGGTCAGGTGGGGTACGAGATGGCCCTGCTGGTGGACCGGGTTGGCGAGGCGCTGACGCCAGCGCCCCGCACGGCCGCTGGAATGCTGGGCTGACCACGCTGACGAGACCGGTGCCGGCGTCGACGACCGGCGCCGGTCCGCAGAGAAGAACTGGACGCTACGAGCTCCGACAGGTGGAGCTGCGGGTAGGACGAGAGGGGGTGACGGCAGATGACCGAGCGCGATGAACCGACCGGTGCTCTGGTCAGGCCGTACGCCGTTACCCGTGGTCGTACCCGGCCGAAGCTGGAAATCGCCCTCGAGGCGCTCGTGGAAACGACGGTGCGCGGCCGGTCCTCAGGCGCTGTGAAGGGCGGCTCGGGCCGGGAGCACCAGTACATTGCCGCGCTGTGTGACGGCCGGCTGCAGTCGCTCGCGGAGATCGCGGCGCGGATGCAGCTTCCACTCGGAGTAGCCCGGGTCATCATTGCGGACATGGCCTCGGACGGCCTGGTCGCGGTGTACGAGCCGACATCCCTGGACGACACGAACGACGCGGTGGGCACGGAACTGCTGGAGAGGGTGCTGAGTGGACTTCGCAGGCTCTGACATGGCGCACCGCCCCATGGCCGGGCGCGTGACATCGGCGAAGATTGTGATCGCCGGTGGGTTTGGCGTCGGCAAGACGACGCTGGTCGGCTCGGTCTCGGAGATCACGCCGTTGACCACCGAGGCGATCATGACCTCGGCCGGTGTCGGCGTGGACGACACGCGACAGGTGCCGGGAAAGACGACCACCACGGTCGCCATGGACTTTGGACGTATCTCGATCGACCGAGATCTGATCCTCTATCTGTTCGGTACGCCGGGCCAGACTCGATTCTGGTTCATGTGGGACGAACTGGTGCGGGGAGCGATCGGGGCGGTGGTGCTGGTCGACACCCGTCGACTGGCCGACTGCTTCGCGGCGATCGACTTCTTCGAGCATCGGCGGCTGCCCTACCTGGTGGCGATCAACTGCTTCGACGGCATGCAGTACCACGATCCGCAGGACGTGCGGGACGCGCTGGCCATCTCCAGCGACGTCCCGGTCGTCGCGTGTGACGCGCGGAACCGTGAGTCGACGAAGCACGTGCTGATCTCGCTGGTCGAGTACGTGCTGACCATGCGGCGTCAGCGTGCGGTGGCACCGGCCTGACCGCCAGCTCACCCGGCACAGACTCTCCCGATCTCCGGTCTGAACCGGCGGCACCTGACCCAGGTGCCGCCGGTAGGTGTCGTTTGCGGCCGGTCCGATTGTGGTGCCTGTCGACATCGGCGGGGTGGGCATGGGCGGCAGTTGGTGCCTGCGGCACGACGGGCAGCCGGAGCACGCCGGCACCAGGCCCGAGCACGCAGGGGCCGAGCCCGAGCACGCGGGCGACCCGTCAGCTGCGGGTGGTGACCCCGGTCAGGAGTGGTGACCGGCCGGCCGGTACTCGTACTCGCGGCCGTCGCCCTGCCCGCTCTGGTCCCGGCTGAAGTCCCACCCGCCGGCGGCCTCCCGGCCGGGCCGCCCGCCGACGGCGTACCCGCCGATCTCCTGACCTCGACGCCAGCCCCGGAAGTAGCCGTTGGTGTGCTCTGCGATGCTCGCCGCGTCCCGGACGATCCGCAGCGGGCGTTCGTCGCGCAGCGGTGAGCCCGGAACCAGGTTGGCCTGCGGCACCCGCTTCGGTAGCCCGGCGTTGGTCGCGGCACCGATGGAGGGTTGCGCGGCCAACTCGGCGGCCCGCCAGCCGTTGTCCGCCTGCGTCGCGAACTCCGCCCCGTCGGTTTCCGGATGCCGGACGAACCAGGCCGACCGTGCCGCCGCGAAGATCAGCAGGTCGCCGTCGCCCTCATCGGGTACGGGTGGGGCGCTCAGCGGCTCTACGGCGGCCCGTCGGCCGCGACCGTACTCGGGGGGCGGCTGGGGAGCGTCCACGAGGCGCAGCGGTGGCGTCTCCACCGGCGCGTCGGGCCGGCCGTAGTCCTCGGGCCGTCCGTAGCCGTCGGGTCGGAAGTCGTCGCGACGGACCTGGTCGGCGACCGGTGGCTCGACCAGACGCAGCATCGGCGGCTCCGGCGGCAGGTCGTCGGCCAGCCACGGTGGCTTGACCCGGCCGCTGGGCCCGTTGGACGCGGCCGGCCGGTGCTCCTCGTGCCCTCCCGGGTAGCCCGGATCGGATTCGTCGCCGCCCTCGGGACCCGGCGGCACCAGCGGCCAGTTGGACCGGGAACCGGGTGGCGACGACGTCGGCGGACCGGGCCGCGGGGCGGGAACGGGCAGGCTGTAATCGGTCGCGGAGAAACCCCCGGTCGGCGGCTCGGCAAGCGGTGAACCACTGGCCGGCGCTGCCGAGGTCGGTGCCCCGGACATCGGGCTGGCAGAGATCGGGTGCGCCGACACCGGGGTCCCGGAGACCGGCTCCGTACCCGCCGGCGGCGCCGACCGTGGTGCGGCGGCCGGGTCAGGACCTGCCGGACCGGCACCTGCCCGGGTGTCGGGCCGAGGGGTGATCGGGGTCGGTCGGCGTTGTGCCCGCGCGTCGTTGATGGCAGCGGTGGTGAGCGTGGCGCGGAACGGCTCGCCGGCGTCCGCCGGCGCGATGCCGGGACGTTGCGCCGGCATCGGGGTCATCCCGGGCGGTGGCGGAGGAGGGGCGGATACCGGCCGGTCGCTGCCCGGATCGGCGGACCGCCTGGCCACCGGGGCGAGCGGGGTGAGCGGTGCCGGTGCGTTCGGCGGCGGCGCCACCGGGGCCGGTGCCACCGGAGGTGTGGTCATCGGCTGGGGGGAGGCGGGAACGCTGCCGCCGACCGGCTGTGGACGGGCCCGCCGGCCGCCGGCGGGGGTACGGCTCGGGCCGGCGTCCGGGGCCGGCGGTACCGCGTGCAGCCCGGGTGACGGCGGACCGGAGATCGGGTCGGCGGCCCGACGCGCGACGTGCGGCCCGCCGATCGGTGTCGGGGTGACGACCCGGGCGGTCAGGGTGGCGACCAGAGCGTCGGCGGCGGCGTCGCAGGCCCGGACGGCGGCGACGGCGTGCCGCACCGTCTCGGCGGTGGCGGAGGTGAGCGCCTTGTTGACGGTGCCGCGGCGGGGCGACTCGACGATCGCCACCCGTAGGGCGGTCACCGCCGCGTCGATGGTCTGCGCGTCGGCCACCCCGTCGGAGGCGAGGTGGGCGGCGACCGCGTGAGCGGCGACGGTGAGCTCCCGGTTGCGCGAGCTGGTGCCGCTGAGCATGCCCGGCTCCGGCAGGGCGTCGAGCACCGCGAGCGCGACCGGCTCGGCCGGGTCGGGATAGGCCCGCAGTGCGGCCGGGTACAGCTCCCGGAGCACCTCGCGCAGTGCCACGGCGGCGGCCTGCCGCCCGTTGGCCAACGCGGCGTGCGCGGCCAGCACCGGCTTGTACGCGACGAGGTCGCGGGAGACGGGCAGGGCCACCGCGGACATCGCCCCGGCCTGGAGCGCCCGGGCCAGCCCGACGGCGCGCCGCTGGGCCGGCGCGGAGGACATCTCGTCCAGCGACTCGTCGTCGGCGAACCGTTCGGCGTAGTCGTCCGCAGCGTCGTCGTCGGCCACCGCGAGTGGGCGACCGGCGGCGGTCAGCAGCGAGGTGACGACGTGGTCGTCGCTGTCAGCGGCGATGGCAGCTCCGCTCGCGCCGCCTGACCGCTCGATGAGCATGCAGCTCAGCCGGGCGTAGCCGGCCGGGTCGTCGCCGATTTCGCAGACGTCGAGCAGCCGGCCGGCGTCGTCGACTATCGCGGCGGACAGGGCCGGACCGGTCGAAGCCGACCGGGCAGCCCGGTCCGCCGATGCCAGACCGCAGTACACCCGCACGAGCGCCACCGCGCCGTCCTCCTCCCGGACACCCGTCATGCCAAGGACTGATGGTCCCTGGTGAGGGGTCAGTCGCGCCAGTCCGCAGCGGCAGAGATCTTCCCGATGATCGTGCGCCAGCCGAGACTTGCCGTTTGTGCCCCGATTTTCTTCAACTTGCGGCGCGCCATGAAACCGCCGATGCCGCCGTCAACCGTCGACCTTAGCGCCTCGTCCAGATCGTCCAGCCTGGATCCGGTGGAGAGCATGTCCAGCACCGAGGGCATCCGCAGAGCGTACGCGAGGTCCCTCGCGACCTCGCCGGACTGGATCAGCAGCGCCGCGTCCCAGGCGTCGTGACCGCCTCGCAGGTTCTCCACCACGAGGTCGAGTTCGTAGGTATCCTCCGGGAGTGCCGCCACGTCCGCCGGCTGCAGCCGGTCAACCAGATCCGGCCAGCTGTCCAGCTGCGCGAGGTCGTGCGACGCGCCGGACCGGACGAAGCTGACCAGCGCCTCGGGGTCGCGGAACAGCAGCAGCTTGCCTCGGTGGCTGAGGAAGATCGGCACCTCTTCACCGCTGTCGGCCGACTCGGTGTCGGCGACATCCTCGTCGGCGTCTTCGTCGGCGTCGTTACTCCCACCGGCGGCGCCACCCTTGCCGGCCTTGTCACCTTTGCCGGCCTTGCTCGTCGAACCGTCCTGTTGCTCGTTCTCCTCCTCCGCGAGCGCTGCGGCGAACTCTTCGTCCAGGATGACCACGGACTCGTCGTCCTCGTCCTCCTCGGCGGCCGCCCGCTGCCGAGCGGCGAACAGATCGTCCTCCTCGCGCTCGGAGATGTCGGTGGGGGTCAACGCGGCGGATGACCGGTAGGCGCGCAGTGTGTAGCCGACGCCAGCCGGCAACGCGATCTCAACCGGGTCGATCCGTACGTCCTGCCAGAGCGACCGGTCGGCGGTGACCGCCGCGTCGTCGGGGTCGGCGGTCGCGTCGGCACCGGCCGTCGCGACGTCCGCCTCGTCGTCAGGACCGTCGGCTCCGGCCGTGCGCCGGTCGGCATCGGGCTGGTTCGGCAACTTGGCCACGCTGACCTCCGTGTGTTCTCCGGTGACGGCGCCCAGACCCGGACTGTCGGGTGGGTGACTCTGCGCACACCCTAGTGGGCTGCCCGCCGTGTGGCATGCCCGCACCCCGTCCCGCCTCAGTTGGCTGCCGTCAGGTAACCCTGTTCGGCGGCCCGCTGCATGATCCACTGTTCCTGGTACCAGCCGGGCCGTCCGGTCAGCTCGGCGTGGTCGCCCCGTTGGACGATCCGGCCAGCGTCCAACACCAGGATCTCATCCATCGATTCGAGCCCGGTCAGCCGGTGGGTCACCAGCACCACGGTGCGGTCATCGGCGGCGGCCAGCGCCGACGCCAGCACTGTGTCCGCCGACGCCGGGTCTAGCCCTTCGGTGGGTTCGTCGAGGACCAGCACCGATGGGCCGGCCAGCAGCGCCCGGGCGAGGGCGAGTCGCTGCCGCTGCCCACCGGAGATCCGGCTGCCGGCCGCCCCGACCAGGGTCTGCCAGCTGTCCGGTTGCTCGCGTACCCAGTCGAACAGGCCGGCGGCGGCCGCGGCGGCGGCGAGGTCGTCGTCCGTCGCCGCGGGCCGGGCCAGGAGCAGGTTGTCGCGGACTGTGGCGTTGAACACGTACGCCTCGGCGAGCAGCCCGCCGACCAACCGGTGCCGCGCTCCGGCCGGCACGTCGGCCAGGTCCACCTCGTCGACCGTCACCCGGCCGCCGTCCGGCGGCACCGCCCCGGTGAGTACGCCGAGCAGGGTGCTCTTGCCGGCACCGCTCGGCCCGACCACGGCGATCCGCCGTCCGGGCGGCAGCCACAGATCGACCCGGTCCAACGCCGGTGACGTGCCGGCCCGGTACCGGACCGTGACGCCGTCGAGCACCATCGTCGGCCGCCGTCGGTCGTCGGCCGTCGCGGCACCGACCGGGTCGGCTGCGGCCCGTCGCGCCGAACTCGACTCGGCGTCGGCCTGCTCCGTCTCAGCCCGCTTAGCGTCAACCCGTCCCGTCTCGGCGCGTCCTGTCCCGGTCCGGGCCGCTTCGGTCAGCAGGTCGGCGACCCGGCGCAGCCCGCCGCGTAACTGCGCCCACTGCCGGGCGGCGGCGACCAGCGCCAGACTCATCTCGACGGCGGCCAGGGCGCCGACCGCGAGAACGCCGACCAGTACCCCGCCGACGCCGGCGCGCAACGCGGTCACCGTCACCGCCGCCACGGTCAGCCCGGCGACGAGCACGCCGACACCATCGACCGCCCAGCCGGTCGCCGCCAGCCGCCGCTCCAGCCGGGCGAGTTCCCGGGCCCGGCTGGTGCTCCTGCGCAGGGCGGCGGCGGTGCCGCCGAACGCCGCCAGATCGGCCGCCCCGTGGATCAGATCGGCGCCGTCCGCCGCGAGTTCGCCGCGCAACGGCGCCACCCGGTCGGCCGTACGCCGGGTGAGCAGCGCCGTGACCGCCGGCAGACCGGCACCGGCGACCGCTAGCCCGGCCGCCAGCGCGAGCGCCGCCGCCGGGCTGACCGTCGCGGCACCGGCGACCGCGAGTACCGCGACGGTGGCTGCGGCGGCGCCGGGCACCAGCACCCGCAGCAGCAGGTCCTGCACGGCCTCGACGTCGGAGACCAACCGGCTGAGGGCGTCACCGGACCGGTCCTCGGTGGTCGGCCGTCGCGCGGCCAGCGCGGTGAAGATCCGGAACCGTACGTCGGTGACCACCCGCAACGTGGCGTCGTGGCCGGCCAACCGTTCCGTGTAGCGCAGCACGCCCCGGCTGATCGCCAGCGCCCGTACGCCGACGATCGCCACGGTGACCGCGTCCAGCGGCGGCCGACCGGCGGCGGTGATCAGCAACCACACGGCGGTGGCCATCAACGCGAGCGCCGCCGCCTCGGTTGCTGCGGCCAGCAGACCGGCCCCGACCAGTCGGCCGAGGTACGGCCGGGCCAGCGACAGCACGGTCCGCTCCGGCCGGGCGCCGGTCACGGGGTGGCCGCCGCGAGGTCGCGTCCGGTGATTCGGCCGGCGTCGAGCCGGACGACTCGGTCGACGCCGTCGAGCAGCACCGGCCGGTGCGCCACGATCAACGCGGTCCGGCCGGTGACCAGTTGCCGTGACCCGGCCAGGACCGCCGCCTCCGAGGCGCCGTCCAGCCGGGCGGTCGGCTCGTCGAGCAGGACCACCGGCGCGTCCCGGAGGAAGGCACGGGCCAGCGCGACACGTTGGCGCTGCCCGCTGGACAGGCCGTGGCCGCGTTCACCGAGCCGGGTGTCGAGCCCGTCGGGCAGCGCCGCCACCACATCGGTGAGCGCGGCGGCGCGTACTGCGGCCGACAGCTCGGCCGGGTCGGCGGCGGGCGTGCCCAGTGCGATGTTGTCGGCGAGTGAAGCGGCGAACAGGTGTGCGTGTTGTGGCACCCAGGCGACCCGTCGCCGCCACTGTTCGATGTCGAGTTCGGCGAGGTCGACCCCGTCGACGGTGATCCGGCCGGCGGTCGGCGCGACGAAGCCGAGCAGCAGGTGCAGCAGGGTGCTCTTGCCGGCCCCGCTGGGACCGATCACGGCGATCCGTTCCCCGGCTCGGATCGTCAGATCGACGTCCCGCAGCGCCGTGGTCCGGGGGTGGACCACGGTGACCGACTCGAACCTGATCTCCGCCGGCGGCGACCCGACGACCGCCGGTGCCGCTCGGCCCGCCGGCCCGCCGAGGCTGGCGTCGTGGACCGGCTCTCCGTCGCTGGCGTCGCGCGCTGGATCGTCCTCGCCGATCAGGGTGAGCGCTTCGTCCAGCACGGTCAGACCCTCCATGCTGGCGTGGAACCGGCTGCCCGCCGCGCGCAGCGGCAGGTACGCCTCCGGGGTGAGCAGCAGCACCAGCAGCGCGGTGGACAGCGCCATCCCACCGGTGAGCAGCCGAAGCCCGATCGGTACCGCGACCAACGCCACCGCCAGCGTGGCGACCAGCTCCAGGACCAGCCCGGAGAGGAAGGCGATGCGCAGCGTACCCATGGTGGCGACCCGGTGCCGGTCGGCCATCCGGCGTACCACCTCGGCCTGCGCCCGCTGCCGTCCGAAGGCCCGCAAGGTCGCCAGCCCCGCCACCATGTCCAGGAAGTGGCCACCGAGCTGGGCCAACCGCTGCCACTGCCGTTCGGTCGCCGCCTGCGCGTGCCAGCCGAGCAGCGCGCCGAAGACCGGGATCAGCGGCAGGGTGACCGCGACGATCAGCGCGGAACTCCAGTCGGCGAACGCCAGCCGGGCGAGCACCGCCACCGGCACGGTCACGCTCAGCACCAACTGCGGCAGGTAGCCGGTGAAGTAGCCGTCGAGCGCGTCGACGCCCCGGCCGGTCAGGGTGGCGAGCTGGCCGGCGCGCTGACCGGACAACCAGGCGGGGCCACGCCGGTGGATCGCGGCCAGCAGGTCTGCCCGCAACTGCGCCTTGACCGTGGCCGCCGCGTCGGCGGCGAGGTAACCCTGCGCCCAGAGCAGCGCGGCGCGGCCGGCGACCGCCAGGACGAAGCCGCCGAGCGCGGCCCGGTGCAGCTCGCCACTGGCGGCCGCGGCCAGCACCAGGGCCAGCGTGGTGGCCTGGGCGATGATCAGACCGGCGGCGATCACGCCGAGTACGCCGAGCAGCGCGAGCCGCACCCGTACCGCCGGCACCTGCCGCACCAGCCGGGGATCGAACGGCCGGCGGCGACCGGCCCGGTCGGCCGGTGCGGTAGCGGTGCCGGTGGTGCTCACCAGCTGAGGTACAGCGACGCGGGCAGCAGGAGCAGCGCGGCGGCGACCACAGTCGCGGCCGCCGGCCGCAGCCGGGGCGCCGGCCGGTCGAGCAGCAGCCGCTGTACCCGGGCGTCGAGCTCCAGGTCGGCGGCGCCGAGGGCACCGGCCGGGGTGATCCGGCTGCCGGCGCTGGCGAACCGGCGCAGCGCGGCGGCGAGCGGCTCGTCGGCGTGCTGACGCCGGGCCTTGTCGTCGGCGCGCATCTCGACCAGCAGGGCGACCGCGTCGTGCGCCGCCCGCAGCCAACGCACCCGGGGTAGGGCCCGGCACAGCGCGGTGAACGGCAGCAGCACCAAATCGTGCCGTTCGTCGGCGTGCGCCCGCTCGTGGCTGAGTACGGCGGCGAGCTCGCCGGGGCCGAGCAGGTCGAGCGTGCCGGCACTGACGACCACCGTCGGCCGGACCCCGGGCAGGCAGTAGGCGGCCGCGCCGGGGTGGTCGAGCACCAGCGCGCCCGGTGCGGCCGGATCGGCGCGGCCGACCAGAGCGAGCAGGTCGCGGTGGCGACGCTGGGCCCGTACGGCGGCGAGCAGGCTGCGTACGGTGGATCCGAGCAGGACGGCGGCGATCGCGGCGGCGACGCCGACCAGCGTCAGCCGGACCGGCCCCAGCCCGGCCGGGAGGACGCCCGTCGGCCAGCCGTGTCCGGCGGCCAGGCTGGTCACTCCGGCGGCCAGATTACCGACGAACAGCCCGGCGGCGCGGCCCGGCCCGGTGCCGTACGGGGCGAGCCCGACCGCCAGCGGAACGCCGATCGCGGCCAGTCCGACCGCCAAGCCGAGCGCCTGCCAGCAGAGGATCGCCACCCGGGGGCTGCGCCAGGTCCAGCCGGGGCCGAACCAGACCGAGCGGGTCAACGCCTGCGCGGTGAGGTAGCAGGCGAGGATCACCGCGGCGAAGTGCGCGCCGTGTGCCATGGCAGCGTCAACCCCGCCGGTCCGCCACCTGCGCCTGGTCGGTGAGCGCGGCCCGGAGCACTTCGGCTTCGGTGCCGGTGACCGACCTGGCGAACCGGACCAGGGCCGCGTCGCGGCTGCCGGCCAGGTCCAACGCGTCGAGCATCAACTGGGCGATGTACGCCTCGCGGCTGGCCGCCGGCTGGTAGTGCCACGCCCGGCCGGCCCGCTCCCGGCTGACCATGCCCTTGCCGGCCAGCCGGTCCAGCACCGTCATCACCGTCGTGTACGCCAGGTCGCGGTCCTGCAGAGCTTCGGCGACGTCGCGGACGGTGACCGGATCGGCCGCCGGGTCGCGGTCCCACAGCACGTCCATCACCGCGCGTTCGAGGTCACCCAGTCGCGTCACCGGTCAAGCCTACCGCCGGTAGTAGACGCCTGGACCAGGGGACCTTCCTGCTGGGACCGACGTCGGAGTACTCAGCCGGTGAGCTGCTAGGGCGACTTGCGCCAGTACCGGCAGGTCCAGTCGACCTGGTGGAGCTCGTCGTTGATGCCGTGAGCGCGCCTGAAGTCGTCGACCGCCTGCCGGCAGCCACGTACGGCGTGATAGTCGTCGATGATGACGTAGCCGCCGTCGGAGAGCTTTGGATACAGTGCGTCGAGCGCCACCATCGTCGAGTCGTATAGATCCCCGTCGAGTCGCATGACCGCGACCCGGTCGATCGCGGCCGTCGGCAACGTCTCCTCGAACCAACCCGGCAGGAACCGGACCTGGTCGTCAAGCAGGCCGTACCGGCGGAAATTCGCCTGGACCCGATCCAGCGGCACGGCGAGGAACGGCTCTTTCCAGAGGGCATCCTCTACGTCCTCGAGCCGCTCGGGGTCCGGTCGGGGCAGCCCTCGGAATGAGTCGGCTACCCAGACCACCCGATCGGTCTCCCCGTACGCCTTGAGTAACGCGCGCATGAAGATGCAGGCACCGCCGCGCCACACTCCGGTCTCGATCAGGTCCCCAGGAACCTGGTCATCGATCACCTCAGTCACACATTTCTCAAGGTTGTCGAGTCGCCGTAGACCGATCATCGTCTCGGCTTCCGGGGGCCAGTCGCGGCCGTTCGTGCGTTCGTCAGCATTGAATGGGAATCGCACCATGATGTCCATGTCCCGCCGGTTGAGCAGCCGCTGACCCTGGCGGAGCAGGGTGCTGCGCAGTGAATTGCGGCGCGGGTGGTAGCGAATCCATGATTCGCCGAAGGCGTACCTTGTCAGGGTGCGCTTCATGAGGTCCAGGTACAAGGCCCGTGGGTCGCCGGCGGCGGTGCCGGTGGGTTCCGGATCTATGGCCGGCATGACGGTCATCTGAACTCCTTCTGAGAAGTCTCATCAATTGATGATTGGCTGGACGGATGTCGGTAGCCATCATCTGCTGAAATAGGTTACTACTGACCAGCATCGAATGGCTGCTATTCGGCGCGAATCGCTGATTGTGTAACGCTGGTCAGTGCTGCGGACTGTGTTGATCGAGGAGCGGTCGCCGTCGGCGTGGCGGCAGCGGCCGGAGTCTCGGTGCCAGACGGTGGATCCGTCCGTCGGTGTCGACCGCCGTCGGAGCCCGGAGCCGCGAATCGGTCAGGGTGACCGGACAACCGGTGGGACAGCATGGTCGCGCCGTCGACGACGACGACACCGACGAACGGCACACCGAGGTGCCGCATCAGCATCGAGGCCTGCTTGGCGTCGGCCGTGTCGGTGTCACCTCGCCGGACCACCAGTACGACGGCGTCGACCTTTCTCGCGAGCGTGGCCGCCGTGGTTCCGGTCAGGATTGGCGGCGCGTGCAGCACCAGGTCGTCGTCCGTGCGGCCGATGGTCTCGTCGAGCTGCCCGCCGGTCGGCCACTGGCCCACCAGGTCCGCACCGACGACGGTCGGAACAGGGCCGATTGCCGGCCGGCCGAAGGTGCGTTCCATGAAGCTCAGTACGATGCGGTCGGCAGCCGGCTGCGGGTCACCTTGACCGGTGCTCTGAGCTTCGACGAGCGTCGCGTTGTCGCGGCCGTCGGCGATCCGAAGGGCCAGCAGGGCGGCCACCATGGCCTTCCCGTCGTCGTGTCGGGCGCTGGTGACCAAGATCCGCCGGCCGGGCAGCGAATCGACGAAGACGCTGAGGGCTGCGACCAGGGCGTCCGCCGCCACGGTCGCCGCACCGTGTCGCAGCATCCGGACATGTCGCGGCGCAAAGCGTCGCGGCAGCTGCGGGAAGACCGCCAGCACCGGCAGACCCAGCTGGGCGTCCACCGCCTGAACATCGCGTAGCCGATTGTCGAACCGGTTGCGGGCGGTCGTCAGGCCGAGGCCGACGAGTAGGCCGGCTACCGCACCGAGCGCGCTGTTCAGCGTGGGTTTCGGTAGGACCGGCCGGGCCGGCGCAGTGGCCCGGTCCAGCACCCGCGCATCGACCTGAACCTGCTCCGCGAGCGCGAAGTCAGCGAGCCGCCCGATCACCGCGGCTGCGGCTTCGTTTGCGATCGCGGCCGCCCGGTCGGCCGAGCGGGCGGCCGCCGCCACGGTGACGATCTGCATGCCGGGCTCGAACTGTCCGGTCACCTGCCCGACGACCTCGTCCGCCGGCAACCGCAAACTGTCGGCGGCCCTGGCCGCGACCTCGCGCGTCTCGGCCATCCGGGCGATCGTCGGCGCCAGACTCTGCGCGAGGGTGATCGACGCCGTCTCCTGGCCGGCAACTTCCCCGTCGCCCTTCGCACTGATCAGCAGCGAAGCCGACGCCTGATAGGTGGGCGGGGTCCACTGGGTGACCAACTGCGCGGCGAGCAGCCCGAGGCACAATCCGAAGACCGGAAGCCCGGCGAGCCGGGCGACGGCACGGACTGTCGGCAGGCCACGGGACCACCGGGTCATGGTTTCGCCTCCAACTGCTGTGCTGCGGCGGCGCGCGGCGCACGGTGCGGTTCCCCGCGATGTCGGGGCAGACCCGTCGCCGAGCGCCGGTCCCCGGCGCCGCGAAGCCCGTTCCACGCATCGCACATGGCGTCAGCGATGCTCTCCCAGCTGAACAACCGGTTGACTCGGGCCAGTCCGTTGGCGGACAGCCTGGCTGCGAGCTCCGAATCATCCCGGAGTCGGGAGAGACAGTTGGCAAGACCGACCCAGTCGCCAGCGGTGAAGGTCAGGCCGGCATCGCCGATCACGTGTGGTATCTCGCCGACGTCGCTGCCGACCACCGGTGTGCCACAGGCCATCGCCTCGACAAGTACCCGGCCGAACTGTTCGCGTAGCGGAATGCCCACCCACGGCAGGACGTTGCGCTGCACGACCTCGACGGAGGGCAGCGCCAGGGCATCCATCCGATTGAGGTGGCCGGGCAGGTCATGGTGATCTGCCCAGGAATGCAGCACGATTCGCCCTGGGCGGCGCCCGATCGCCCGCTCGACCAGGGGCCGGAGGGCACCTGCGCCGATGAACGCCACGTCACAGTCGACCGACTCGGCCGCGCGCAGCAGATCGGCGATACCCTTGTGGTGTTCGAGCCGACCGACGAATCCAACGGTGAAGCGACGGCCTGCGTCTCCGGTCGGTCCTGGCCGGAAGAGTTTCGGGTCGACGCCCAGGGGCACGACGGAAGCGTTGCCGGCGTATCCCTTAACTCGAAGGACGTAGAGCGCCGCCGGGGTGATCGGGAACATGTGATCGACCTGACGATAGGAGTACCGTTCAATGGTGGGGAAGGGCGCCGGAAACCCGATGACGATGTTCTGCGCGGCGTAGAGCGAGACCGGTACGCCCGGCCAGCGTCGCCGGCAGGAACGGATTACCTGCCAGGTCGACAGGTAGGCGGCCTCACCGATGATATGCACGACATCCGGTGGTTGCTCTACAACTCGGCTGACGTCAGTCCGGAAGAGGACCGATGCCATGTGCCCGGTCCGGCCTTCCCCCAACAGATGGGGAACGACGTGGTAACGGAACCTGGTGGACCTGCTTGACACCAGGTCGAGCTCGGTCCGGGTCAGCTCGGAAACATTGGCCGCGACAACCGTGACCGTGACATCAGGGCGATTCGCCAGGGCGGCGAATAATTCGATCCAGTGTTCCGTCCGTGCGCCGACGACGGTGACCATCACGTGCACTTTTTCCTCCACGATTTTTCCGGCCGGCTGGACAACGCGATCCGTGAGATCTCTGACCAGGCTCGAGCGCGGGCCGCTCCGGTTCGAGGTTGGATGGGCAACCGCATCCCGGCGATACCTATACCGAGCATCGCGCGCAGCAGTACCACGGCGCGGAGGGCCGCGAGCGTCGTGGGTCGGTGGAGCGCGAAGAAGCGCAGCATGCTCCGGTACAGGTGCGGCCAGGTGCGGGCAGGGTCGGCGCTGCTGCTGCCGCCGCCCACATGCATCGCCTCCGCGGACGGCAGGTACAGGACCGCGACATCGTTGCGCCATGCCTGAAGGCACAGCTCCTCGTCCTCGTAGTAGAGGAAGTAACCTTCGTCGAGGCCGCCGATTCGTCGCAGCAGGTGCACGCGCACTGCCATGCACGCGCCGGAGATCCAGTCGACGGAGACCGGGCCGCCCGTCTCCCGGCACGCGTCGTACGTCGCCCGGCGGGTTCGTCCGGACACCAGCCGGCGTAGCTGTACCGGTAGCAGACTGCCGCCGAACCGGGACGCGACGACCGTGGTCAATGACTCGAACGGGTGTGCACTGATGGCTATCTGCCCGTCCGGGCGGCGTATGCGTGGCCCTACGATCCCGGCATGAGGGTGGTCACGCAAAGCGGTGAGGAGGGCGTCTACCGTAGCGGAAGGGCATGCGCAGTCCGGGTTCACCAGCAGTACGACATCGGTCCGGACGGCCGTGACTGCCTGGTTGACGGCAGTCGCGAAACCGACGTTCACGATGTTCGTCTGCAGCGTCACCTCGGGAAACTCTGATCGTACGATCGTTGCTGTGGAGTCGCTGGAGGAATTGTCCACCACGATGACCGGTAGTCGGCTTCTCGCCAGTTCCGTCAGAGTGGCGCGAATATGATCTTGCGAGTTGTGCGTCACGATCACCGCGGTCGCGTTCGACTCGGTCATGTCCTCACCTCCTCGGGTACGGTCGGCTGTGGTGTATCGATCGAACCCGTGATCATCGTCAGAGCTGGCAGCAGGCCGAGTTCCCAGTGGCCCGCCGTCGGTCCGGCGAATGCTGCTCCGACAAGGAATCCACAGGTGAGCGCGGCGAACCCGAACGCTATGCCGTTACCGTACAGAAATCCGTTCCGTATTGTGCGGTAAAGCGGCCATAGCACGACGATGAGGCCAAGGATGCCGATGTTCGCCAGGACGGTCACGTAGAAGGCGTGGTAGACCGGGCCGACATCATCTCGGGTGAAGTCTGGTAGGTAGATGTCCCGCACCGACTGCCCCAGCCCGCCGCCGGTGAAAGGGCGCTCCGCGAAGACGTTCATTCCGACAGCGGACTCGGGGCCCCGGTAGCCCGACGACTCCTGCAGTTCAAGGGCCACCACGTCGACGTGGTTGGCAAGGCTCGACACCAGGGCCAAGAACACGACACCGGCGACGGCGACGGCGACCGTCGCTGCCATGCCACGACGTAGGGTCCGTCCGCCCCAGACCAGCATCACCGCGAGAGCGACTGCCGCGGCCAACCACAGCGCCCGGTACATCGACACGGCAACATCCGCCAGGAGTAACCCGGCGAGCAAGGCGAAGCCGGCCCGGCTCCAACCTTCGGCGAGCCCGGCCAGGACGATCAGCGGTGGTACGGCGAGTAGCGCGATCAAGCCACCTGTCTGGGTTGCAGTGGCCAGCGCTGTCAGTGTGAGTGCCACGGTCGGCACCAGGTAGAGAATGGCGGCTGCGCGCAGCCGTCTCAGGTCGCCCAGCGTCTGGGCCGCGATCCAGAAGTAGACCGGAATGACCGCGATCTGGTAGGCACCGACCAGGACGTCCCGGGGTGGGTTGCCGAGCGAGAGGCCGTACACCGCCGCCAGCAGCACCAACAGCGTGAGACCCAGCATCGGCAGGTCCGCAGTGGTACGCCGAAGCTTCTCCGCCCCGATCAGCACCCGGATCGCCAGTGCGATCCCCCCGGCACCCAGTAGGGCCGCGTGCATCGCGACGATCGTGGCGACGTCGCCGCCGCCGATGGTCACGCCGGCAATCGTGCCGCCGATGATGGCGACTGGGAGCACCGCCCACGGCCAGAGCACGAACGCCGCGCAGCAGACAGCCGAGGCTGCCAGGACGGTGCCGAGGGTGCCGGGTGAGACGGCCAGCGCCCCGACGACGGTCGCGGCGAACACCATCGGCAGCGGCGCGGTCCACAAGCCGTATGCCAGTCTCATAGTGGCGGTCCGGCCAGATCCGTGAGCAGAGTACGCAGCTGGGCGCCCCGCACCGCCCAGCTGTTGTCGACCGCGACGGACCGGCGTAGCGACACCTCGGCCGGAACGTCCGCTGTCTGCAACGCCTCCTCGACCGCCGCGCCGAACTGCTGCGGCCCCGCCGCCAGCCGGATCGGAGCGCCGATGCTACGCAGCGCCGGTAGCGGTGTGGCGACGACGGGTTTGCCCATCGCGAGATACTCGTAGCACTTCTTGGGATGCACGTAGTCGATCAGCCCGCCGACCCGGTAAGGGATGATTGTCACGTCACAGCCGCGCAGGATCCCGGGGACGTCCGCGAAGGGAACCGGACCGGTGAGAACGATGTTGGGCAGCCTGACGAGCGGACTCCGGCCGCCCCGGGTCGTCGGACCGGCGAGTACGAAGGTCCACTCTGGGTGCTCGGTGGCCAGATGCGCCACCAGGTCGGCGTCGAACGCCCGAGTGTCGACGGCACCGACGTAGCCCAGCACCGGCCGGGGCAGCCGGGCCAGCCACGAGGAGACCGGCCCGGCTGGATAAAACCGGTCCGGATCACAGCCGTTCGGTAGTACCACCACCGACCGGTGCCCGCTGGGTAGCCGCGCGGGCAGCGCCGACGACGAGGCCAACACCACATCGGCGGCGGCCAGCGCATTGCCCAGGGCCCGCCGTAGGTGCCATCGGTTCCACCGCCGGGTGAAGGTCCAGTCCAGATCTGTTGCGTCGTAGACGACAGCCAGCTCTCCCAAGCGCCCTGCGACCGTCGCGGCCAGGTCCTCGTCGATCCACAGCAACCGGTGGCCCGGCCGGTCGTCCAACCAGCGACGGATGAGTGACGCGCCGCACCGGCGGTTGACCAGGTTGGCCGGGGGCAGCTGTCGGCCGAGCGGTAGGAGGACGGGCACCTCGGCGCGCCACAGGTTGTGCTCCACCGGGGTGACCGACATTCGCCAACTCGGTAGCTGGCCGGGGGGATCCACGTAGAGCACCCGACGGTCGACCGCGATCTGCCGGGCCAACGCGTGCTGGCGGTGGGCTCCGCCACGCCATGGTGTGGCGCTGAACATCACCACCCACCCGCTGCCGGTGCCGACGGACTGTCGTGACACATCGGTGTCGCCGGCACCGTGTCGCCGCGGCCGTGGCATGGCAACGGACCGGGACGACGAGCGGACCGGGTGACCATGCCTAGACATGAGCTGGTTCCGCCGCTGCCGGAAGGGGCGACGAGAGACTGTGTACTTCATCCTCGCCGAGGTATCCGATCACCGCGGTCACGCGCTCGTCGGTCAGGTACAGCACCCGGGCGCCGGCCTGCCGGTCCAGCCAGCGACGTAGCCGGCCGGCGCCGACCTGCAGATTGACCCGATCGATCCAACCGACGTACCTGCCGAACGGCAGCGCCGACGGAAGGTCTGTGGTCCAGACGGACTGGTCCTGCGTCTGGACCGTCAACCGCCAGCGTGACCGCGCGGCGGGCTCCGCGCGCAGCAGCAAGACCCGCTTGTCCTGCCGCCGGCTCGCCTCCGTCACCAGGGCTGAGGTCACCGTGCCTGACGGAGGGGAGCCGGCAGCTGCCACGGACCGCCCCGAGTCGACGATCACCCACCAGTCCCGGATGTCACCATCAGGCAGCGGACCGACGTCGCCGCGTAGCGCCGCTCGTAGATCGCTCAGTCCCAGCGGCACGGGCCGGCCAAAGAGCCGTTTCAGACCGTGATCGACGAGGCTCACCGCGCGGAAGACAGCCAGCTTGTATCGCGGCTCGGTCATGGACAGATAGCCGACCAGGCTGCCGAGTAGATGGCGCTGCCGGATGGTTGGTCCGAGCCGACGGCACGAGGCGCCTCTACTGTGCGTCACCACCGCGTGTGGGATCATCCACAACTGGCGGCCGGCGTCCCGCAACGTGCGGGCGAGCACGGCGTCGTTCCAGTAAATCGGAAACCGTTCGTCGAAAATATGATCCGTCGGCAGCACCTGCCTCCTCAGCAGCATGCAGCTGCCGGAGGCCAGCAACCGGGGTCGGCTGAAGTCCTCCCCGCGCATCTGGAATTTGTGCAGCGCCTGCCGGAAGACCGGGAGCTTGCGGAGCGCGGTGACCAGAGCGATCGTGGCAGTGAAACTCGGCAGATTGACATAGTGCTGCTGGAAGGTCCCGTCCGGGTTCAGGTACAGCGGACTGACCCCGGCAGCCTCGGGGTGCTGTCGCAGATGCTCGACCATTGTGCTCAATGCGCCCGGGTGAAACCGGACATCGCTGTTGAGCAGCAGGATCAGCGCGCCTCGGGCCTGCCGGTAGGCCTGGTTGACGGCGGCGGCGAATCCGACGTTGTGCTCGTTGCGTAGCAGCCGTACCTGGGGATGGTCGGCCAGTAGCTCGGCCGACCCGTCGCACGAGCCGTTGTCGACGGCGACGATCTCGAGACTCAGGTCCCCGCGGATCCCAGTGGGCAGCGACTCGAGGCACGCCCGTGTCTCCTCCCGGGTGTTCCAGCTCACCAGCAGGATCGACAGGTCCACGCTGCTCATGAATCCTCCCTGCGCGCAAAGACCCGCAGCAGGTCGCCGAGGGTCGGGTGGCTGACTCGCAGCGATCGACAGGCCGCGAAGTCGGCGACCACCAGGTTGCGGGCCTGCCGCAGGCGGGCCGGAGCCCGCCAGTAGTAGCGGGAAAAGATCGTGTCCTGACCGACCACCCGGAAGCCGGACTCGGCCAGCAGCCGGGCGAGCGAGTGCGGCGTGAAGTGCCAACGGTGGTAGTCGGGGGCGATCGCCGGCCACCCGCTGCCAAGCCTGCGCGCAGCCGCCGAAGCGATGTTGGGCACCTCCAACGCCAGCCAGCCGTCCGGTCGCAGTGCAGCCCGGGCAGCCGCCAGGAACCGTCGCGGATCGGTCACGTGTTCGAGTACGTGGAAGGCGCACACCGCCTCGACCGGGGCTCCTGGCGCTTGATCCTCGAACCGGTCCGTGCGTACCGGCACACCCAGTTGCTCCCGGGCGAAGCTGGCGGCGGCGTCCGACACCTCGACGCCGCGGGCGTCGATGCCGGCGTCGCGGGCGGCCCGCAGAAAGTAGCCACCTGCCGACCCCGCCTCCAGCAGGGTCGCCGGGCGAACCCGTGACCGCAGCCAGCGGAGCCGCCGGGCGGACTCGTACCGTCGTTGTCCGGCGGACGCGAAATAGTCCTGGTATCCGTCGGTTTCGTAGTAGGCGCGGTCGTACAACTGCTCGGGTGGCGGCAACTCGCTGACCGTCCAGACGAACTGGCAGGTGTCGCAGCGCCGGAGCAGCCCGTCCGTGACGGGGCGACCGCCCGAGCCGTCGCCGCACAGCAGGCAGCCGGTCGCAACTTTCTCCGCAGATCTCATCGGTTCTCCTGTCACTCGCCGTCCGTCGCTTTCGCCACCAGACGGACCAGGTCGCCCTGTCGTGGATGGACCAGCCGCAGCGAGCGGGTCGCCGACCAGTCCGATGGCAGCAGCCGGTGGGCGTGCCGTAGCTGATACCGGAGCGGCATGTAGTAGCGGAACACCGTGGTGTCCTGCCGGAGCACCCGAAACCCGGCCATCGTCACCAGGTGCGCCAGCGAGCCGGGGGTGAAGTGCCAACGGTGGTACTCGGGTTGCAGCCCAGGCCATCGCTCGCCGAGCAGCCGGGCCGCCGCCGAGGCGATGTTGGGAACCTCGAGCACCAACGCACCCCCGGGACGCAGCGCCGCTCGTGCGGCACGCAGGAACTGCCAGGGATCCGTGACGTGTTCGAGTACGTGGAAGGCACAGACCGCGTCGATTCGGTCGGGCAGCGTCGCGGATTCGAAGCTGCCCTGCTCAACTGGCAGGTTGAGGCGGTCGCGGGCGTACCGCGTCGCCGCCGCGGAGACCTCGACGCCGTACACGTCGATGCCGCACCTCCGGGCAGCCTCCAGGAAGAACCCGCCCGCTGGTCCGACCTCGAGCAGGGACTGCGGCCGGATCGTGGAGCGCAGCCAGCGCAACCGCCGGCTGGCTTCGAACCGGCGCGGCCCCGGCAGGAAGTAGTCCTCGTAACCGCCGCCTTCGAAGTACGTGTCGTCGTAGAGGTCCGGTGTCGGATCGGCCGCGCCGATCGTCCAGGCGAAGCCGCAGGCCAGACACTGCCGCAGCCGTCCTCCAAGGATGGCTTCGTCGGTCGGTCCCGGACCGCAGACCAGGCAGGAGGCACGACGGGGACTCATCGGCTGCCAACTTCGTCGGTCAACGGTGCTCCGGTGCGAACGGCAATCTCCGTATCGACACACGGGTTCACCTGAGCCGCCGTGCGGTCCGCCGAATCTGCTGCGCGACCGTCGATCGTGGGGCGGAACCATCGCACGCCGGCCACCAGGAGCGTCGCGACCAGCAACGTGATACCGGTTCTGCAGCACACCGCGAGCGCAGCGCCCAGCCGTCCGTCGCCGTCCGGCAGGTGCGGCGACACGAGACCGCCGACGGCCGCCGCGACGACGGCGGCGGTGGTTGTCCAGCCGAGGATTCGCAGCACCGGCGTCAGCGGCCGAGCCGTGCTGCGGTGGAAGTGCCACAGAAAATAGCCCGACGAGAGCAGGATCGCAGCCGCGGTGGCGAGCGGTACGCCGACCGGGCCGTACAACCAGATGAGGGGGACCGTCGTACCAAGGTTGAGCAGGACCGACAGCATGACGTACCGGGTCTCGAGACCGGGGCGTCCCTCCGCCCGGGCCACGATCGTCGCCGCGCCGAGCACCAGGTTGACCGCGTACGCGGGAGCCAGTACCGCGAGGTTCGTCGCCGCCCAGGGCACCTGGTCGCCGATCCAGAGCCGGACCAGGGGGTCGGCGGCCACCACGACGGCAGCCGTGCACGGTGCCAGAAAGGCGGCCAGACGCCACGTCGTTCGCAGGTAGAACCGGTTGAGCCAACCAGGGTTGGCCACGCCCGCGACAGCGACCGGAAAAAGCGCGAGCAGCGCGAACCCCGGCGGTAGCCGGAGCAGGTTCAGCAGCCGGGCACCCAGGTCGAAGTGCCCTGCGGTGGCCGGGGTGAAGAAGCCACTCAGTACGAACCGATCGAGCTCCGTGTTGACCACCCCTGCGGCGCTCGTGGCCTGCACCCGGAGGCCGTAGCCGCGGACCACACGCAGATCCTCACGCCGGATGTCGGGCAGCCGCGGGGTGTAGGCCGGGCAGTACCGGCGGGCGGCCAGAATGGTCAGTCCGCCCCGCAGGCCGCTGGTCAGGGCGGTGACGGCGGCCAGGCCCACCAGCCCACCGCCGATCCGGAGCAGCCCGACCGTCAGCACGCCGCCCACCAGTGCGGCTCCGGCACCGATCCAGGCCGCCGTGCCGTGCCGCTGGGTGCCCTCCAGAACCGCGCGCCACGGCAGTTCGACGCCGCCGAGGAACAGTGACACCAGCAACCACAACATCGCCCGGCGTGCCTCACCGGCGAGCTCACCCAGCTGCAACAACCGACCGACCCAGGGCCAGGAGGCGGTCAGTAGGGCCGTTGCCAGTACGGCGAGGCACACCGCCCAGCCCAGCCCGAGGGCCAGCGTGGCACGTAGCCGCCGGGGCGACGAGTCGCCGTCGTCCCGCGCGACTTCACGTACCATGGCCGAGCCGAGGCCCAGGTCGATGATGGCCAGGACAGCGACGACTGCGCAGAGCAACACCCAGATACCGAACTCCTGGCTGCCGAGGTGCCGATACACCAGGGGCAGCGTCACCAACCCGACTGCGGTGACGATCAGTCGACCGCCCAGCAGACTGGCGGTGTTGCGGGCCACCCGGCGGCCGGTCCCGGTTGACAGGCTAACCACGGGGGAATCCCCGGCAGAGTTCCACGATGGTGAGCAGGAGCAGACCCAGGTCCAGCCGCAGCGACCGGCAGTGCAGGTACAGCAGGTCACACCGAAGCTTGTCCTCAGCCGTCGCTGCATAACCGCCGGTCAGCTGCGCGATGCCGGTCAGCCCTGGTCGGATGAGGTGACGCAGGTGGTAGTGCTGGAGCCGGCACAGCTCGCCGACGAACTCGGGCCGTTCGGGCCGCGGACCCACCAGGCTCATCTCCCCCCGGACGACGTTCCACAGCTGCGGGAGCTCGTCGAGGCGGGTACGCCGGAGCAACCGGCCGAGTCTGGTGATCCGGTCGTCGTCGGCAGTGGCCAACGTCGGCCCTGTGGCGGACTCCGCGTCGACGTGCATGGTCCGGAACTTGACCAGTCGGAAGAGCCGGCCACCGGCACCTACTCTGGTCTGCACGTACAGTGGAGGGCCGGTCACGGCCACCGCCGCGCCGACGAGTAGCAGCAGGGGAACGAGCAGCGGCGCCGCGAGTAAGATCAAGGCGAGGTCGAGTCCTCTTTTCGCCCACATGTCTGCCGTCGTCAGTGGACCGGAACGCAGCTGGAACCAGGGCAGCCCGCCGTGACGTCGTAGGCGGGCTGGCCGGAGAAGTCCGTACACCGGTCGGGCGAGGACGAGGATCGGCACCCGGTGGGCGCGACAGGCGGCGATCAGCCGTGCATCGGCGGCGTCCAGGGATTGCTTCAGCAGCAGCAGCTTCGGCTGGTATTGAGCGAGTACGGCTGGCAGTGCCTCCAGGTCTACCGGCCCGCGCAGGCGGAGCGCGACGTCGAACTCCTCGTCGAGCCGGTCCGCCGGGCTCTCGGGCCCGTCGTTCTCGAGGACCAGGACCCTTCCGCCCCGGCTCCCGTCCGGTTTGCTGGAGTGCCGACGGCCAGCTCCACCGTTCGGCAACCGGGGTGCGACACGCCGATCGGCGCCAGGCAGGACGGAAGCCGGCGCCGACGCGTCCGCGTGACTCGGCATGCGCGTGCTCCCAACCAGGTCTCGGCCGTTAACCCCTCAAATCGGATGGAAGCACAATATATCCTGCTCAGCTGTCTACAGGTCACATATAGCTTGAAAACGTGTAATAGATCTTGAGTCATTCGTTGGAAGGCGGCGGTGGTTCCTGCATGATGGGCAGATGCCCCCAGGTCGTCGCCAGATCTTCGCTGTCTCCGGCATCCTGCATCCGCCGCCGGGTGAACCGGCTCCGCGCCGCAGCGCGCTGCTCGACCACGCAATCTCGTTGACCGGTGTGCCGGTGGCGAAGGTCTGCCTGGTGCCGACCGCTACCGGTGACCAGCTAGACGTGATCGAGTCTTTCTACGCGGCGGTCGGCGACGCCAAGCAGGTGATCCCGTCCCACCTGCAGTTGTTTCCTCGACCGAACGTCGACGACGTCGGGGCGTTCCTGCGCGAGCAGCAGCTGATCTGGGTGACGGGCGGCAGCGTGGTGAATCTGCTCGCCGTGTGGCGGGCGCACCGGGTCGACGCCATCCTCCGCGAGTGCTGGGCGGCCGGTGTGGTGTTGGGCGGGGGGAGTGCTGGCAGTATCTGCTGGCACACCGGCGGGGTGACGGACTCTTTTTCTGAGCGGCTCGACCCGGTCACCGAGACGTTGGGGTTGTTGCCGTACAGCAACGGCGTACACCATGACCTGGCGGAACAGCCGCGCCGGAGGCGGTACCTGGAGTGCGTCGCGTCGGGCGACCTGCCGGCCGGGTACGCCACCGACGACGGGGTCGGCCTGCACTACATCGGCACTGAACTGGTCGAGGCGGTCAGCAGCCTGCCCGGTGCCGGGGCGTACCGGGTAGAACCGGATGTACGGGGCGGGGCAGCGGTGGAGCGTCCGATCCCAACCCGCCCGATTGGCGCTGGCCTAGCGGACGTGATCAGCTAGGCCGCGACCCGGCGGTTCTCGTGCAGCCCAGCGCGGAGTTCGTCGTCGCTCATCACCAGGTAGACGAGGCCGCAGTCGGCCGGACCGGTGGCGCCGGGCAGGCACAGCGTGCAGGGCTCGCTTGGCCGGATCGGGCATTTCGCCTCGGGGCGTCGGTGGTGCGCTCGCGCGGTCATACCCTCACGGTCCCGGGTCGACGCGGTCGGCGGCAGGGCCGGACGGCACCCGGCGGGCCGGTCCTCAGGCCTGGGACGGGGCACCACGGTAGGTGCCCGGCTGTACTACTGTGCCGACGGCGGCGCGCGGCGGAAGAGATGGGTGGCATGGGATTCGGAGTGAGCTGGTCGCTGCGCGACCACGACGGCGTGCTGCTGGCTGATTTGGCGGTGACCGACGGCGACTTTCCCTGGCTGTACGCCACCCTCCGGCCGACCGAGTCGTTCGCGCCGCTGCGGCCGATCTTCGACGCGGAGCTGCGGGCGATGCGGGTGGTCGAGGACGGTCCGGACGACGGCGCCTGGGAACGGGCGTACCAGCAGGTTCGGGCTGCGGTCGTGCTGATCGACTCGGACGGGGCGGCGGTGTCGGAGTTCCTGCTGCACGTCGAGGGCGACGAGGCCCGGTGGCGGTGGAGCGACGAACCGTTCGACGAGGACGACAAGGACGAGAAGGACGGCGGCAGCGACGGCGGCGGCGAGCCTGTCTCCGGGAACCAGACGGGCGACCGGTGATTCGCCGACGGGCCGGTGCGCTACTGCTGACGGCGGTGCTGCTCGCCGGCTGTGCCGGTCAGCTGCCGCAACCAGGTCCGCAGCCACCGGACAACGATCTGGCACCCGTCCCCACGCCGACGCCGGTGCCGTCGGCGGATCCGTCACCTGACTGCCCGGACTCCGGAGCGCTGCTCAGTCTGGGTGAGGTGGACGCCGCGATGGGTCTGCGGGCGATGCCGATTCGGCTGGTCAACTGTGCCGAGGAACCGGTGCACGTCGACGGCTTTCCGGAGCTCACGGTCCTCGACGAGCAACTGCAGCCGCTGGCGGTCGAGGTGATCGAGGGTGCCGAGGTGATCGCCCGGATCGACACCGTGGCCGGCAGCCCCGTACCGATCACGGTGCAGCCCGGTCAGCGGGCCGGCGCGGTCCTGGTCTGGCGCAACACAGTGGACGATGTTCGGGTCTCGCCGACGCACGGCAGCTTCCTGGCCGTGGCGCCGGCTGCGGGCGTACCGGCGCAGGTGCTGGAGCCCGACGGCGGCCTCGACATCGGCACCACCGGCCGGATCGCGGTCAGTCCGTGGGCCCCGGCCGACTGATCGCCGCCTGCAGGTCAGCGCGGCCACCGATCATTTGAGCGACTGCTCAAGACTCGTGCCAACCTCTCAGTTGAGCATTCGCTCAAACCAGGGAGGTCAGGCGTGCTGTACATCGAGGCGCTGATCCAGGCCCCGGTTGACCAGGTGTGGCGTACACCCAGGACCCGGCCCGGCACGCCCGGTGGGACCTGCGCTTCACCCGGATCGAGCCGTACGGGTCGCAGGGACGGTTCCGGTACGCCACCCGCTGCTGCCCGGCCTGACCGTCGCCGGCACCGGACAGTCCACCGGCGAGCGCCGCCGACCCGACGGCTCCGCTGCCTCCGCGTTGCGGTTCACCTGCGACCACAAGCTGTCGCTGATCCGGTCCGGCCACGGCTTCTGGCGCTACCAGCCGACCCTCAACGGCGTCCGGTTCCGGACCGGCTACGACTACACGCCCGGGTGGGGTCGCCTCGGCCCGCTCGCCGACCGGGCCTTCCGCCCGGTCTCAGGCAAAGCCACCGCATGGTCGTTCGACCGGCTGCGACTGTGGCTGGAGCAGGGCGTACCGCCGGAGCGCGGTCGTGACCGGGCACTCGCCGAGGTCGCCGTCCGGCTCACCCTGGTGGTCGCCGCCGCCGCACTTGATCACCGGCTGGCGCTGCTGGCCGTACCACTGGTCGCGAGCAGTCCATCGGCTGCGTCGGCACCGGGGTGATGGACCGGTTCTGGCGCGGCCCGCCGGTCACCGGGCCGTTGCTGCACCTCGGCGCGACCCGCCACATCCTCTTTCCCGAGCAGGGCACCGACGTTCCGTTCGCAGACCGACGAGCGGCTCGCTCCGGCTGCGGCGGCCGCGCTGCGGCTGTGGACCGACGAGATCGAGCTGGTGCTCCGCCGGGTGCTGGCCGGATCGCCGTTGGCCGCGTTGGAACAGATGGCGGTGCTGGTCGACGTCGTCGACGACCTGAAGCCGGTCGCCCGCCGGGCATTGCAGGGCAGGCTCGCCCGCCGCAGCCGGGGTCGGGCCACGCCGGGCAGCCGGAGCTGACGCGCGGTGGGCTCCGGCGGACGGGCGGGCCAGACGCGCAGCGGCGCCCGGCCGGCCGGGTTACAGCGGCCCCAGCACGCTGCCCGGATCCGCGTCCAGCGCCAGCGTCTCCAGCACCGTCAGCAGTTGGCGTTCCTCGTACCTGAAGTGGGACTCCATGATCGCGGCCAGGCCATCCAGGTGCCGGTCCAGCTCGGCGGGCGGCGCGGCTCGCGCCACGGCGGCCTGCAGCCCGGTCAGCAGGTACGCGATCATCGAATGGTCCTGCCGCAGGTTGCGTAGCGTGTCGTGCAGCTCGGGATGCTGTGCGGCGATGGCCGGGAACAGTCGACCGTCCTCGCCCTCGTGGTGGGCAGTCAGAGCGGCGCAGAATCCGTGACAGAACAGCAGCAAATCCCGGGTCGCAGGCTCCGCCGGCCGGCCGGCGGCCAACGCCTCTCGGGTGTAGGTCAGCGCCTCGCGGAGCCGGTTGTGCACACCGCGCAGTTCGCGGCTCCAGGCCACCAGCCTGGCTTCGTCGCCCTCACTCACTTGTGGAGGGCAAGGAAACGGCGCTTGTCATCGTCGTGCTCCCTTCGGTCCGGCACCTCCATGCCTGACACGGACTGCCACCGGCACGCGACGCTACGGCGAGGTTATCAGATGTCGCCCGGACCGACCGGCCTGTCCGGACCGGCCAGCCTTGTGGACAGAGGACTGTGACCGGGTTGTCGCCGTATTTACGATGGCAAACTTGGCGGGCGGTGATAAGGTTACTGTACGGCGACTCACGGGGAGACAGATCATGATTGACCTTGAGCCACGTGCATTCATTGCCCGATGCATTCATTGCCCGACGACCCGGCCCAGCGATTCGACGCTGTCTCGCCTGGCGATCGACGGCCGTGCCGGCCGGATCGCGCTGTCGTAGCCTCGGTCAGCGGTAACTGACCTATCGGTGGCCGGAAAGCCGGCCACGAGGAATCAGCGGGCCGTCGCGTTGCGCGACGTTCCTGGTGTCCACGCTCGCCGCCCGGCCCAGCCGGTCTGCGGTGCAGTCCACCTGTGTGCAGCCCCCGGCCAGCGTCACACCCTGGTCGGGTCCGACCGCCTAGCGTCGGCTAGCCGGCACTTGCCGGGCCGATGCCGGGCAACCGTTGTCGACCAACCACTACCTTGTCCCGTCTGATCGGCGCGATTCCCGGCACCGGCCGGGGAGACGCAGTCGATCGCTGTCTGCCAATGGCAGTTTCACCGGATTCTGCCTGTCGACGTCAGCGGAGGTGATGCGTGATGGAGACCGACTGACCCGTGCCAACGTTCCGATCCTGCGTCACGGCTGTAGTGCCGGAAACCACTGGATGCCGTACGCGAGATACAGTTCCGGATCGTCGAATTCCGTGTAGACCTCGCCGACCGCGTCCGGCTGCAGCAGTTCGCTGCCGGGCTGCGGTGTGTCCAGTAACCGAACGGGCTCCCCGGTCACCCGCCGCACCCACTTGGGCAACCGGACCGGGTCGAATCTCACTCGCAGCTCGAACCGTCGGCACCGTCGGGTGGCCGTCAGCACGTAGTGCGGTGAGGCGATCTGGCTCGGACCCAGTCGAGTGACCACACTGAAGTCGCATGATTCACCGGCGGCGAGTGGCCGGGGCAGGCCGACGACCAACTGCGACCGCTGCGGCAGCGGTCGTTCGTGTCTGATCAGCCGCCCACCCCAGTGCACATCTGCCCGGATGTCGAGCCCGTCGCTGCCCGGCGGGCAGGGCAGCGACATGCCGAGCATGATCTCGTCGACGCCGTCCCGGTCGGCGACGATCCGCCGTTCCTCGTACGCCTCCATCGTCGGGGTGTCCAGCCGGACCAGCACCCGCAGCCCGGCGACGTGCCAACCGGCTCCGACCGGGCTGGAGCTGCGCCGGCCCAGCTCCTGGCCGATCGCCTCGGCCAGCAGCACTTCCGCTTCGTTGATCCGACGCAGCGCGGTCCGGTCCTCGCGACCCAGCCGCCGGGCAAGCCAGGCGACCCGGCCACGGAAGTGCGCGTCCTGCGCCTGCGGGTGCAGCCCCAGCGCGACCCGCGCCGCCAGCGCCATGTCGTCCGGTAGGCGTCGGACCTGGCTGTTCAGCTCGGCTATCACCCGCTCGCGCAAATCGGCGGGCTCGTCGTCGCGGTTCACCGCACTGTTGCCGCAGAGCGTACGCAGGCGGTCGCCGAGCCGACCGGACAGATCGGGCGCCGACACGCCGCGACCGGCCCGCAGGGTGCGCAGCTCCGACTTGACCTCCACAGCGGACACGGATGTCACCGTCCTTCCTGAGCGAGTCACCTTGTCCTCGCCGTGACATCAGCACCAGATTCTGTCACGCGATGCGCCTTTTGCGGACGTTCACGGTGGCCGAGACTGTTCACAGCGAGATCCGACGTGGTCCGCTCCTGCGCGGGAGGGCGTGAGCCACCGTGCCTCCGTGTCCCGATCTGTGGGTGCCGGGACCGGTTCGCGTGCTCAGCGCGTGGACAACGGGGATGGCTCCGGCACCCGCAGCGGGATGATCCGCCGGCCGGCCCAGCCGGGCGGTCAACCACCGGTGGGCGGCTCGCCGTCAGCCGGGTCGAACAGGGACGACGGAGGCCCGGCTGCGGTCACCGGGCCGGGCCGGTGATCGGGCGGCGCCAACGGCCGCGCCGGCTGCCGGCTGAACAACCGTACGCCCGGTCGCTCCGCGGCTCGGGCGGTGACCGGCACGGTGACCATGCGCACCGGCTCGGGCGGGGCGGTAAAGCCACGGCTGCCCCATCGGACCCAGATCGCCACTCGACCGGCTGCGGCCTCGGCGAGCAGTTTCTCGACCGTACGGCGTCGGTCGGTGTGGTCCACCTCGACCACCAGCGGCGGCGCGTCGGGCCGGGCACAGGCCACGTCGACGACCGAGTGCCGGCCGTGCATCGGCGGCGGCAGCGGCAGTACGCTGGCTGCCCGCCGGTACACCCGCCAGCCCTGCTCGGTACCCCACCGCACCACGGCGTCGATGATCGTCCTGGTGACCTGTTCGGTGCCGAGATCGGTGAAGGTCAGCGTGGTCAACTGATCGCCCAGCCCGGCGGCCATTCGCGCCGCGTCGGTTCCATCGGTCACAGCGGCAGCCAGGCGAGTACGTCCCGGATCTTGGCGTCCCAGTAGCTCCACACATGGTCACCGGATTCGAAGTGGACGGTGAGCGAGACACCCCGCGCCACGCAGGCGTCGCGGAACCGGACGTTGTCCGGGTACAGCACGTCCTCGGTGCCGCAGCACAGCCAGAGCTGCGGCACCGCCGCCGGGTCGGCCCGGTCGAGCACCGCGAGCAGGTCGTCGTCGCTGCCGGCGATGTCCTGCTCGCCGAAGACCCGCCGCATCAGTGGGTCGGTGGTGGACACCGACGGTCCGTGCTGGCGGGCGGCCACGTCGAGTACGCCGGACAGGCTGGCCGCCGCCGCGAACCGGTGCGGCTGGCGCAGCGCCCAGCGCAACGCCCCGTACCCGCCCATCGACAGGCCCGCGACGAAGGTGTCCTCCCGCCGTCGGGAAACCCGGAAGAACGAGTCGACCACGGCCGGCAGTTCGGTGGACAGGAAGGTCCAGAACGGTGCTCCGTGCACCTCGTCGGCGTACATGCTGCGATGCACCTGGGGCATCACCACGGCCAGGCCGCGTTCCTCGGCGTACCGCTCGATGGAGCTGTACCGGGTCCACGCGGTGGCATCGTCGGTAAGCCCGTGCAAGAGATAGAGCACCGGGGAATCGGCGTCGCCGGCCCGCGCGGTAGCGCCGATCCGGGTCCTGGTGTGCTGGGGTAGCAGGACGGTCATCGAGGTGGCCTGCTCCAGCACGTCGGAGTAGAAGTCGACCCGCAGGTGTGCCATCCACCTAGTGTGCCGGTTCACCGGTCCGCGACCTCGCGTCGGGTCAGTCGTTCCCGGCGCCGAGCCGTTCCCGACGGACCTGGCCCGGCGCAACCCCGTACGCCCTTTTGAAGGCCCGGCAGAACGCCGCCTCCGAGTGGTAGCCGAACCGGCGGGCGACCACCGGCAGCGGGTCGGCGGAGCGCCGCAGGTGGTCGTGGGCCAGCTGCAGCCGCCAGGTCGCCAGGTAGCGGATCACCGGTTCACCGACCAGTTCGGTGAACCGGGCGGCGAACGCCGACCGGGACATGCCCGCCTGCTGGGCCAGGGTGCCGACCGTCCAGTCCTGCCCGGGCTCGCGGTGCAGCGCGGTCAGCGCCCGGCCGATTTGGTCGTCGCGGAGCGCGGCCAGCCAACCCTGGCGCGCCTCCGCAGCGGCGTCCAACCAGGACCGGATCGCTTGGATCACCAGTATGTCGGCCAGCCGGGTCAGCATCGTCTCACCCCCCGGCTGCAGCGCCTGTGCCTCCCGGGCGACCAGCCGCAACGTGCTGTGCAGCCACCCCGACTCGTCGTCGTCGAACCGGTCGAGATGCAGCACGGGCGGTAGCTGAGCGATCAACCGCCGGGCGGCGACGTGGTCCGGGCGCAGCACCGCGTACGTCACCTGGGTGAGCTCGCCGCCGCCCCCGTGTCGCATGATCTCGTAGCGCTCGCTGAGCTGCTGCACCGGAATGTCGAACAACGGCCGCGTCGATGCGTCCGGGGCGCTGCGGAACCGGTGCGGGACACCGTCCGGAATCAGCGTCAGACTGCCCGGCCCGATCAGGTACGGCTCGGCATCGCCCACCTCCAGCCAGCACCGGCCGGCGGTGACCACCTGCAACGTCATGCAGCCCGGCAGAGCCGGCACGTCGATGCCCCACGGGGCGGTCAGCTCGGCCCGGCAGTAGAGGGTGCCGGTCAGCCGGAACATGTGCAGGGTCTCGCCGAGCGGGTCGCTCATCGCCGGGATCGCGCAGCTGGGTGTCGTCCACACCCTGCCCAGTTTCCCGGAGAGTATGCCGAACATCCACAGGTCTGGACGATGAGCAAAGAAATCAGGAATCAGGATCATTGTTCCGCCGATGCCACCCCGGCAGGCTGGTCGACAAGACATCACCCGCCCGAGTCGGACGCTTCGCCCGACCTGGGCGGTGGCCAGCAGCGGGCGGTAGATGGCCGTCCACGACACCTAAGACCGAACAGGAGTTCCCACGCCATGTCACGACCGTCAGTGCTCGTCACCGGGGCGACCGGCAAGACCGGCCGGCGCATCGCCGACCAGCTCACCACACTCGGCCACCCCGTGGTCCGGGCCAGCCGCCAGGGCGAGCAGCCGTTTCACTGGGCGGAGCCGGCCAGTTGGTTCGCCGCGCTGCGCGGGGCGGACGCCGTCTACCTGTCGTACTCGCCGGACCTCGCCGCACCCGAAGCGCCCACCGTGGTCGAGAAGTTCACCGCCGCCGCCCGCGACGCCGGTGTCCGCAAGCTGGTCCTGCTCTCCGGTCGGGGCGAGACCAACGCCGGCCGCTGTGAGGCGATCGTCGCCAGTTCCGGGCTGACCTACGGCATCGTGCGGGCCAGCTGGTTCAACCAGAACTTCACCGAAGGACACCTGCTCGGCCCGGTCCTGGCCGGGACGGTGGCCCTGCCCGCCGGCGGGGTGGCCGAGCCGTTCGTGGACGTCGACGACGTTGCCGACGTCGCGGTGGCGGTGCTCACCGACCGCCGGCATGACGGCCGGACGTACGACGTAACCGGGCCGCGCCTGCTTACCTTCGCGCAGGTGGCGGCGGAGATCGCCACGGCCAGCGGCCGGGCCGTCGGCTACCAGCCGGTCACCGCCGAGCAGTTCCATATCGCCCTGGTCTCGCAGCTGGGGCCGGACTACGCGCGGCTGCTCACCGACCTGTGCGTGGAGGTGTTCGACGGGCGCAACGCGTCGCTCGGTGACGGCGTCGAGCGGGCGCTGGGCCGGGCACCGCGGGACTTCGCCGACTTCTGCCGGCAGGCGGCCGCCGCCGGGGCGTGGCAGCAGTGACCACCGTCGCCGGCCCGGTGCCGGCGCCGCCCCAGATCAACACCCGCACCGGCAGCCGCAGCCAGAAGGTGATTCTCGTCGTCGCCGGTCTGGTCGTGGTCGGTATCGGGGGCGCGGTCCTGACTGCACCGGACGCCTTCCACGCCGGCAACGGCATCGACTTCGCCGGCAACAGCAGCCTGCTCAGCGAGACCCGGGCAGCCGGCGGGGCACTGCTGGCCACCGGGATCCTGGTCACCCTCGGGGCGTTCGTCCGCCGGCTGACCTTCGCCGCGGCGCTGATCGGGGCGACCGTCTATCTGGCGTACGGACTGTCCCGGCTGCTCAGCATCGCTCTGGACGGGATGCCGGCCACCGGTCTGGTCGCCGCTGCCATCGCCGAGCTGGTCCTCGGCACGGCCTGCGGGTACGTCCTGCACGGTAACCGCCACGCAGGTGCGAATCCGGCACGGTAACCGTCACGCAGGTGGGAGTCCTGCCGGTAACCGTCGCGCAGGTGCGCGCCCGGTCACCCCAACCGGGCGCGCCATGCGTCGAAGTCGTCGGCAAGCGGGTGGTCACCGGCCGCCCGGCAGCTGCCGGTGGCCACCTCCAGCAGCCGCTGCCAGACCGGCAGGTACGCCGCCGGTTCCGGCGGTGGCCGGTCGGGGGGGGGCGGCCCGGTATGCGCTGGCGAGCAACGCGTGCGCGGCCGGTGCCAGCCGCCGTCCGTCGGCGTACGCCGACGCCGTGGGCAGTACGTCGACGGCGACCGTCGCCAGCTGCACCGCCGCCTCCAACGACAGCTTGGACAGCCACCGCGTCGATGCGGTCCAGAGCAACGCCGGATCGCTGGTGTCGTCGCCGTCTCCAGCGGTGTCGCCTGCCCGGCCCCGGCGGTGTGCCGCTGCGCCACCGCTGTCAGCGTCGGTTGGGCCGCCCGGTCCAGCCAGTCGTCGGCCGGCACCCACAGCAGGCCCCGGTCCCGCACGGTCAGCAGCACCAGCCGCGCCAGGCTGCGACCCATCTCCGGCGGGAACGGCACCGGGCCACCGGCCATCGACAGCAGCCCGTCGACCACCCGCAACTCGGCCTCCAGCGCCTGCCGGGCCTGGCCCGGCGGCAGGCCGGCGGCGATCACCGCCGCCGGTACGAAGCCCTCGACGACCCGGCCGTCGACGAAGTTCAGCAACGCCGACACCACCGCTGCACTGTGTACGTACCCACTGTCGACGCTGTCGTCCGCGTCGTTGCCGCCCGCGTCGGGATGGCCGTAGTAGCCCAGTGCGGCGTTGGCCGAGGCGATCGCGAGCTGTGGGTCACCGTCCGGTGCCAGCGTCGCGGCGTTGGACGCCAGCACCCGGGCCAGGTCCCGGCGTCGCGGGTGGGCCGGATCGCCGCCGGTCACCGACAGACAGGCCAGGACCGCTGCGTCAACGTCGACCTCTGCCGAGGCGGCCCATCCCCGTACCGACTGGGCGAGACCACGGCGGGCCAGCACGTCGGCCAGCGTCAGCTCCGCGTCGGGCACGGCACCGACCAGCCCGGCGTACGCGCGTACCGCGTCGTCCAGCGCCGCCGCCGCCGGATCCCGGTCGGCGAGGTGCAGCGAGCCGAGCCGGTAGCACAGGCCACCCAGCCCGGTCCGGGACCACCGTCCGGGTCACCGCCCACTGCGCAGATCGTCCGGAACCACGTCGTCCAGACTGATCTGCTCGAACGTGGCGGTGCAGCGGTCACCGGTGGGCGACTGGGCGAGGAGGCCGACCCGGGTCGGCGCATCGGCGGCACCGGTCAGCCGGAACAGTCGGGCGAACTGCCACGACATGCCGTCGACTGAGTAGTGGAACGCGTACGCCGACCCCTTGCGCAGCACCCGGAGGTGGACGCTGGACGCCTCGACGGTGACCGCGTTGGCGTCGTCGGAGGTGCCGTTGGTCACCACGGTCACCACCATCGGCCGACCCTGCGGTGAGTACTCGAAGCACAGCTTCGCCCAGTGTTCCTCGTCGATGCGCAGGCACAGCACGCCGGCGTCGAACGCGGCCGTGAAGTCGACCGTGACCCGGGCGGAGAGCGCGAACTCGCCGTCCGGGCAGGCGAACAGCAGCGCCGGGGCGTTGTGGGTGCGGTACTCGCCGACCGGGTCGACGAACCAGTCGGTGCCGGGGCCGGCGGTGAGCGACAGGGCCTGCCGACCGGCGTGATGATCCGCTGCCACCGGCGTGTGCTGCCAGGCGAGCGGCGGCAGCCCGGCGATCGCGGGCGGTGCAGGTGCGTGCGGGGTCATCCTGCCTCCCGGCGGGGCACGTCGGTCTCGTTGGACGCGCACATCGATCTGGTCGGAACTGCAATGCTGCCACGGGCCGGCATCCCGCCGCTGGCCCGGCCCGTCGGCTCCGGTACCCGGCTGGCCTTGACCCTCGACCTGGTCTAGGCCGCAGAGTCCATGGACGTGGAGAGCGACATGCACAGCATCGGCGAGACGGCCCGCGCCAGCGGGCTGACCGTCAGCGCGCTGCGGTTCTACGACGCCGCCGGCGTGCTGGTGCCGGCCGCGGTGGATCCGCGCACCGGCTACCGGTGGTACGCCGTGAGTCAGCTGCGCGCCGCCCGGCTGCTGGCCGGGCTGCGCCGGGTCAGCCTGCCGCTGGCCGAGATCACCGAGGCGGTCCGGGCGTTGCCCGACGTCACGGTGGCCCGGCGGCTGCTCGACGTGCACCTGCGCCGGCTGCAGGACGGGCTGGCCGATGCCCGTCGGGAGCTCTCCCGCATCCATGCCCTGCTCGATGCCGAGGAGAATCGGACGATCATGACCACCACCACCCACGTCACCGTCGACGCCGCCGACCTGGCCGGCGCGCTGGACGCCGTACGGTTCGCCGTCGGCATCGACCCCGAGATTCCCGCCCTGGCCGGGGTGCACGTCGAGGTCTCCGCCGACGCCGTACGGTTCGCCGCGACCGACCGTTACCGCATTGCGGTCGCCGAACTCGTCCCGACGGCGGTCGACGGCCCAGCGGCGTCGGTCCTGGTGCCCGGCGGCTTCGTGACCGGCGTACGCAGCCAGGTCGACCGTAACCCAACAGCGGAACTTGCCTTCGGTCCGGACGGCGTCAACGCCTCCGCCCCGGGCTGGCGGATCACCACCGACCCGCTGGACCACGACTTTCCCGACTACCGGCCGTTGCTGCCGGTCCGGGGCGCCGAGGGCCGACGGCAGGTCACCGTGGACGCCACCGAGTTGCGACGGGCGCTGGAGCCGGGCCGTGCCCCGGCGGTGGTACGCGAACACCTCGGCGTCACCCACCCGGTCGCGGTGCTGGCGGCGACCGACGACGGCACCGTCGAATGCGTCGACGAGGCGGCCTGGCACGCCGCACCGGATCGGTACGTCGCGGTGAACCGGGAGTTCCTGCTGCAGGCGGTGGCGGCCGCCGGCGGCGGTCAGCTGGTGCTGGACCTGGACGGACCGATCCGGCCGCTGGCCGTGCGACTGCCCGACGACGACCGGAGCTGTTCGCTGCTGATGCCGATCCGGCACTGACGTCGGCGCGGTCCGGCCCGAGGCAGCGGGCCGGACCGCGCCGCGCGCGGCCGGGGGTGGGCGAACGCGTCGTAGAGTGGTCAGATGAGTGGCGAGGTCGTGCCGTCGCGGCGGGAACTGCGGATGTCCGATGCGGACCGGGAACCCTTCGTCGCCAATTTACCTGCGGTCGACTCGGTCAACCCGGTCGCCGCCGGCGACGTGGTCGAGTCCGGCGGTGCCTGAACAGAGCGCGACGGCCCACATGTCGTCATCACTGGTAGTACCGCGGCTGGCACCCCGTGTGCGGTGCGAGTACCGGTTCCGGCGGTGGCGTTGGTAGCTGGCGGGTCCGCCGCCATGCCTGGAGCAGCCAGCGGCCGGGTGGTGCCGCCAGGCGTGCGGCCGACCGCCTGGGCCTGCGGTGACGGAGGAAGACTCGGAAGAAACAGCCAGACCGGTCGGACCACTGACCGGAGATGGACCCGCCGTATCGCGGCGGCGACGGTCGACACCAGCGCATGGTACGTGCTGCGTCGAACTACATGTCCACCGCCGACGATGGCCTGGCCCTCCAGTGGGCGAGACCGGCGGCCAGCCGGAGTCGTGCGGCCCGACCGCGCGGTCGGGTCAGTGGTCGACGGTCCCCGCGGCGGCCATCACCCGCAACGCGTTGGCGTCGACCCGCAGCCGGATCGGGGTCTCGCCACACACCTCACCGTCGATCTCCACCGGCGCCGGCCGGTCCGTTTCGACCAGCAGTTCGCCGACCGCGAGGAACGGGTCGTGCCGCAGGGTACGCCGGTGACCGGTCGCCGCGTTGCGTACCGTCGCGGCCAGCAGGCTGTGCCGGGTCGCACCACCGACCGGGTACGCCACCAGCAGCCGGTCGTCGGCGTTGGCGTCCGCGGTGATCGGCCGGCCGGCCTGGTGACCGCCGTTGGCGACGTACAGCTGGTGGGTCTGGAAGTCCCGGTTGCTGCCGGCGGTGCGGACGCTGACCCGTAGCGGACGGTGCCGGGCCATCAACGCCGCCGCCGTCGTCGGATAGGCGAACTTGCCGACCACCCGTTTCAGCCGGGGCGGGGTGCGCAGCATCACCTCGGCGGACAACCCGATGCCGACATGGTTGACGAACGGCAGGTCACCGGCGAGGCCGAGATCGACGTCGATCACCTTGCCGGAGCTGATGACCCGGACCGCCGCATCCAGGTCGATCGGGATCCCGAGGGTACGGGCGAAGTTGTTGGTGGTGCCCAACGGCAGCAGCCCGAGCGCGATATCGCGGTGGGCGAGCAGCCGGGCGGCGGCCCCGATGGTGCCGTCCCCACCGCCGGCGATCAGCAGGTCCGGGGCCATTCGGACTGCCTCGTCCAGGCTGCGTTCCAGCTCACCCGGCTCGTCGACCGGGTAGCTGGCGATCAGCTCGAATCCGGCGTCGGTCAGCCGCCGGACGGCGTCGGTGTAGAACTGGCGGCCCTGGCGGGACCTGGCGTTGACGATCAGCACCGCCCGCTGTCGCTGCCGGATGGCGTCGCTCAACTCCTGCTTGGTCCGCACGGCCAGACCTTATCCTCACCGGCCGGACGTCGTCAGCCCACCGTCACCGCCGAGCTGGCGGTCACCGCCACCGCATCGCCGGCCAGCTGATGGGTGAAGGTGAACGCGCCGGGCCGGCGGGTGCGTACGTGCAGCTCCCAGGTCAGGTCGGTGCCGGCGGTCAGCGCCACCTCTGGCGAGATCGTCCCGACCAGAGCACCGTCCTGCACCGTCAGCGGAGTCCGCACCCAGGCCCCGTCGACCCGCAGCTGCACCGCGACGTCGCGGGCCAGCAGGTCACCGTCGGGGTGGGTGATCGTCAGCGTCGACTCGGCGGTGCCCTGGTCGATCCCGCTCGGGTTGACCACCCGGACCTCCGGGTGGAACCAGCCGTCCACCTCGGCGGTCTGCGGGTAGGTCGAGGTGATCGTCGCCGCCTCGGCCAGCACCAGGGACGACTCGGCGTCGACCAGCCCGCTGTACCAGCCGGTGTCCAGCTCCAGCTGGAGCTGGTACCGACCGGGCTGCGGGTCGTCGACCTCGAACCCGTACGGCTGGGCCGCCCAGTCGAGGTAACCGGCCCGGATCTCGGCCCCGGTCGGGTCGGACAGCCGCAGCACCGGCCGGGCCTCGTTTGGCGCCAACGCCCGTACCGCCGGCACGACGTCCTCCAGGCGGGTCACCGCCGGCAGGTCGGCGAACGGCCGTACGTCGGTGGCGCGCACCGTCGCGAACGGGTGTCCGTGCGCGTCGGTCACCGACCAGTCCACCTCGACCGAGCCCGGCTCCGGGGTTGACGCGGCCAGTTCGACCTGCGCCGTGCCGCCGAAGCCGAACGTGGCGTCGAACGGGTCGACCCAGTCCATCTCCGGCAGGATCTCGCTGACCAGCCACCAGTCACGTTCCAACCGGGGCAGCTGGTGCACGGTGACCGCCTGGTAGCTGTCCAGCGTCGCGACCAGCGGTCCGGGCCCGAACGAGTACGCCCACGGCGCGGTGCCGGCCGGGCGCAGGTAGACGGTCGCCTCATGGTCGCCGCCGACCAGGTCGGCGGCGAGGTCCACCCGGGTCGACAGATCCTGGGCCGCCTCGGCCCCGGCCGGCCCACCGGCCAGCACCCGGGGCGCGAACAGCACCTCGTCGTCGTCGAACACCGTGATCGCCTTGTGCAGCAGGTACGACGTACCACCGTCGGCCGCGGCCTTGCGCACCACCAGGGTGTAGCGGTCGACGGCGGCCGGAGTCTCGAAGGTGAGGGTGCCGGCGTCGTCGGTCGCACCGACCGGGATCACGGCGCCGTCGTGGACCAGCTCGACCGCGGCGTCGGCCAGCGGGCCGGGCTCGGCGTCCGGAGCGTCGACGGTACGCGCGGTGAGGCTCACCCGGGGCGGACGCACCCGGAACGACCCGGTCAGGTACTCGAGCGTCACGGCGTAGTTGCCGAGCTCGGCCCGTTGCACCGTCCAGCTGACCGTCTGGTTGACGCCGGAGCCGAGGTTGACCGTGGTGGTCGCCGCCGACTCACCGTCGACCCGCAGCACCGCCTGGTACGGACCGGCCGCCGCGCCGATGTTCTTCACCTGGGCGGTGACCCGTACCGGTTCGTTGCTCTTCACCACCTCCGGGTCGACCGTCAACCCGTGCACGGCGAAGTACGGCTGCCCTTCCTCGGCCGGGCGGGCTGCCCAGTCGATCGCGTCGAGGAACACCTGGGTGGCCTGCTCGGTCCAGTCGACCGGGCCGCGGGTCACCGACACACCGTGGGTGGACAGCAGGACGTGCCGGTTGGTGGCCCGCTGGTCGACGCCGATGCCGCCGCCGTAGATCCCGGTGGTGTCGCTGCGTCCCAGGTCGGCGAGGGTCTGCCGGCCGTCGCCGGAGTAGTCGCCGAACCAGGCGATCCACTTGGCCTGGGTGCTGTCGTCCAGCGGGATCCGGTCACCGACGGCGTACCCGTCGAGGATCGGGTGTTCGGCGGTCACCTCGTAGTACGACTCGGCCACGCCGGTACCGCCGGTGATGGAGCCGGTCGAGACGGGCTGCCCGGTGTGCTGGGACAGCTGCCGGATGCCGTTGCCGGTGCTGTAGGCGTGGTCGGTGAAGATCACCCCGGTGCCGGCGGCGTCGGTGGCGTCCAGGAACGCCTGGAAGGTCGCCTCGTCGTAGTCGCTGCTCACCCCGTAGCCGAGCACCACGACCGGATGGTCGGCGGCGGCCACCAGCTCGTCCCAGTCGTAGCTCACCGTCTCGATGCCGCGCGGGGCGAAGATCTCGTCGGCGTACGTGTCGACGTAGCTGCCGACCAGGGCGACCGTCTGCGGCGGCGGGCTGAGCGTGAAGTCGGCGGTGACCGCGCCGCCTTCCGGAATGGCCACCTCGACGGCCGGGGAGACGTCGAACCGGGGATGCTCGGCGGTGACCCGGTAGCTGCCGGCCGGCAGTTCGAGCCGGTAGCTACCGTCGGCGCCGGTGACCACCGGGCTGCCGACCGGCGCGCCGTCGGTGGAGACCGTGACCGTCACCCCGGGTACGCCGTGGCCGCTCTCGTCGAACGTCGCGGCACCGGTGACCACCCCGATCGGCAGCGGCACCATTGCCAGGTCGACGGTGGTGAACGACTCCTCGACCACGACGACGTCGGCGACGCTGGCGGTCTCGTGACCGAACGCGGTGGCGGTCAGCGTGTAGCTGCCCGGCGCCAGCCGCAGGGTGAAGCTGCCGTCGTCACCGGTACGCACCGAGGCCCCGCCCGGCGTGACGGTGACCGTGGCGTCGGCGACCGGGGCGCCGGTGCCGGCGGTGGTGACCTGGCCGGTGACGCCGCTGTCGAGCGCCACCTGCACGGCGGCGGCGTACGCGTCGATCCGGCCGTGGCCGTAGCGGGTGTCCGGTGCCACGTCGGCGTACCGGTCGTCCCAGAAGGCGGTGTCGATCAGCGCGGTACGGGTCGCGTCGACGCTGAGCTCCGGTGCGCCCTGCAGCAGCAGCGCGGCGACCGCGCTGGTGTGCGGGGTCGCCATCGAGGTGCCGCTGGCGTAGCGGTAGCTGCCGTCCGGGTGGGCCGACCACACCTCGTCGCCCGGGGCGGACAGGTCCGGGGTGACCCAGCTGTCCGGCCAGTCCGCAGGCGGGCTGGCCCAGCTGGACTTGTTGACCACATTGCCGCAGGAGAAGTCGGCGACGTTGTCGTCGATGTCGGTGGCGCCGACGCCGACGGCCTCGTAGACGTTGCCGGGGCTGGACGAACCGACGCCGCAGCTGCCGAAGATGTCCTCGTTGCCGATGGCGAACGACGGGAATGCGCCAGCGGCGACGATCGCCCGGGTCGGGGCGACCATCTCCGTCGCGTAGGTCGCCGCGCCGAGCGACATGCTGACCACGTCGGCCGGCCGGCCCGCCGGGTTGCCGGCGGAGTCGGTCGGTGCGACCGCCCACTGCATGCCGGCGGCGACCTGGGCGAAGGAGCCGCTTCCGTCGGGGATCACCAGGCCGTGCGCCATCTCGGCGCCGGGGGCACCGCCGATTGTCACGCCGGACGCCGCACCACCGTGGATGGTGCCGGAGACGTGCGTACCGTGGGTGGACGAGTCGTGCGGCTCGGAGGCCGCCAGACCGCCGGCAGAGTTGAACTCCATCCAGCCACCCGGGTAGGTCGGGTCGGTCGGGTCGTCGGTGGCCATCTTGCCGACCAGGTCGGGGTGGTCGATGGCGACCCCGGTGTCGAGGGTGACCACCCGGACGCCGGTGCCGTCCAGACCGAGCTCGGTCCAGACCTTTTCGACGCCGATGCGGTCCATGCCCCAGGTGATCCGGTCGTCGACGATCGACGCGGCCGGGTCGGCGGCGGCGGTCATCTCGGTCTCCGGCACGCTCAGGGTGAAGTTCGGCAGCACCCGTTGCACACCGGGCAGGCTCGCCAGCGCCGACAGCCGGGAGGCGTCGGCGGTGAACTCGACGAGCAGCATGTTGGTGATCCAGAAGCGGTTGACCACCCGTACGTCGCCGGCGGTCTCGGCGTGCTCCTCCAGCGCCGTCTCGACCTCGGCCTGGATTTCCTCGGAGTGGGCGCGCAGCTGGTCGACGGCGGTGTCCGGGTTGGTCGGATAGCGTTGCGGGTTGGGCAGCATCAGCAGCGCCTGGACCCGGTCGCCGGTCGATTCGGCGACTGTGGTCTGTAGCTCCTCGGCGACTGCGGCGGCGCCGGCACCGGGGGCGTCGGCACCGCCGTCGGTGGGCGCGGCCGAGACGGGCAGTGGTACGCCGAGCAGCCCGCCGGCCAGCACGGCACCAGCGGTGACGGCCAGCAGGCGGCGTGCCCGGGGCAATAGTCGTGGTAGGGAGGGCTTGCGTCCTGACATCGATCGTCTCCTGGATCGCAGGGCCGGGATCAACCGGTTGGCATCGAAGATCGTTGAACGCCAATGGCGAACATGTTGATGTCGATGACTCCTCGCCGTCAACCCCTCACGATCCGAAATGGGGTCTACCGCCCATACGCGTCAGTTGGCGGTCAGCACCTCGTAGAGGTCGGGTCGACAGTTCAGCGCGGCCTCCCGAAGTGCGGCGACCCGGGCCGGCTGTTCGTCCGCCGGCAGCGACCGCAGCGTGGCCAGCGCCTCGTCGACCATGCCCTGTACGGGATCCCAGAACTCGTCCGGTGCCGCGTCCCGGCCCGCGAGCCAGAGGCCGGCCGCCGCCCGGGCCGCCTGAATCGGCTCCCAGCCCTCGACGTCGCCGGGAGCGGCACCGCACGCGACGGTCCCGGCGCCGTCGAGGATTTCGGCTTCGAGCGTGCGCAGCCCGGTGGCGATCGTTCCGTCGCCGTAGATGAGCAGATGGAAATTGGCCGTCTTCCGGCGCTCCACAGTCGAGGCTCCGTGCGGGCCGACCCGCTGCACGACGGCGGTTGGCGGGTCGGGCAGCTTGGCCAGCAGAGCCAACGCCCGCCGGGCCGGCCCGACCAGCTCCGGCAGGACCGACGCGTCGACCCGGCTGACGCAGACCCGGGGTGTCCCGTCGGCACAGACCAGTTCGGTGGCCCGTAGGTCGGGGTGCGCAGCCTCATTGACCGGTGGCAGCACGATCAGGGCGACGAGCAGCCCGGCGACGCCCGGCAGCACGGCGAGCAGCCGGGACCGGCGAGTGGCGGCGGCGTACACCGCCCACCCGGTCGCCGCCAGAGCGACGTACCACACCAGCATGCCCGCGACGGCTCGGTCGTCGATCGTGGAGTAGCCGTCAACCGGCCCGAGGGATGTCGGGCTGAGCAGCAACGCCCGGTTGTCGCCGCTGTCGGCCAGCAACTGCAGTGCGACGACGGCGGCGAGCGCACCCATGGCGAGCAGCGGGGCGGTCAGCCGGGACGGCAGCAGCCGACCCAGGCCGAGGCCGAGCAGACCGGCCGCCGCGACGCTCGCCGCGCCGAGCAGCACCGGCCAGACCCAGCCGGCCGGCTGATGGTCTGCGGCCAGCGCCGCGAGGGCCAGCACCTCGAGCACTCCGCCGGTGAATCCGCCGGCGAGGCAGCCGACGAGCGCGACCGCCCGGGGTGCCACCCGGGCCAGGCCTGGTCGGGCGCTCGTCGCGATCAGCTCGGTCATCCTGCTGGCGTGGTCCCGGCGCCCGTGCCAGGCACCGACCGCGAGCGCGAGCGGCCAGATCAGTTCCAGCGTGTCGTGATGGGCCAGCACCCCCGCCATCCAGTACCCGTCCCAGCGTTCCCCGTCGACGGCCAACGAGGCCGCCGCGAACGCCAGCCCGACACCGAACCACACCACCGCGGTACGGCGCAGTTCCACGAAGAGAATCCGACCCGTCACCCTCGTCGCCCCGTCCTGTCGTCGTTCCTGTCGTCGTTCACAACTGGCAAGACGGACCGGGCGACGGGCCCGGCTTTGAGCGTCGATGTGAGCTGGATCTCACGTCCGTCGACCGGCTGGCTCAGCTGCTGGACGGCCCGGCAAATCGGATGGCGGCGGGTGTGGTGGCAGGCGATCGACGGTGGGCGTGGTGGCAGCATGGGCGGCGTGCCGACCGTGCAGCAGTCCGCCCTGCATTCCGAAGATCCCGCCCTGCATCCTGACTATCCGGTCCGCACCGAGCGGCTGCTGCTGCGACCGCTGGCCGGCGACGACGTCGACGCGCTGCTCGCCTACCGCAGTCTGCCGGCCGTCTGCCGGTACGTGCCGCTCGAGCCGATGACCCGCGACGTCGTCGTCCAGCGGCTCGCCACCCAGTGGGCCAACACCGGCCTCAGCGACGAAGGTCAGGCCCTCACCCTCGGCGTCGAGGTGGCCGCCACCGGCCGGCTGATCGGGGACGTCGTGCTCTTCTGGCGCAGCCGAATCCATCGCGGCGGCGAGATCGGGTACGTCGTACACCCGGACGCCGCCGGCCGGGGCTACGCCACCGAGGCGGCACGGGCGCTGCTCGGTCTCGGCTTCGACCACCTGGGCCTGCACCGGATCGTGGCCCGGGTCGACGAGCGCAACGAGGCGTCGGCCCGGCTGGCCCGACGCCTCGGGATGCGTCAGGAGGCCCGGCTGGTGCGCAACGAATTGTTCAAAGGCGAATGGAGTACGGAACTCGACTTCGCGATGCTGGCCGACGAGTGGGCGGCGTACCGCGACGGTCGGACGCCGGCCCGGCCGTGACGCCGGTCGGACATCGGATCGGCCGGGAGGAGACAGCGATGTGGGATCCGGCCGCCTACCTGCGCTTCACTGACCACCGCTCCCGCCCGTTCGCTGATTTGCTGGCCAGGGTCGCCGTCGCCGACCCGGCCGTGGTCGTCGACCTCGGCTGCGAGCCGGGCACCCTCGCCGTCCACCTTGCAGACCGTTGGTCGGGAGCCACCGTGACCGGGATCGACTCGTCGACCGAGATGGTCGCCGCCGCCCGGGCGCTCGGGTCACCGGTCCGGTTCAGGTGCCGGGCAACTTCGACGCCCCGTCGCATAAGGCGATCCGATCGGTGGCGGCGGACGCTCGATGGCTCGTCACGTTCCCGTTCCGAGGGTGTTCGTGGTGGCGACGGAGCCGGCTGGCTAACCTGTGGGGATGCGAAGCGCGGTGCGGTACGGGTGCCCCGATGGCTGACGCCGATGACGTCCGGCGACTGGCGTCGGCCCTACCGCAGGTCGTCGAGATCGACAGCGATGGATTTGACTTTCGGGTCGCCGGGAAGGGCCTCGTCTGGTCCTATCCGGAGCGTCGGCCCGGCAAGCCACGGGTGATCCGGACCGACGTCGCCGTGCTGTACGTCGGCGACGAGGCGGAGAAGCAGGCGTTGCTGCTCGGCGAGCCCGACCTGTTCTTCACCACACCCGGCTACGACGGACTGCCGCTGGTGATGCTCCGGCTGGCGCGGGTCGACGTCGACCGGCTAGCCGAACTCGTCACCGACGCCTGGCGGATGCGCGCCCCGGACGGGGTGGAGCTGCCGTCGAGCTGAGCCGGCGCACCGCGCCGGTCAGGAGTCCAGTTCGACGGTCACCGTGACCCGGCCGCGGTCGTCGCGGCGGGCGACGGCATGACCGGATCGGTCGATCCCTTCCAGGTGCAGCGAAACCGGGCCACCGGCACCGGTGAAGTTGTGCCACCACTTCTTGGCGTCTGGCACTACGACGGTGATGGTGATGGTGCCGTCGGCCCGGCGGTAGCCGACCGGGGTACTGAACGTGCGACCGGACCGGCGTCCGGTGTAGGTAATCATCGTGATGCGCCGACGGACCAGCCGCCCCCACCGTGGCGACGAGTACAGGGCTGCGGTACAGGCGTTGACCCGGTCGACGAGTCGCTGCGGCAACGGACCTCGATACCCCACCTGACCTCCGAAGATTAAGAACTCCACTGGAATCTAGCAGAACGGGTACTTCTGCGACCTCGTCGCGCAGATCGGCGCCGACCAGTGGAGCGCCCCGACGCCGTGCTCCGAGTGGGACGTACGGGCGCTGGTCGACCACGTGGTCCGCGGTAACCTCGCGGTGGTCCCGGTGCTTGACGGCATCGACCTTGCCGAACTCGGCAGGCTCGACATCGCCCGGCCAGACTTCGACGTACTGGGCCACGATCCGGGTCCCACCACGGACCACCAGATCCAACTGCTCGCACTGCTGGGCCGTGATCCGCGAGCCTGGGACCGGTCAGCATAGCGGTTCGTCGTTCTGATGATCGTTTGATGCTCTGCTGGGCGACACGCCGGGATTCTCCCAGCAAGCCATCAAATGATCATGGCGCGGGGGAGCTCCGCTGTCACCCTGCGGCTGTTCCGGCTCGACGGTGAACACGACGTCGAGCACATGACTACGACGAAAGGCGAGGTGCTGACCGCCGAGCGGCCGTCCCGTTCCGCATCGGCTCCGGCGCACTGCTCGCCGGGTGACCGGGCTCGACCGGTGACGAGGCCGGTCAGTGGATCCGGCGGCCGAGCGCGTCGGGTATGCCGGACTTGCGGAAGAAGTAGGTGTTGATCTGGTCGCGCCACTCCCGCGCCGAGCGGACTTGCTCGTCGAGACGGTCGGCGACCCGGGCGTACAGGGCCGGGTCGAGGCCGGTGTCGGCGATGTCCAGCCACCGCTCCCGCATGGCGATCGCCTCGTCGACTCCGGCGAAGTGAGTGTCGTAGATGTGCTGGATGACCGTCGAGCCGCTGTGCAGCAGGTGGTCGTACGGCACGTGGTGGAAGAACAGCAGCAACTCGTCGGGGCAATCGGTCAACGACTCGTACACCTCCGACCAGGGCTTCGGGTACTGGCCGGTGTAGCCGGTGCCGGTGGCCCGGGTCCGGTCCACGCCGACGCCGTCGCGGTCGGCGAAGTGGTAGGTGCCCCATCGGGAGTACTCGTACCCGTCGACGGACGGACCGTAGTGGTTGCCGGGGCTGACCATGAAGCCGACACCCAGCGGCGCGGTGTACCGCTCGTAGGTACGCCACGAACCGTCCATTATCGCGTGCAGCGCCTGCCGCAACCGGCCCGGATCGGCGACGCTGCCGGCCGCGTCGCCGACGGGGAAGGTCAGGTCGATCCACTCGTCGAGCAGCGCGGCCGGGTCGGCGGTCGGATCCCAGCCGAGCCGGCCGAACGCGTACAGGTTGGCCTGGGCGAGCGGATGTCCGCACCAGAACGGGTCATCGCCGACGTTCGACACGGCGGCCAGGGTGCCGCCACGCCTGGTGATTGCGGCGACCGACGAACCCAGGTCACCGCTGATGTCACCGTCGGCTTCCAGGCTGTCGCCGTCGAACCGGAAGCCGAGTATCTCACTCCACAGCGGAGGTAGATAGCAGACGTGCAGCTGGTGCCCGGTGTACTCCTGGGTGACCTGCAGCTCCACGGCCAGCCGGGTAGCCGGCATCGCGCCGATCACCGGCGACACCGGCTCCCGGGGCTGGAAGTCGATTGGCCCGTACTTGACCTGCACGATCGCGTTGTCGCGGAACTGGCCGTCGAGCGGGGCGAATTGGTCGTACGCGGCCCGCGCCCGGTCGGTGGTGCGGTCCCGCCAGTCCTGCCGGTGGTTGTAGACGAACGCCCGCCAGTGCGCCACCCCGCCGTACGGGGCGAGGGCGTCGGCGAGCAGGTTGGCGCCGTCAGCGTGACTGCGCCCGTACGCGAACGGGCCGGGCTGGCCCTCCGAGTCAGCCTTCACCACAAATCCGCCGAAGTCGGGCACCCTGGCGTAGACCTGGGCGGTGGTTGCCGCCCACCAGTCGCGTACCGCCTCGTCGAGCGGGTCGGCCGTGGCCAGGCCGCCAAGCACCATCGGCGCGGCGAAGGTCACCGACAGGTGCAACCGGATGCCGTACGGGCGGAAGATGCCGGCGAACGTGGCGACGTCGTCGAGCCGGTCGGTGAGCAGCCGCGCCTCGGTACGCCCCACGTTGACGTTGTTGATGGTGACCGCGTTGACGCCGCTGGCGGCGAGCAACCGGGCGTACGCCCGGACCCGGTCGGTGTCGTCGGTGATCGCGCCGTCCCGCCAGAAGATCGACCCGCCGGCGTAGCCCCGCTCCACCTGCCCCATCACCGGGTGCACGTCGACGTTGTCCCAGTGGTCGAGCATCCGCCGCCGGATCGCCGGCCGGTGCGTCCGCGTCGCCATGTCGTCGCCGAACGCCGACTCGCCGAGCCGGACCACGTGGAACAGCCCGTACAGCAGCCCTGCGGGAGCGGCGGCGGTGACCGTGGTGAGGCTGCCGGCCCGGCCGATCGTGTAGCCCTCCTCACCGAGGTCGTCGACCGCACCGGCTGTCGCCCCGGGACCGGCGGCACCGGTCAACGCCAGCATCAGGTCCGCCTCACCGTCGACCGACAGCCGGGTCACCGATCCGCCAAACCGGTCGCAGGCCGCCTGCACCTCGGCGTACACGGTGGCGACGGACTTCTCGGTGCCGGAGACCAGAGTGTGCCGCGACCCGATGGCGCGCCACGCCTGCGCCGGCAGCCAGGCCGGATGAACATCGTCTGCCGGTGCAGCAGCGGCCACGCGATCCTCCCGAGGTTTCGGACATTGTTTCGGATCCGTAGCCGAATCGCAGCCCTCTGCCGCCGCCGGGTTCGCCACACTGGCGGCCGTCGGTCACCCTGTCGGTGTGGATCTCGACGACACGCAGACGCTGGTCGTCCTGCTCAGCGGCCTGGCCATTCTGGTCGGGCTGATCGGCGTGATCGTGCCGATCCTGCCCGGTCTGCTGCTCTGCTGCTCTGCTGGGCCGGCGTACCCAACCGGTCGCTGCTGGTCGGCGGCGAGCTGGGCCTGGTCGGCTTCTTCTTCGTCCCGGTACTCGGCCTGGTGATCGGCTTCGTGCTCGGCGTCTGGCTGGCCGAGCGGCAGCGGCTCGGTGACTTCGCCGCCGCCTGGCCGGCCACGAAGCGGGCGGTGCTGGCGGTCGGGCTGGCGATGCTGATCGAGCTGGTGCCGCGCTCGCCATCGCCGGACTGTGGCTGCTCGGCCAGCTCGTGGCCTGAACCACGAGCAGATCGAGCCGCGCGTCGAATGTCATCAGACCGGCATCCGGGCGGCCGGGTAGCGGGAGCCGGCCGCGCCGTGCGGCAGGATCTGGCGGATCCGGTCGACCTCGGCCACGGTGAGCGGTACGGCGGCCGCCGCCACGTTCTCGGCGAGCCGTTGCGGGTTGCGGGTGCCCAGGGTCGGCACGATGTCATCGCCCTGGGCAAGCAGCCAGGCCAGGGCGAGCTGGGTGACCGCGACGCCCTTGGCGGCGGCCATCGTGGTCAGCTCGCGCACCGCGGCCAGGTTCTGTTCGTAGTTGCCCGGCTGCCAGCGTTCGTCCCCGGTCCGCATGTCCCCGTCCGGGTATTCGGCGGCGGGCCGGACCGCGCCGGTCAGGAAGCCGCAGCCGAGCGGCGAGTACGCAACGAACCCGATGCCCAGCTCGCGGACCGTCGGCAGCACCTGCGGCTCCACCGCCCGATCGAACACCGAGTACTCGGTCTGCAGCACCGACACCGGGTGGACGGCGTGCGCCCGCCGGATGACGTCACCCGGCACTGCCGCCCGGTGCCGGCGGTCGAGAGCGCCGTGCCCCGGCTGCGGCTGGTCCGCTTCGACGACGACCGGGCCGGGCCGACCGATCTGCTGTACGAGCCGATGGTCTGCTTCGTGGCCCGGGGTGCGAAACGCAGCACCGCCGGTGAGCGCAGCTGGCTGGTCGGCCGGGGGGCGATGTTCCTCAGCTCGGTGGAGCTGCCGGTAACCGCCGTGTTCGAGCAGGTGCCGTACCGGTCGGCGGTGCTGCGTCTGGCCGAGCGAATGCTCGCCGATTTGCTGCTGGAGATGGACGAGCCACCGCCGCCGGCCGGGTCGGCAGAGCCGGCCGCGTTGACCACCGCTGCGATGACCCCGGGGATCGTGGGCGCTGCTGCAGGGTGAGTCGTCGGTCGCCTGCCTGGCCGAGCTGGTCGGTGCCGCGCCGACGGCGGTCAGCCAGCATCTGGCCAAGCTGCGGCTGGCCGGGCTGGTCCGGGGTCGGCGGGAAGGCACCTTCGTCTACTACTCGGCCGCCGACGTGCATGTCCGGCAGTTGCTGGCCGAGGCGCTGTTCCACGCCGACCACGCCGATCGTGACCTGCCCGATCACGGTCCGGGGGGCGTGCCCCCGACCACGACGGGTGACCGGCCGCTGTGGGTGACCGGTCGACCGGCTGGTGGTCGGTCGGCGGTTCCGGTCGCCCGACCGGCCGGCGATCTTAATGAAAAGAGCTACCGTTATCTCCTGTGTGGAAATGAGAGGAGGCCGTTCCATGGCCGTACCGAAGCGCCGTACCTCGCGGCCGAACACCGGCCACCGTCGCGCCCAGTGGAGGGCGGCGGCACCGATGCGGTGGACAGCTTGAACGTGTCGGTACGGTGGGGCTTGAGGCCGAAGTCGTGCCAGATCCGCCCGATCGTGGACTTGGGCAACCCGGACCTGTCCGCCATCGACCCGCGGGACCAGTGGGTGGCGTCACGTGGCGTCTGCTTCAGGGTCGCGACCACCACATCCTCGACCTGGTCAAGGCTGATCGACGGCGGGCGGCCCGGCCGTTCCTCGTCCACCAGGCCGTCCAGCGTAGTTTCAGGAAACGCCGCCGCCACTTACTCCACAGCGGACGAATGTACGCCGAGACTCGATGCGACGTCCGTGTTCGACGCCCCTTCGGCGCACGCCAGGATGATCCGTGCACGCATCGCCAGAACCTGTGACGACGTCGCCCGCCGTGACCAGCGGGTCAACGTAGTCCGCTCTTCGTCGGTCAGCGTCAGCGGCGGGGTGGGACGACCAGTTCTCGGCATCCCCCCCACCCTACCCACTTATCAGGCGAATTTCCGGCGCAGGACACTAGATAACGCGTCCAATCACCTCATCAACGAGGCTCAGCACCTGTTCGGGGTGCTCGTCCGGCACCAGGTGCCCCGCGCCTGGCAGCACCTCCATGTCGACGCCAAGGGACCGTGACACCGCCCGTCGTAGTCGCGATGGCGGAAGGAACACGTCGCGCTCACCCGTCGCTACCGCCATCGGTACCCCGGCCGCCCGCTGTAGCGTGGCGACGGGCAACGGGAGGGGCGCGAGGCTGGACCGGCACTCGCGGGCCACCAGGGTCATCCAATCTGTCTGTCAAGCCCCGGGTTTGATGGAGAGTTGGTTAGCTGGTTTTCAGGGGTGCGGTGACCGGTTGGGTCATCGCGTGTAGCGCTTCGTACTCGGCGGGCGGGACGTGTCCGAGTTCGCCGTGGA
>NZ_JBHMIQ010000046.1:0-52996 GCF_048060315.1 Micromonospora sp. LOL_013
CGTCACGCCGCACCCCCTTCGATGAGTGTCGCTGTACTCATGCGACTTGCGTGTCGCACGATGCGGTTGAGCCAGGAACTGTTGGTCGGCGTGTAGGCGAACTCGACGTTGTTCGCGGCGGCCCAGTCGCCGACACGGGTGTCCTTCTTCGTGCTCAGGTGCGGGGAGTAGTTGTCGAGGACGATCGCGATTCGGGTCCGCGGCGGGTGCAGGCCGCGCAGGTAGCGGCAGAACTCCAGGAACCGTGTCCGGTGCTTCGTCGGCTTGATGTGGCCGTAGAGCTTGTCCGCGCCCAGGTCGTAGGCGGCGAACAGGTGGCGGACGCCGTGTGGGCGGTTGTATGTCGCCCGTCGGCGGGGCCTGGGCCCACGCTCGGGGTCCTTGTGCCGTCCGCCGCGTTCGGCCCACTGCCGTCCAGGGTGGGGCTGCAGATTCAACGGGCCGAACTCGTCCAGGCAGAAGATGACGTCGGGCTCACCGGCCTCGGGTACGACCTCGTCGTCGGCGATCGCGTAGAGGTGCTCGACGCGGGCCTTCTTGGCGGCGTAGTCGGGGTCGCGGGAGGTCTTCCAGGTCTTCACCCGTTGAAAGGACACGCCCTCCTCGCGGAGCAGGACCCGTAGGCCCTCGTGGCTGATGTCGTCGACCACCCCCTCAGCGACCAGGAAGTCGGCCAGCTTGGCCAGACTCCAGGTCGAGAACGGCAGACCGTGCTCGGCCGGCTTGGACTTGGCGATCTTCTTGATCTCGCGCCGTTCCGGCAGGGTGAACGTCCGGGGCCGGCCACCCTTGTACCTCGGGTAGAGCGAGTCGAAGCCGTCAGCGTTGAAGTTGTGGATCACGTCGCGGACCCGGTCCGCGCTGGTGAACGTCACCTCCGCGATCTTCCCCACTGGCATGCCCTGCGCGGACAGCAACACCATCTGAGCCCGTCGCCAGGTCACCACCGAGCCGGTGCCTCTACGGATGATCCGCAACAGGCGCTGGCCCTCGTCGTCGTCGATCTTACGGACGCGTACTCGCTCTCCCACCCGGACAGCCTGGCGGCACCCCACCGCCCGGACCAGCACCCGCACGGCGCGTCACGAGGCAAACGTTCCCTGACACGGCACTAGTTCCAGTTCGAGTACGTCACCAGCGGTGGTGGCGACGCGTCCTCGCAGCAGATCGTCCAGATAGCCGACCCGCCTCCCGTCGCTCATGGTGGCCAGCGCCAGCGGCCCACCGAGGCCAGCGTGGAGCCCGGCCGACTCGGGGACCGCACGGATCCGGATGTTCGGCCGGTGCCCGAGGTCGACCAGGTGGGCAAGCTGATCCTTCATCACCTCGCGCGGACCGCGACGCAACGCCGTCTCCTCGACCAGGGCCACCAGATCCACCGGGGGATCGCGGTCCAGCACCGCGCGCTGTCGCTCCTGACGGGTCGCGATCACCTCCTCGAACCGGACCCGGTTGGACGGCACGGCAGCGAAGACCTGCCGCATGTACGCCTCGGTCTGCAGCAGCCCAGGGACCAGGGTCGGCTCCCAGGCCCGCAGCAACACCGCGCGTCGCTCGTGATCGACCCAGGAGCGCAGCCACGGCTGGCGGTCCTCTCTGCCCTCCCTCGACAGCTGTTGAAGCTGGTCACCGGAGTTCAGTAACTTGTCGAGGTCCTTCGCGGTGTCCTCCTTCGGCACCAGCCGGCCGGTCTCGAAGCTGGCGATGAGCGACTTCGACACGCCTACCGCTTTGGCCAACTGGGTCTGGTTCATGCGCTGAGACAGCCGGAGCCGTCGAAGCTCTCCAGGTAGTTCAGTCATGTTTATAACCTCCAATAACTCGGGCTCATCTCTATCTCTGCGACTTTCATATTGCCCTATGTTCGGGTGGGAGTCCAGGGTGGATTGCGACGGGAAATTGACTCGATGAGTGAGGGGGCGACGGTGGAGGTGGGGGCGCTCGTCGGGGCGGCGCTGCTCGGCTTCTGTGCCGGGCTGTGGTCGTTCAAAGTGAAGTCCAGATGGTGCCCCAGCTGTGGGCGTGCGACCTGGCCGATGGAGCGCGGTGCCGACGGCGTCCAGCGGCCACGCGGCGATGGAAGGCCCGATGGGTAGCCGGCTGCTGCGGACGCCGGAGCCGAAACCAGGGGACGTGCTGTTGATCGGCCAGGAAGCGAGCATGCAGTTCGCCGGCGACCGGAGAATTCGATTTCGGGTCATCTCGGTGGACCGGAAACCGACCTACGACGGTTGGATCTGGCTCACCGGCTACGTAATAGACGAACGCGGATACGCCGCCGAGCGGCGGGAGATCTTCGTGCAACGCGACGGACTCTACCGACTGGCCAAACGGCAGTCGACGTGACAATTGATCAAGGAGAGAAAAGATGATCACAGAGATGGTACGGGACTGGTGGCTGCGCTGGCTCGACTGGCGTTCCGGCCGGTCCACGGCGTCCAGGCGCCTCGAACACCTGCGCCGCGAACGGCTCGGACAACAGCAACGCAGCCGTACGACGGCCCGGCACCGCCGGCTCGACGGCAACCGGGGACGCCACTGGTCGGCGGAGGCTACCGTCCTGGTCCCGACGCTGCGCCCACTGATGACGTACGGCCAACAACTCGGCTACCGGCTGCCGCCGCACGGCATGACCTGACCGGCGGCGTACCGCCGGATGATGAGTGGAGGGTGCGGGATGATCAGGGCAGGGCGCGGCTGGTTGCGACGGCGGCGTACCGGGCGGTGCTCGGCTTCGGGGTCCGAGCGAACGTCTCCCGGTCGACGGTGTGCAGGCCGAAGTGGAAGCGGTAGCCGGCGGCCCACTCGAGGTTGTCCAGCAGCGTCCAGTGGCAGTAGCCGAGCACCGGTACGCCGTCGTCGATCGCGTCGAGCAGACCGGCCAGCGACGGTTCGATGAAGTCCGCCCGCAGGGCGTCGTCGTCCACACCGACGCCGTGCTCGGTCACGAAGACCGGCACCCCGCTGACCTGGTACGCGTACCGCACCGCGCCGCCGAGTGACGTCGGGTCGATCACCGCGCCAGCTGATGGAGCCCGGCCGGATCGTTCGGCGAGGACCGTCGGCGTGACGTGCTCCAGGAACCAGGTGTCGCTGGTGTTGTCGCCCTCGGTCTGGTGACCGGAGGTGGCGACACCGAATAGGAAGCCGTCCGGGAAGCGTCTCATGGATGGACATTTCCGTGGCCGGCTCAAGATCACATGACGAAAAACTGGGACGCCACCGGCGTGTCGCCCGAATTTTCGTCAAGTGATCATGGAGTCAGGTGAGCTGCTGTACAGCGGACTGGATGGCGCGGTGCACCGTCGGGTACGCGTAGATCATGTGCCGCAGGCTGGTCAACGGCACCTCGCCGTGCACGGCGACGGCGAGTGCGCCGAGCACCTCGCCGCCGGTCGGTCCCGCCGAGGTCGCCCCGACCAGCACGCCCCGACTCGCGTCGGCGACCAGCTTGATGAAACCGTCGTTACCCGGCCCATGGATCCAGCCACGCGACGACTCGGCGACGTCGGTCACCGCCACCGCGACGTTCACGCCCTGCTCGCGGGCCTGGCGCTCGGTCAGGCCCACCGCGCCGATCTCCGGGTCGGTGAAGGTGACCCGGGGGACCGCCCGGTACTCGGCGGCCGGTCCGCCCTGGTCGAGGATGTCGCGCACCGCCACGTCCGCCTGGTACATGGCCAGGTGGGTGAAGGCGCCGTGGCCGGCGACGTCACCGACCGCCCACAGCCCGTCGGCGACCCGCGTCCGCTCGTCGGTGACCCGCATCCGCTCGTCGACCGGCAGGTGCCGGGCCGCCGGGTCCAGTCCGACGGTGTCGAGGCCGAGTCCGCCGAGGTCGCTGCGCCGGCCGGTGGCGACCAGCAGCCGCTGTCCGTTCTCCGGGCCGCCCTGCGACAGGTGCACGGCGAACGTGTCGTCGCGGTGCTCGACCCACTCGGCGCGGCTACCGAGCCGGAGCCGGATCCCGTCGTTACCGAGGGCGCGGGCGGCCAGCGCCGACGACTCCGGCTCCTCCCGGGACAGCAGCCGCTCACTGGGCTCGACGATGGTCACCCGTACGCCGAACCGGGCGAACACCTGGGCCAGCTCCAGCCCGATCGCGCCGCCGCCGAGCACGACCAGCGACTCGGGCAGGTCGGTGACCTCGATCGCTTCCTTGTTGGTCCAGTACGGCGTGCCGGCGAGCCCGTCGATCGGCGGCACCACCGGGACGGTGCCGGTGGCGAGCACCACGCCCCGGCGGGCGGTGAACACCTGCCCGTCGACGTCGACCCGCCCGGGTCCGGTGAGCCGGGCGGTGCCGTGCAGCACCCGTACCCCTTTGCCGGTGAGCCGGTCGACGGCGGCCGTGTCCGACCAGTCGGCGGTGGCCTCGTCGCGGATCCGTCGGGCCACCGGCGTCCAGCCCGGACGGATGTCGGCGGTGCCGGCCAGGCCGTCGATCCGGCGGCCCTCAGCGAGTGCGTTCGCCGCCCGGATCATCATCTTGCTCGGCACGCAGCCCCAGTACGGGCACTCGCCGCCGACCAACCGGCGCTCCACACCGACCACGTCCAGCCCGGCCTGGCTGAGCCGGCCGGCGACCTCCTCACCGGCCACGCCCAACCCGACGACGACGACGTCCACCTGTTGCGGCTCACTCATCCGGCCAGCATGTCACCACCGCCGGCAACCCGCAGACCGGGCGGCCCGCTGACCGGACGCCGACTCAGCGGTCCGACAGTGGCGGCGGGTAGTCCAGGCCGGCGCGGACGGCGAGCGGCAACCGCCACGGCTCATGCACCGCCGCCCCGGCGACACCGGCCAGCTCCGGCACCCACCGCCGGACGTACTCCCCGGCCGGGTCGAAGCGGTGCGCCTGGCGCAGCGGGTTGAAACCCCGGTACGGACGGGTGTCGTTGCCGGTGCCGGCGACCCACTGCCAGTTGCCGGAGTTGTTCGGCAGGTCACCGTCGAGCAACCAGCGATCGAACCAGCCGAGGCCGTCCCGCCAGTCCAGGCCGAGCTCCTTGGTGAGGTACCCGGCGGTGATCAGCCGGGCGCGGTTGTGCATCCAGCCTTGCGCCTGCAGTTGCCGCATGCCGGCGTCGACGATCGGCACCCCGGTGCGGCCGGTCTGCCAGGCGTCGAGGGCGTCGGCGTCGTAGCGCCACTGCTCGGCGGCCCCGCGCCGGTACGCGGTGGTCGCCAGGTCGGGGAAGGCGTTCGCGACCTGGTAGTGGAAGTCCCGCCAGCACAGTTGCCGGACGAACGGACCGGCGCCGTCCCCGGCGGCGGTGGCGACCTCCAGCGGCGACAGACAGCCGAACCGCAGGTAGGGGCTGAGCCGCGAGGTGGCGTCGCCAGCCAGGTCATCGTGGCTGTCGCCGTACCGATCGAGGCGGCTGCTGCCGTACCGGTCGAGGTCACCCAGCCAGTCGTGCAGCCGGCGCCGCCCGGCGGTCTCGCCCCCGGCGGCGGCCTGCGGCGACTCACCGTCCGGCAGGGCCGGCAGCCGTCCGACGGCGGGACCGCCGGGCAGCCGGATCCGCGCCGGATCGGCGCTTTCGGCACGCCAGTCGGCGCCGGCCCAGGCCCGGAAGTACGGCGTGAAGACCTTGTAGTGGTCGCCGTTGGTCGGGGTCAGCGCGCCCGGGTGGACGACGGTCAGCCCGGGAAAGGCGCGGTACGCGATCCGGTGCCGCTCGCATTCGTCGGACAGCCGCCGCTGCCGGTGCCGGGCGTAGTGGCTGACGTCGGCGGAGATGGCGACGCCGTCGGCGTCGACCTCGCGGGCCAGCCGGATCGTCTCGGCCACCGGGTCGCCGCGGCGGATCAGCAGGTCGCCGCCGAGCCCGCGCAGAGTCGCCCGCAGGTCGGCGAGGCTCTGGTGCAGGAACCGGTCGCGGTTGGCCGACCGGCCGGCCAACCGTGGGTCGAGGACAAACAGCGGCACCACCTGTTCGGCGGTGGCGCAGGCGGTAGCCAGCGCCGGCTGGTCGTGCACCCGCAGGTCGCGGGTGAACAGCACGACAGCGGTACGCACGGCGCTACGGTGCGGTCGGCGTGGCGGCGGTCGGCCTTGGGGCTGGCGCCGGCGTCGGCGGTGCGGGGACGTCGACCGGGCCGGGCAGGGTGACCGGGGTGCCGGCCGGGGTGAGCAGGGACCTTAACGCAACAGCGGCCCGGCGACGGTTGGGAACGGTGGCCCGGCGACGGAACACGTCGTAGCCCTGCGCGGCGATTTCGTCGAGGATGCCGCCGTACAGCGCGTACGCGGTGCGGATGCAGGCCTGCGACGCGGGTTCGAGCAGGATGACGCCGGGGGCGGCCGCCGCGTAGTGGCCCCTGGCCCGGCCGACCTCGTAGCGGATCATCTCGATGATCGGCGGAGTCGCCCGGCGCTGTCGGGCGGCGTCGACCAGGTCGGCCCGGGTGATCCCGAACCGCGCCAGGTCCTCGTCCGGCAGGTAGGTACGGCCACGGTCCAGGTCCTCGGCGACGTCCCGGATGAAGTTGGTGAGCTGGAAGGCGAAGCCGAGCTGCCGGGCCGGCTCCCGGGCGGCGGCCCGGTCGGTGCTGCCCAGGATCGGCAGCATCATGGTGCCGATCACCGCCGCCGAGCCCTCCATGTAGTCGAGCAGGTCGGTGTAACGCGGGTACGAGGTGACCGTCAGGTCCATCGTCATGCTGCGCAGGAACGCGGTGAAGTCCGCCTTGTCCAGGTCGAACACCGCGATGGTGTGCAGCACGGCGGGCAGCAGCGGATCGTCGACCGGGGCACCGTGCAGGCCGGCGAGGAACCGCTGCCCCCACTGGTCGAGTGCGGCTGCCCGGCCGGCGGGTGGCAGTTGGTCGGTGCGGTCGACGATCTCATCCGCGTACCGGGTAAATCCGTATAAAGCATGAACATGCCGGCGTTTCCACTGCGGGAGCAGCCGGGTCGCGAGATAGTAGGTGCGCCCGTGTCGTCGGTGCAGGTCACGGCAGTTCCCGTAGGCAGCGGACAGATCGACGTTCATCGGGCCCCCTCGGCTATCGACGCAAGAATCGACGCAACTTCTGGCCCTAGGGTACGCTCGATCGCGTGGCCAATCACACAGTTGCCGACACCGACCGAAGCGCGTCGGTCGACGAGCCGGCCGGGTCGGCCACCCCCGGCTCGCCCCCGGCCCGCCGCCGTGACCTGCTGACCGCAGCCGTCGACGACACGTTGATCGATTTCCTCTCCGCCGAGATCGACGCGCTCGACCGCATCGATCCGGCGCTGCGCCCGTTCGCCCAGATCGCCCGGGACACCGTGCTCGCCGGCGGCAAACGGCTGCGGCCGGTCTTCGCCCACTGGGGCTGGCGCGGGGTGGCCGGCCCGGACGCGCCGCTGGCTCCGGTGCTGCCGGCGCTGGCCGCGCTGGAGCTGCTGCACGCGTTCGCGCTGGTGCACGACGACGTGATGGACGGCTCCGCGACCCGTCGCGGCCGCCCCACCGCCCACCGCCGGTTGGCCGGGCAGCACCGGGCGGCCGGCCGCGACGGCGACCCCGACCGGTTCGGCGACGGTGCCGCCGTGCTGGTCGGTGACCTCTGTCTGGTCTGGGCCGACCGGCTGCTCGGCCAGGCCGGCGTGCCACCCCGGACCCTGCTGGACGTGCGGCGCCGCTACGACCAGATGCGGGTCGAGACGATCGCCGGGCAGTACCTGGACGTCCTCGGCGAGACCGAGGCCGACACCTGGTCGGTCGACCGGGCGCTGCGGGTGGCCCGGCACAAGACCGCCAGCTACACCGTGCTGCGGCCGCTGCACCTCGGTGCGGCCCTCGCCGGACCCGGCGCCGACCCGGCGATCCACGAGGCATACCGGCGCTACGGCATGAACGTCGGCGAGGCGTTCCAACTGCGCGACGACCTGCTCGGCGTCTTCGGTGACCCGGCCACCACCGGCAAACCCGCCGGCGACGACCTGCGGACCGGCAAGCCGACGGTGCTGCTGCTGATCGCCCGCGAGCTGGCCACCGAGGCCCAACGCGCCGAACTCACCCGGCCGCCGTCCGGCGCCGGACGGGAGTCCGGCCGGGAGATCGATCGACGGGTAGGCCGGCTGGCCGAGATCGTCGTCGAGACCGGCGCCGCCGACCAGGTGGAACAGCTGATCGAGCAACGGGTACGGGACGCGGTCGACGCACTGGGCGACGCCCCGATCGACGCGGCCGCCCGTCGTGTGCTCACCGGCCTGGCGGTGACCGCCACCACTCGGCAGGCATGATGTGAGCGGCGTTCAGAAGAAGGAGGTGGTCGCGGCATGCGTACCGTGACCGGGGCGACCGAACGCGTCGTCGTGGTCGGTGCCGGGCTCGGCGGGCTCGCCTGTGCCCTGCACCTGGCCGGTGCCGGACGGCAGGTCACCCTGCTGGAACGCGAGTCGGTGCCGGGCGGGCGGGCCGGTCGGCTGGCGCTCGACGGCTACGAGTTCGACACCGGGCCGACCGTGCTGACCATGCCCGAACTGATCGCCGAGGCGCTCGGCGCGGTCGGCGAGGAGCTCTCCGACTGGTTGGAGCTGATCCCGCTCGACCCGGCCTACCGGGCGTACTATCCGGACGGATCCACCCTGGACGTCGTTACCGACACCGCCCGGATGGCGGCCGAGGTGGCCCGGGTCTGCGGCCCCCGGGAAGCCGACGGCTACCTGCGCTTCGTCGACTACGCGCGGCGGCTGTGGCAGCTGGAGCGGGCCGACTTCATCGACCGCAACCTCGACAGCCCGCCGGACCTGCTCACCGGCAACCTGCTGCGGCTGCTGGCAGCCGGAGCGTTCCGGCGGATGCAGACCAAGATCGGGCAGTTCTTCACCGACCCCCGTACCCAGCGGATCTTCTCGTTCCAGGCGATGTACGCCGGGCTGGCGCCACACGACGCGCTGGCCATCTACACCGTCATCGCCTACCTGGACTCGGTGGCCGGGGTGTCGTTCCCCCGGGGCGGCATGCACGCGGTGCCCCGGGCGCTGGCCGGCGCCGCCGAGAAACACGGCGTACGGATCCGCTACGACACCACGGTGACCCGGGTGGAGACCGCCGGTGGTCGGGCGCGCGCGGTGCTCACCGCGGACGGTGACCGGATTCCCGCCGACGTCGTGGTGCTCAACCCCGACCTGCCGGTCGCCTACGCCGAGCTGCTGCCGCCGGCCCGCCGCCGGCGGCTGCGCTACTCGCCGTCCTGCGTGGTGCTGCACCTCGGCGCCCGGCAGGGCTACCAGCAGATCGCCCACCACAACATCCACTTCGGCCGGCTGTGGAAGGGCACCTTCGACGAAGTCATCCGCCGGGGCGAGCTGATGAGCGACCCCTCGCTGCTGGTCACCAACCCGAGCCGGACCGACCCGTCGGTGGCCCCGCCCGGCGGGCACACCTACTACGTCCTCGCTCCGGTGCCCAACCTGGACAGCGGCCGGCTGGACTGGCGCGGTGACCTGCCACAGCGGTACGCCGACCAGCTGATCGCCACCCTGGCCGAGCGCGGCTACCGGGGCCTGGCTGACGGGATCGAGGTCCGCGAAGTGCTCACCCCGGCCGACTGGGCCGACGCCGGAATGGCCGCCGGGACACCGTTCGCCGCCGCGCACACCCTGTTCCAGACCGGCCCGTTCCGGCCCGGGAACCTGCACACCACCCTGGAGAACGTGGTCTTCGTCGGCTCCGGCACCCAACCGGGGGTCGGCGTGCCGATGGTGCTGATCTCCGGCAAACTGGCCGCCGGTCGGATCACCGGTGCGGGGGGTGCCCGATGACCGGGACGTCGCGGGAAAGCCATCTGGTCGAGTTGGTCGACCGGGCCGGGCGACCGGTCGGATCGGCCACCGTCGCCGCTGCCCACCAGCCGCCGGGCCAACTGCACCGGGCCTTCTCGGTGATCCTGGTCGACCCGGCCGGCCAACTGCTGCTGCAACAGCGGGCTGCGGTGAAGACCCGGTTCCCGCTGCGCTGGGCGAACACCTGCTGCGGCCATCCGCTGCCCGGCCAATCGGTGACCGAGGCGGCCAACCGCCGGCTCGGCGAGGAGGTGGGCGTCGCGCCGGTGCCGTTGACCGAGCTCGGCGTGCACACCTACCAGGCCACCGACCCGGTCACCGGCCGGACCGAGTACGAGTACGACCATGTACTGCTGGGGGAGCTCGATCCGGCCTCCCCGCTGCGGCCGGATCCGGCGGAGATCGCGCAGCTGCGCTGGATGCCGCCGGATGAGCTGCGGGTCGGCCTGACTGACGACCCGCACGCCTACGCTCCGTGGCTGGCCGGCGTGGTCGACCAGTTGTTCGCGCCGGGCCGGCGGGACCACGACGCGGCTGCGGAGCGGAACGGCGCGAACGCGGAGCGGCACGGCGGGGCTGCGGAGCGGCCAGGTGAGCGATGACGCGCTGAGCGCGGGCAGCGTGGCACGCCGGCTCGGCGTGGCGGTGACCACGCTGCGCACCTGGCACCAGCGGTACGGGCTCGGCCCGACCCGGCACGTCAAGGGGCATCATCGCCGGTACAGCCGGGAGGATCTGGCCCGGCTGGAGGTGATGCGCCGGCTCACCGCCGAAGGCGTGTCCCCGGCCGAGGCGGCGCAGTGGGCACGCGGCAACGCGGCGTCTCCCACCGCTGAGCCTGGTCGGGCCGGCGGCGGGCACACCATCGCGGTCGGCACCGCCGGCCCGGCCGCCCGTGGCCTGGCCCGGGCCGCCGTACGCCTGGACGACCTGGCCATGCGGGAGATCATCGAGCGTGGGCTGCGTACCGACGGGGTGATCTCCACCTGGGACCGGGTGGTTCGCCCGGTGCTGGCCGGCGTCGGTGACCGGTACGCGGCCACTGCCGGCTTCGTCGAGGTGGAGCATCTGCTGTCCCGGTGCGTCTCCGCCGCGTTCGCGTCGGTGACCGGGCCGGCCCTGCCGGCCGCGGTGGGTCATTCTGCGGACGGCCCGCATGACGGCGGCGGCCCCGGAGCGCTCCTGGCCTGCACCGACGAGGAGCAGCACTCCCTGCCGCTGGAGGCGCTGGCCGCCGCACTCGTCGAGGTCGGCGTGGTCGCCCGGTTGCTCGGTGCCCGGGTACCGGCGACCGCGCTGGCCGCCGCGGTCGACCGGACGGGGCCGGCCGCCGTCGTGCTCTGGTCGCACACCCCGGCGACCGCAGATCTCGGGCAGCTGCGCGTGGCCCGATCCGGACGGCACCGTCCGGTGCTGGTTCTCGCGGTCGGGCCGGGCTGGCCGGTCACCGAGCTGCCGGACGGGGTCCGGCATTGCGCCGACCTGACCGACGCGGTGACGCTCTGCCGGTCCGCCGACCGAGTCGTCGCCCAGCAGCACGGCCCGTAGCTTTCTGTGGTACTGCCCGTCACAGCCGGCGGTCGGCGGCGCTCAGATCCGATGTGCGGGTTCGAGTTGAGCGGATTGATCGACTAACGTGTGCTTCGCTCGATCTCCGTCCACCCCCTCGCCCGGAGTCGACATGTCGAAACGCACCGTGTCGAAACGTGCCATGGTCGCGGCAGGCTTGGCGGTGTTCGCGCTGCTGGTCGGCAGCGAAAGCATCGCCGCGCTGCGTGGTGCCCGGCAGGCGCCGACTCAGGTGCCGGCCACCGCCGCCCTCGGTGTCGCGCCGGACCGCGCTGCTCCCACCCCTGAGCCGGTGCCCTCACCCGGCCCCCGCGACCCGGTGCCGGCACCGACCGCTGAGCCCGCCGACCAGCGATCCTCGGCCACCGAGACCGGCGGCTCACCCGAGGCGTCCGCCCGGCCCGCCGTCGACGAGAGCCTGCTGCAGCGGCGTACCGGTGGCCGGCAGGTGGCGTTGACCTTTGACGACGGCCCGCACCCGAAGTGGACACCGCTGATCCTCGACGAGCTGCGGGCGGCCGGGGCGCGGGCCACCTTCTGCGTCGTCGGTGCCCAGGTACGGCGGTACCCGGCCCTGATCGCCAGGATGGTTCGGGAGGGGCACGCCCTGTGCAACCACACCTGGAGCCACGAGCTCGATCTCGGGTTGCAGCCGCCCGACGAGATCCGGGCCAACCTGCTGCGGACCAACAAGGAGATCCACAAGGTGGTACCCGGCGTGCCGATCGAGCACTTCCGGCACCCCGGCGGCCTGTGGACGCCAAAGGTGGTCACCGTGGTCGAGGAGCTGGGGATGGTCCCGCTGGACTGGGACGTCGACCCGCAGGACTGGCGTAAGCCCACCAAGGAGGAGCTGGTGTCGCAGGTCACCGACGGGGTCCGGCTCGGGTCGATCATCCTGCTGCACGACGGTGGCGGTGACCGGTCGGCCACCGTCGCCGCGCTGCCGGTCGTGGTTAAGGAGCTGAGGCAGCGGTACGGCATCACCCTGCTCGGTGCTAGCCTTTCCCCCTGATCCGTCCGGTTCGCCGATCTGGTTTGGTCCGGGGCATACTCGTCACGTATGCTTTCGCAAGCTTCCGGCGGGGCCGGATGGGAGCACTACCGTCGGAGTCGCGATGTGCGATGATGACGGGGCCGCCCTCATCGTCTAGCGGCCCAGGACGCCGCCCTTTCAAGGCGGTAGCACGGGTTCGAATCCCGTTGGGGGCACCACCGGCCGGCCGACCGGCCGGAGCAAGACCGAGGTCCTGTGGAGCAGTCGGAGTGCTCGCCGCCCTGTCAAGGCGGAGGTCGCGGGTTCAAGTCCCGTCAGGACCGCGCAACGCCGATCGCCGTGCGTTTCCCACGCGCGGCGTTTCGTTTTCGGGGCCGACCCGACCGGTCCGGGTGTTCTCACCGGCAGGCGGGTATGATGTCCCGGACACCCGGCCAGGTAGCTCAGTTGGTACGAGCGTCCGACTGAAAATCGGAAGGTCGGCGGTTCGACCCCGCCCCTGGCCACAAAGCCTCTCGCCGGGCTTCAGCAGCGCCCAATCGCCTCCTGCGGTTGGGCGCTTCGCTGTCGGACGACGCGTCGTGGCTCCGTCTGCGCCGGGGACTGCCCTTGACATTCCGCGACGGGCCGTGAGACTGCCGGCATGGCCGAACACGACGGCACCGGCCCCGCCGCGGCGCCCCCGCCCGCCAATTCGCCACCCCGGCGGGTGCGGGTCGTGCTGGGCGAGGTCGGCCGGCGCGGGGACGCCGACCGGCTGCGTACCGACCTGGCTGAGCAGACGCAGATCGGCGAGGCACTGGTGCGCGGCCTGGTCCGGGCACAGTTGGCGTTGGCGATGCGGCTGGCGGTGGTGGTCATGGTCGGCCTCGGGTCGCTGCCGATGCTGTTCGCGATCGCCCCCGGCGTCGCCGAGATCAAGATCGTCGGCGTCAACCTGCCGTGGCTGCTGCTCGGGGTGGCCGCGTTCCCGTTCCTGGTGGCCGTCGGCCTGACCTACGTTCACCTCGCCGAACGCAACGAACAGGACTTCGTCGCGCTGGTCCGCCGGCCGGAACGCTGAGCGGCGCCGATGACCAACCCGTACGTGATCCCGGCGCTGGTCGTGGTCACTCTGGTAACCGTCGCGATTGGCTTCTACGGGCTGAAGCTGGCCCGGACCACGTCCGACTTCCTGGTCGCCTCGCGTACCGTCAGCCCGTCCTGGAACGCGGCGGCGATCAGCGGCGAGTACCTTTCGGCCGCGTCGTTCCTCGGTATCGCCGGCCTGATCCTCAAGTACGGCGTCGACGTGCTCTGGTATCCGGTCGGCTTCGCCGCCGGCTACCTGGCCCTGCTGCTGTTCGTCGCGGCCCCGCTGCGCCGGTCCGGGGCGTTCACCCTGCCGGACTTCTGCGAGATCCGGCTCAGCTCCCGGCGGCTGCGCCGGCTGGCCACCGTCTTCGTGATCTTCATCGGCTGGTTCTACCTGCTGCCCCAGCTGCAGGGCGCCGGGCTGACCCTGGCCACGGTCACCGGCGCGCCCTACCCGCTGGGAGCGTTGCTGGTCGGCGGGGTGGTGACCGCCAACGTGGCGCTCGGCGGCATGCGGGCGGTCACCTTCGTGCAGGCGTTCCAGTACTGGCTCAAGTTGACCGCGCTCGCCGTACCGGCGGTCTTCCTGGCCATGCAGTGGCAGTCCGACGGACGGCCGCCGGTCAGCCCACCGGACGGGTTGACCTTCACTCAGGCGACCACCGTGGTGGTCGAGCGGTCCGCGACGCTCAACTACGCCGACGGGCGGACCGAGCAGGTGACCCCGGGCACCGAGCTGACCTTCGCCGCCGGGGACCGGGTCCCCGAGGTGTCCGGGGCCGAAGCCTATTGGGGCGCCGCCTGGCTGCTGCCCGGTGACCCGGACCGAGGTGACCAGGGGCTGTTCGCCACCTATTCGCTGATCCTGGCTACCTTCCTCGGCACGATGGGGCTTCCGCACGTACTCGTGCGGTTCTACACCAACCCCGATGGTGCCGCCGCCCGCCGGACCACCCTGGTGGTGCTGGCCCTGGTCGGCCTGTTCTACCTCTTCCCCACCCTGTACGGGGTACTCGGTCGGGTTTACACGCCGCAACTGCTGATGACCGGACGCTCGGACGCGGTCGTGGTGCTGCTGCCGGAGGCGGCGCTCGGCGGCGGACTGCTCGGTCAGCTGCTCGCCGCGCTGGTCGCCGCCGGGGCGTTCGCCGCCTTCCTGTCCACCTCGTCCGGGTTGCTGACCAGCGTCGCCGGGGCCGTCTCGACCGACGTGCTGCGGCGCAACTCGGTACGCGGGTTCCGGCTGGCGGCCCTGGTCGCCGGCGCGGTACCGATGGTCCTCGCGCTGAACGTCTCCGGCCTGGACGTATCGCAGGTCGTCGGGCTGGCCTTCGCGGTGGCCGCGTCGAGCTTCTGCCCGCTGCTCGTGCTCGGCATCTGGTGGCGTGGCCTGACCGACGCCGGTGCCGCCGCCGGCATCGTCGCCGGTGGTGGCGCCGCCGTCGGCGCGGTGCTGTGGACCGTGCTGGGTCCGCCACTGACCGGCTGGCCGGCGGTCCTGGTCGCCCAGCCGGCGGCCTGGACGGTGCCGTTGGCGTTCGCGGTGATGATGCTGGTGTCGGTGGTCACCCGGCGGCGGTTGCCGGGTCAGGTGAACGCCCTCATGCTGCGACTGCACGCGCCGGAGAGCCTGCGCCCGTGACATCCTGCGTCGGTGTCGCCGTCGCCGTCGTACCCGGGTAGGAGAGCCGGATCCTCCCTCAGCGGGAGCGTATCCGGGATGCCGGTAGTTACCGTCGGACCATGACAGATGCTGCCCAGCCCGGCGGGCCGGCGCTCGTCCTGCGCGGCCTGGCCAAACGGTTCGACGACAAGGTCGCGGTCGCCGGGGTCGAGCTGGACGTCCCGGTCGGCTCCTTCTACGGCCTGCTCGGCCCGAACGGTGCCGGCAAGACCACCACGTTGTCGATGGCGGTCGGGCTGCTACGGCCGGACGCCGGCCACGCCCACGTCCTCGGCCACGACGTCTGGGCCGACCCGGTGCGGGCGAAGCAACTGCTCGGCGTACTGCCGGACGGGGTGCGGCTGTTCGACCGGCTCACCGGTGCCGAGCTGCTCGCGTACCACGGTCTGCTGCGCGGCATGGACCCGGCGGTGGTCGACCAGCGGGCCGGCGAACTGCTCGACGTGCTGGCGCTCGACGACGCCGGACGCACCCTGGTGGTCGACTATTCGGCGGGCATGAAAAAGAAGATCGGGCTGGCCTGTGCGCTGCTGCACGGACCCCGGCTGCTGGTGCTCGACGAGCCGTTCGAGGCGGTCGACCCGGTCTCCGCCGCGCTGATCCGCGACATCCTGCAGCGGTACGTCGGCGGCGGCGGCACGGTGATCTTCTCCAGCCATGTGATGGCCGTGGTCGAGCGGCTCTGCAGCCACGTGGCGATCCTCGCCGACGGAGTCATCAAGAAGGTCGGCACGTTGGACGAGGTACGGGCCGGGCGGTCGCTGGAAGAGGTCTTCGTCGACGTCGTCGGTGGTCGTACGGCCACCGGGGAGGAACTGGCATGGCTGTGACCGGGCCGGGAACCGGCGGTGCGGTCACCGGGTCGACCGCCGACGCGCCCGCCGTCGCCGGCCGGCGCCCGGTACGGGCCCGGCACTTCGTCCGCCTCAAGCTGCGGGTGATGGGCAACAACCTACGTGGCCAGGGCTGGCGGATCGCGTTGTTCATCGGCGGGATCATCGCCGGGCTGTGGTTCGCCGGCAACGGTTTCCTGATCCTCGCCGCGCCGGGGTTCGTCGACAGCGAACAGGGCATGCTGCTGGCCGCCGGGTTCGGCGGCTCCCTGCTGGTGCTCGGCTGGCTGCTGTTGCCACTGGCCTTCTTCGGCGTGGACGAGACGCTCGACCCGGCCCGGTTCGCGCTGCTGCCGCTGCCCCGGCGGACCATGGTCACCGGGCTGCTGGTCACCGGACTGATCGGCGTACCGTCGATCGCCACCGGTCTGGCCACCCTGGGGCTGGTGCTCAGCGCGGCGCTGCTCGGCGGCCCGCTGGCCGGCACGGTCCAACTGGTCGGGGTCGCCGCAGGTCTGCTGCTCTGCGTCCTGGGTAGCCGGGCGATCACCAGCGCGTTCGCCGGCATGCTGCGGTCGCGCCGGGTGCGTGACCTGGCCGCGGTGCTGCTCGCCGTGCTGGCCGCCCTGCTCGGTCCGCTGCAACTGCTGGTCATCGGCGGGCTCGGCAACGCCGACTGGGACCGGCTGGCTGAGGTGGCGGGAATCCTCGGTTGGACTCCACTGGCCGCCCCGTACACGATGGGTTTCGACGTGGTCGCCGGGCGGCTCTGGGCGGTACCGGTGAAGCTGGCGGTCACCGCCGTCGCGTTGGCCGGCCTGTACCGGTGGTGGTCGAGGTCGCTGGAGTCGGCGATGGTCGGCACCGCGAGCGGCGGCCCGGCCAGGTCGGTGGCCGCTGCGTCCGGAACCCCGGTGAGCCAGTTGTTCCCGCGGCTGCTTGCCCGGACCCCCCGCGACCGGTACGGCGCACTGGTCGCCCGGGAGGTGCGCTACTGGTGGCGGGACATGCGGCGGCGGGCAAACCTGATCACCGTCGCCGTGGTCGGGGTGTTCATCCCGGCGCTGATCAACGCCGGCGGTTTCAGCGCCTTCACCTACGATCCGGACGGTTCGGTGGGCACCGGACCGTCCGCGTCGGCGACCAGCGTCAGCATCTCGATGCTCTTCGTCGGCGCGCTCGCCGCCGTGACCCTGGCCAACCAGTTCGGATTCGACGGCAGCGCGTACGCGGCGAACGTGATCGCCGGGGTGCCGGGTCGGCTGGAGCTGCGTGCCCGGGTGGTCGGGTTCTCGGTCTACATCGGGCCGCTGCTGGTGGCGATCTCGGCCGGCTTCGGGTTGTTCCTGCGCGAACCGGGCTGGATCCCGGTCGCCGCCGGGACGCTGTTCGCCGCGTACGGTGCCGGGCTGGCGGTCAACCTGATCGTCTCGGTGGTCGGTGCCTACTCGCTGCCGGAGACGTCGAATCCGTTCGCGCTGAACAGCGGTGCCGGCGTGGCGAAGAGCATGCTGGCGCTGGTGGCGATGGTCGCGTCGGCGGCGGCCGCGGTGCCGATCGTGCTGGCCACCGCGCTGCTCGGCGAGGTCTGGTACTGGTTCGCCCTGCCGGTCGGCGTCGGATACGGCCTGGGTGCGGTGGCCCTGGGCCTGTACATCACCGGTGACCTGCTGGACCGACGGATGCCGGAGCTGGTCGCCACGGTGACGCCGCGCCGGTGACTCCCGACTGGGTCACAATGTTTCACGTGAATCATCCCGAGCCCGGTGCCGAGATCCACTATCGCGACCCGTTCGCCACGGCGAGTGAGGACCGTTCGCCCGCGCGGCGGCTACGTGGCCGGCTGGCCGTCCCGGTAACGCTGTGGACGGCCGGTGGTGGGTCGGCTCCACTCGCCGGATTGACCGTGTCGTCAACGGTGCTGGCCGACGGTGACCCGCCGCGACTGCTCGGGCTGCTCGACGAGGAGTCGCAGCTGTGGGAGGTGCTCCGCGAGTCGGGCAGGTTCGCGATGGTTCCGCTGGGTCCGGCGCATCGGCAGCTCGCGGACCGGTTCGCTGGGCTGATGCCGGCGCCGGGCGGACCGTTCAAGGCAGCGGACTGGCAGTTCACCGAGTACGGCCCGGTCCTGGCGGGGGCAAGCGGGTGGGCGGGCTGCCGGCTCGACGACGCCCGACCGTACGGGTGGGCGATGCTGGTGGAGGCGACTGTCGAGTCGGTCACGGTCGGCGACGAAGGCGACGCCGGGCCGCTGATCCACTACCGCGGCCGGTACCGCGAACTCGGCGAGCCGCGCGGCCGGTAGCTCGGTCCGGGCCGACCCGGGTGGCAACCGCTGGCCGGCCGGGGCGCTACCACTAGGCTCGGGAGCATGCTGCCTGTTCCCCGATTCGGCGACGGCCATCGAGTGTTGGTCACCGGAGGTGCTGGTTTCGTCGGAAGCCACCTCGTCGACCGGTTGGTCGCGCGTGGTTGTGCGGTGGTGGCGGTGGACAACTTCGTCACCGGCTCCAAGGAGAACGTCGCCCACCTCACCGACGAACCTCGGTTCACCCTCGTCGAGGCGGACATTTCGGACGGATTGCCGGATCATCACCCGGCGTTGCGTCAGCGGTTCGACGCGATCATGCACCTTGCCTCGCCAGCCAGCCCGACGGACTTCGCCACGCTGCCGATCGAGATCCTCCGGGTCGGCTCCCTCGCCACGTTGCACCTGCTGGACCGGGCGGTCGCCGACCGGGCCCGGTTTATCATGGCGTCGACCTCCGAGGCGTACGGCGACCCGTTGGTGCACCCGCAACCGGAGACCTACTGGGGCAACGTCAACCCGATCGGGGTGCGCAGCGTCTACGACGAGGCCAAGCGGTTCGCCGAATCGGCGACGATGGCGTACCACCGGTACCGCGGGCTGGACGCCGGCATTGTGCGGATCTTCAATACGTACGGGCCCCGGATGCGGCCGGACGACGGCCGGGCCATCCCCACCTTCATCAGCCAGGCGCTGCGCGGCGAGCCGATCACCGTGCACGGCACCGGCGGGCAGACCAGGTCGATCTGCTACGTGGCGGACCTGGTGACCGGGATCGTCGCACTGCTCGACTCCACCGAGACCGGGCCGATCAACTGCGGCACCGAGCATGAGTTGACCATGCGGGAGCTGGCCGAGCGGATCGTCCAACTGGTGGGCAGCTCGTCGACGATCAACCTGGTCGCCCGCTCCTCGGACGACCCGGAGATGCGCCGTCCGGACCTGACCCTGGCCCGCACCAGGCTCGGTTACCAGCCGACGGTCGATCCGCAGGACGGGCTGCGCCGCACCATCGCCTACTTCCGCCAGCGACTCGGCTGATCGGCGGCGACTCGGCTGATCGGCGGCGGCCCGGCAGTCGAGTCATCGGCGGGCGAGCGCCCGGTACGTACGCTGGAGGCATGCCAGCCAGCAACCAGCACGGTGACCGGTCAGTCAGCAGCCGCCCCGGTGGCCGGGCCGTCCCCGGCCGGACGACCGGTCCGGCCGGCACCGCCTACGGGTCCTCGAGCGGCCGGGCGCAGGTGCCGGTCGGCGGTCGTGCCGGCAACCAGTACGGTGGCCCGCCACGCCGGCTGCGGCCCCGCTGGGGGCGCATCGCCCTGGTCGGCGGGGTGGCGTTGGTGGTGCTGGCGCTGCTCGCCAGCGGTGGGCTCTGGGCGTACGCCCGTGGGCTGGACCAGGATCTGGGGCGGACCGATCCGTTCTCGCAGATCACCGAGGGGCGGCCGCCGGCCGCAGTCGACGGCGCGCTGAACATCCTGCTGATCGGCACCGACTCGCGGGATCCGGACGCCCCGGTCGACCAGGCCGGCAAGTGGCGGGCGGACACGATCATCGTGATGCACATCCCGTCGTCACACGACCGTGCCTATCTGGTGTCGATCCCGCGTGACCTGTACGTGCCGGTCCCGTCGGACGCCGCTGCGGCCTGCGAGACCGGCGAACGTGCCAAGATCAACGCCGCGTTCGCCTGGGGCGGGCTGCCGCTGGCGGTACGCACCGTGGAGTGTTTCACCGACGTGCGGATCAAACATGTGATGTCGATCGACTTCGCTGGTTTCGTCGAGGTCACCGACGCGCTCGGCGGGGTCGACCTGACCGTCGAGCAGGACACGACGTCGATCCACAAGCCGTACCGGCAGTTCAGTGAGGGCGTCAATCACATGAACGGCACCGAGGCGCTGGACTGGGTCCGCCAACGCAAACAGTTTCCGGATGGTGACTTCGCGCGTATGCGTCACCAACAAGAGTTCCTCCGCGCACTGATGGACAAGGCTGTGAGTTCCGGCACACTGTCGAACCCGGTCAAACTGAATGCGTTTCTCAAGGCGACGACCCAGGCGGTGACGGTCGACCAGGGCTTCTCCCTGGTCGACATGGCGCTGCAGTTCCGCAAGCTCAGGGGAGAGAGCCTGCACTTTCTGACCAGTCCGCACAACGGCAGCGAGACGATCAACGGCGAATCGGTGGTGGTCTCCGACCGGGAGAAAGCGTTGTCGATGTACCGGGCGATGGCGGCCGATCAGATGACCGCCTGGGTCCAGGCCAACGTCACGCCCAGTCCGGGTGCCAGTGACTGACAGCCCTGATCCGGTGACTGAGTGGATATTGCCGGTCGTCACCGGGTGACCGGTCAATCCGACACAAATCTGAAACCCGAGCAGGGTCGATAAGTCGACCAAGTTTCCGTACAGTGGGCTCGCCCTATTGTCACGCCCCCCAGGAGCAGGCATGCCGGTTCAGACCCGCCGACGTTCGACGTCGACCGAGTCGGGGAACCCGCTCGCCACCCGCGGCGCGGCCGGACGTCGGTCGAGCGGCCGGTCGGGTCCGGGCTCCGGCCGCAGCGGCTCGGGCCGGCGGCCCCGCCGCAAGGACCCGGTCTGGGCTCGCACGATGGTCGTGCTGGGTGCGCTGCTGATGATGCTCAGCGGCACCACGATCGTCGGCAGCAAGTGGCTGATCGCCCAGGCGACCAGCGGGATCGAGCAGTCGGACCTGCTCGGCGTCGCCGGCAAGACCGACGCTGAGGGCGGCGACAGCCTCGAAGGCCCGATCGACATGTTGCTGCTCGGCATCGACCACCGGGCCAGCTGGGCGGAGTCGGACACCCGGGCCGACACGATCATTATCCTGCACATCCCCGCTACTCACGACCAGGCCTACCTGATCTCCGTCCCCCGGGACACCGAGGTCGAGATTCCGCCGTTCGACAAGAGCGGGTGGCCGGGCGGGGTCGGCAAGGCCACCGAGGCGTTCTTCCACGGCGCACAGAACGGTGCCGGGCACAAGGGCGGTGCCCAGCTGATGGCAGAAACGATCAAGAACCTCACCGGGGTCAGCTTCGACGGCGCCGCGATCATCAATTTCAGCGGCTTCAAGTCGGTCATCGACAGCCTCGGCAGCGTCCGGCTCTGCGTCGATGAGGACACCCCGTCGATCCACATGACCCTGGTCGACGGCCAGCCGATGTGGAACTCCGACGCCGACAAGGTCAGCGGGGAGAAGCAGCAGGTCGTGCACAAGAAGGGCTGCCGCGAGATGCAGGGCTGGGAGGCGCTGGACTTCTCCCGGCAGCGATACGGGCTGGACAACGGCGACTACGACCGGCAGAAGAACCAGCAGAAGCTGATCAAGGCCATGGCCAAGAAGGCGATGTCCAACGGGGTGATGACCAACCCGCTCAAGCTGAACGAGCTGATCGACGCGGCCGGCAAGGCGTTCGTGCTGGACACCGGCAAGGTGCCGCTGCCGGACTTCGTCTTCACCCTGCGTGGGGTGGCCGCCAACGACCTGGTCATGCTGCGGACCAACGGCGGCAGCTTCAACGGCAACGACGCCGGCCGGGAGAACATCGATCCGCTCAGCCAGGAGATGTTCCAGGCGGTCAAGAACGACAACCTCGCCGAGTTCATCCTCGCCAACCCGTCGGTACTGGCGGGCCAGGAATAGGCTGTTCGGCATGCATGGGCCACCGATCCCCACCGTTGACGTCCCCGACGTATCCGCCGACGCGTACCTGCTGGACGTCCGCGAGCCCGAGGAATGGGCGGCCGGGCACGCGCCGGGCGCCCACCACCTGCCGATGATGGAGATCCCGCACCGGTTGGCCGACGTCCCGCAGGAGGGCGACGTGGTGGTGGTGTGCCGGTCCGGCGGCCGGTCCGGGCAGGTCGTCGCCTACCTCAACCAGCACGGCTGGGACAACGTCCGCAACCTCACCGGCGGCATGCAGGACTGGGCGGCGCACTCCCGACCGATGGTGAGCGAGTCCGGCGAAGCGCCCCGGGTCCTCTGATCGGCGGCGCGGCGCTGGCGGCCCGGCACTGCCCAAATCCGCCGGCACCGGGCAGACTCGAAGCATGCCGGAACGCCCCGACTATCCGAGTCTGATCGCTGGACACACCGTCGTCCTCGATATGATCAACAGCGGTGAGTCGGGGCTGCCGATCCTGCACCACCTGCTGCGACTCGCGCAGCGTGCGCTCGGCGCCGCCGGGACCTCGTTCGCCGAGTACGGACCACACAGGGGTCGGATCATCGCCGCCACCGGTGCCGCCGAATGGTCGGTCGGCCGACCCGTCGACCTCGACGAACCCGCCACCGCCCGGCTGCTCACCGGACCGCGGACCGTCGAGTTCCCGGTGACGGCGCTCGCCGCCGGCCCGGCCGACCAGATCGCCGGCCGAGGCCTGCATCGGATGCTGATCGCGCGCGCCGAGATCGGCGGGGTGCTGATCGGCAGCCTGCACGCCTACTACCCGGATCCGGACCGGAGCGCCGGCCCTGACCATCACACGCTGATCGCCTACCTGGCGTCCTGCATCGCCAACATGTACGGCGACCAGACCGGGCTGCCGGTGCACGGCGACGGGCCAGTGGTCGCCGCGCTCGCCGACGGACTGGCCATCGTCGATGACGAATCCTGCGTGCGGCTGTGGAACCCGGCGGCTGAGCGACTCACCGGCAGCACCGCACAGGACCGGCTGCACCGACCGATCCCGTTCCCGGTGCCGCCCCCCGGACAGGTCGTGGACCATCAGCAGCCGGACGGCCGGTGGCTGCGGATCACCTCCGGGGAGCTACCGGGCTTCGCCGCCTCCCGGGTGGTCACCTTCCGGGACATCACCGACCAGCACCACCGCGACCACGACGTCGACCTGTTCATCGCGGTCACCAGCCACGAGCTACGCACCCCGGTCACCGTGATCAAAGGGTACGCGGAGACCCTCAGTGATCACTGGGAGTCGTTGACCGACCGGGACCGACGGGAGGCCGCCCGGGTGCTCGGGCAGCGGGCCACCGAACTGGCCCGGCTGGTCGACCGGCTACTCTCCGCCGCCAATGACTCGGGACCGGCAGCCGGCACGCCGTCCGCCCCGTTCGATCTGGTCGAGGCACTGCGGGCCACTGTCGAGAATCTGCCCGCCGGACTGCGTCAGCGGCTCACCGTCGAGCTGCCCGACGACCTGCCGAAAGCGGTCGGAGACCGGGCGAGCCTGATCACCGTACTCACCGAACTTGCCACCAATGCCGACAAGTACTCGCCATCGGGCAGCCCGATCGAGGTCACCGCCATCGCCGACGAACGCTCGGTGGCCTTGCGGATTAGTGATCGCGGCATCGGGGTACGTCCGGAACACGTGGAACGAGCGTTCGATCGGTTCTGGCAGGGCGAGTCGGGCGACCAGCGCCGTTACCCCGGCGCCGGACTCGGCCTGTACCTGGTCCGACAGATCGTCGAGCGCCAACACGGCTGGGTGTCCCTGCGGCCCCGTGACGGCGGAGGTACGGTCGCCGAGGTGCGGCTGCCCCGCAGTTGAGAGGAGGCGGCGTGACCTCGGCACTGGCGGGACGGGTGTGGAGCATGCTGGTACCGCACCATGCCAGCGGTGCCCGGTTCGCCCGTCACCAGCTCGCCCGGACGTTGGCCGACCGGATCCGCCCCGACTTCCTGTCCGACGTGATGACGGTCGTGGCCGAACTGGTCGGCAACGCCGTACGGCACGCCCGGCCGCTTCCGGACGGAACGATCCGGGTGACCTGGCAACTGACCCCGCGCCGGCACAGCCGCACGGTCCTGCTGCGGGTGACCGACGGCGGGTCCGAGGACGTTCCGCAGGCCCGGACCGCCCCGTCGGATGCGCTCAACGGCCGTGGCCTGGGCATCGTCGCCGCCCTGGCTCGCCGGTGGGGGGTAGAGCCCGCCGGCTCCGGCCGTTGCGTCTGGGCAGAGATCGGCGAGCCGAATTCGGGCTGAGCCGGGCCGGGGGCAGATTCCAGCGGTCGCAGACCCGGGGGCCGGGCGGATCCCCCGGTGGCGGGCCGGTTCCTCTAGGCTGTCTGGCCGTGGGCAAGCGCCGAAAGCAGGACCGGGCCGCCAGCGGCGGCAAGCGGGAGAAGATCCGCGACGTATTCGTGCCCCGGCCGTTCGCCGGGCTGGCCGACGAGCCGGACTGGGTCGCGCTGCGCGAACTCGTCCCAGCGGCCACCGCGCCGTTGATCCTCGAAGCCGAGCTGGCCGGCAAGTACGCCGACCGGACGGTGACGCTGGCCACCGTGCTGCCGATGGCGGCCCCGGCCGTCGTCCGAGCCGACGGCCAGGTCATGATCGGGCTGCAGCGGCACGCCCAGTCCGGGGACGTCTCTCGCGACCTGGCGGCGGCGTTGCTGGCCGCGCTGGAGACCGAGCCGGGCGACACGGTGCCGGTGCCGCCGCTGCCCGGCCCCGGCCCCCGGCTGCAGGACGTGCTCGCCGACGGGGCGCTGACGGTCCAGGTGCACGACAGCTTCGCGTTCTGGGTGGAGCCCGAAACGGCCGCCAACCCGGCGGTGCAGGCCTCCCTGGAACGGGCCGACGCGTCCATCTATCCGACGACCCGGATGGCGGCGGCGCCCGCCGCGTACTGGTGCCGGGTGGGGGAGCGGGCGCACGTGCGCTGGGTACTGCCCGGAGACGAGGACCGGACGCTGGACACGCTGGCCCGGCTGAGCGCCGCCGGTGACCTGCCGATCGGGCCGCAGACCCGGTTCGCCGGGATGTTCCGGGCACACGGGCTGCTGGTGCCGGTGTGGGACCTGCCGTCCGGGCCGGAGGCCGCCGAGTGGGAGCAGCCGTTGGCCGAGTTCGCCGAGCGGCTCGCGGCGGCGGCCAGCGTCACCGATCCGCTCGACGCCGCCGCCCGCCGGTCCCGGCAGGGGCTGCTGGGCCGGCAGCTCACGCTGCGCTGACCCGGCGGCCGGTCAGTCGGGCCGGAGCGGATCCCGGACCAGGGGTGCCGACATGCACCGTGGGCCGCCCCGGCCGGACCCGAGTTCGGCGCTGGGGATCGTCACCACCTCGATCCCGGCCCGGCGCAGCTGCGTGTTGGTCGCCGTGTTCCGCTCGTACGCCACACACACCCCGGGAGCCAGCGCCAGGGTGTTGTTTCCGTCGTCCCACTGCTCCCGTTCCGCGGTGACCGGGTCCAGCCCGGTGCCGACCAGCCGGAGCCGGTCGATGTCCATCGCGTCGGCGGCAGCCCGCAGGAACGGCGCGGGTCCAGCGACCTGCAGGTCGCCCGAGGCGGTACGGATCACCGTGTACGCGGCGAGCTCCTCGGCCATCGGCGGGTACATCAGCACCGCGTCCACGTCAACCAGCGTGCAGATGGTGTCCAGGTGCATGGTCGCCCGTCGTTGGGTGATCGGCACCACCAGGACGGTGTGGGCCAGCCCGTCGCCGAGCACCCGCCGGGCCAGTCGCTCCACCCCGGCGGGTGTGGTCCGTTCGCCGACGCCGACGGCCAGCACGCCAGGGGCGAGCAGCAGCACGTCGCCGCCTTCGACGTGTTCCTGGTCCGGCCGGTGGATCAGCTCGGTCCCGGCGAACCGCGGGTGGTGCCGGTAGATCAGGTCGGTGAGCCGGCCCTCCCGGCGGCGGGCAGGCATCGCCAGGCTGGTCACCGCCACCCGGTCGCGGATCCAGACCGATGAATCGCGAGTGAACAGCAGATTGGGCAGCGGGTCGATGATGAAGTCGTGCTCGCGCAGCAGGGCATGCACCAGCCCGGCCGGCCGGTCGTCGCGGCGGGGAAGTTCGCCACGGGCCAGGCCGGCGACGAGCACCCGGGCCAGTCCGGCCGGGTCGAGGTAGGCGAGCTGCTCGGCGACCCGGTCGCGCAGGGTTTCGCCCAACCGGCGGCCGGCCAGTACGGTCGCCACGGCCTCGGCGCGGGCCGGGGCGGCGGCGAGCGTCTCAGTGAGCAGTTGTTCGAGGTAGAGCACCTCGACACCGCGCTCGCGCAGCACGGCGGCGAACGTGTCGTGCTCGGCCTGGGCGCCGGCGACCCAGGGGATCGCGTCGAAGAGCAGGGCACCGGTGTTGCGGGGGGTCAGCCGGGCCAGCTCGCTGCCCGGACGGTGCAGCATGACCACCCGGAGGTGGCCTACCTCACTGTCGACGTAGTGCGTCACACTCGCAGCCTATGGCAGTCGTTTGGCACCATCTGTTGAAAGAGTCGTGGGGTGAATAGGGCATTCATCCCTACTCACTCCGGCCTGGTGTCTTGCTTTAGTACCGGTGTCGCCACGTACGGTAGTTGGTAGTCCATCGTCCAGGGGACCTTTGCCGGAGGTCGTGATGACTGTCTTCCATGAGCGCCGCGTGCTGCCCGCCCAGCGGGCGCTGCCCCGACCGGATGAACGGGCGATGGAGGAGTCCGCACCTGGCACGTTGGAGGCCATCCGGCCGTCGCCGATGGAGTGGGCCCGACGCCGTCGGGCCGAGCGTGGCGCCAAGCGGATCGAGGCGGCCGGTGCCCGTGCGCTGAACCGTCTTGATCAGCTCGGCCCGTCCTGGCACGTGGTGAACTGGCCGCGTACCGACAGCCCGGACCGGGTGCTCGGGCTGGAGACCGCCGGCCGCGAGGAGCGTGCCGGGTTCCTGGCCATCGGGCCCAGCGGGCTCTTCGCGGTCACCGTCGTCGACCACGGCCGCAGCCGGGTCCTGGTCGCCGGTGACGTGGTGCAGATCAACGGCAAGCGACCGACGTACGTCGCCGAGGCCCGCCGGGACGCCAAGCGGGCGAGCAAGGCGATGTCCGCCGCGGTCGGGCACACCATCCCGGTCGCTCCGGTGCTCACCTTCGTCGGTTCCGGGGTGATCAGCGTGTACGGGCTGCCCAAGGAGTGCATGGTCACCACCCATCGGGAGCTGGATCGGCTGCTCATCGCCGGGGGCACCCGGATCAGTTCGGCCACCGCCGAGAAGCTGTACCAGGTGGCCCGGCACCCGGAGACCTGGCTGAACGCTCCGTACCGCTCGGCGACCGACTACCGGTGGTACGGGGCCGGCCGTTCAGCCGCTGACAAGCCGACCAGCCGGCGGTAGCCTTCGGGGCGAAGGCGCTGACGACCTCACTACGGCGTACGTCCCGCTGCCGACCAGCTTATGACGACTGCACCCGTTCACCCCGGTCTGTCCGATCCTGAGCCTGCTCGGCATCAGTCGACGGACCCGGCAGAGACCGGATAGCGTTGCTGTTGTCCGGTTGAGTCAGGGGAGGCGCGGGTGGCGCACGTCGAGCTCTCGATCTCGGAACCGCTGGTCCCTCAGGCCCGCGAGCCGATCGAGCCGATGCGCGTGGACAACTTTCAGCTGTGGGCGGCCACCGCCGCTACCGCGCTGGAGCCGTGTCTCGTCCTGCGCCAGGACCTGACCGTCGCCGCGATCTCCCGGTCCTGCTGCGACTTGCTGGGCCTCGGCGAACCCGGCCGGGTCGAAGGCCGGCCGCTGCTGGCCGGCCTGCGGCTGGTCGACTTCACCGCGCAACGCGGCGAGCTCGACGAGACCGAGATCGACAAGATCCCGCCGCTGCTCGCGCTCAGCTCCGGGCGGCTCGCCCGCGGCCTGCTGCGAGTCGACAGTGACGCGGCCACTGCCCAGGGCGACGGCACGGTGGACGCGATCGCCACCCCGGTGTGGACCGGCAAGAAGGTGACCGGGTCGCTGACCTTCTTCGCACCGATCACCACCGCGTACTCGGCCGGATGACCGGCCCGCCGGTCGACGCCTCTGCCGTACGCTGCCCTCATGCTCGACCTGGACTTGCTGCCAGCGGAGTACGCCGTCTGCCGCCTACCGGCCGGGTCCTCGCTGCCGGCCGAATACCTGGCCGGCCCCACCGCCGGGGTCGTCTCGGTCACCTGGACCGAGGACGAGGTGTCGGTGATCTGCCGCACCGACCGGGTGCCGCCCGGTGCCAAAGTCGAGACGCCGTGGCGCTGCCTGCGGGTGGTCGGCCCACTGGACCTCGCGCTGACCGGGGTCCTCGCGTCGCTCGTCGGTCCGCTGGCTGAAGCCCGGGTCAACATCGTGGCATTCTCGACCTTCGACACGGACTATCTGCTGGTGCCGACCGTCCGGCTGTCCGAAGCTCTGGCCACGCTGACCGGCAGCGGCCACCGGGTCGCCGGCGCAGCCGTACCATGAGTTGGTGCTGTCCGCACGTCGACGGTCCCGGGCCGGCAGCCGGCACCCCGGCCGGCGCGCCGGCTTCGGACTGCTGCTGATCAGCGCGGCACTGCTCGGCGTATCGACGGTCGCCGGTTGCGGTCGGCCGCCCGGGGTCGACGCCTCAACGGCGGACGCGGCGCCGGCGCCGGCACTGACCGGCACATCGCCGCCGACCGCACCGCCAGGTACGCCCACGCCGACGCCGGCCAACCCGCCGTCGGCCACCCCGAGCAGCTCCCCGACGGCCGACGGCTTCCCGGTGGCCGTCGCCGTCGACTGCGCCGGGCGGCCCACCGCCGCCCAGGTGGTGGCGCTGCTGCGCCGCACCGACGGGCTGCTACCAGCCGGCGCCCAGGTCAGCGTGCCGGTGGCACCCCGGTGCGCCGGCAGTTGGCAGTACACGGTGGTGCAGATCCCGTCCCGGGAGCCGTTGCAGGTGGTCACCGAAGGGTCGCCGACCTCGTTCACGTTGGTCACCGCCGGTACGGACGTCTGCGTCATCCCGGTCCGGGTCGTCGCGCCGGCCGGGATCCGTACCCTCGCCTGCGAGTCGGTGCCGATCCCGCCGACCACTCCGTAAGCTGGCCGGCATGTCCGTCCCTGCGCCGACCCGATTCGCCTTCCTCGGCCCCGAGGGCACCTTCGCTGAGCAGGCCCTGCTGACCATCCCGGCGGCCCGGCAGGGCGAGCGGGTCGTGGCCCGCAGCGTGCCGGAGGCGCTCGACGCGGTCCGGGCCGGCAACGTCGACGCGGCCCTGGTGCCGCTGGAGAACTCGGTCGGCGGAGCGGTCGGCGTCACCTTCGACGAGTTGACCAACGGCAAGCCGCTCGTGATCACCCAGGAGGTGGTGCTGCCGGTCGACTTCGTGCTGGCCGCACCCGCCGGCACCACGTTGGAACAGGTCCGCACCGTCGCCGCCCACCCGCAGGCGTCCACCCAGTGCCGGTCCTGGCTCCGCCGGCAGGTGCCGAACGCCGCCGTGGTCGACGTACTGTCCAACGGCGCGGCGGCCGTCGGCGCGGCGGCCGGTGAATACGACGCGGCGATCTGCGCGCCGATCGGCGCCAGCGGCCACCGACTGACCGTGCTGGCCGACAAGATCGCCGACCACGTTGACGCGGTGACCCGGTTCGTCCTGGTCCGGCGCCCCGGACCGCCGCCGGCCCCGACCGGCGACGACATCACCACCCTGGCGGTCTACATCGCCCACGACCGGGTCGGCGCCCTGCTCGCGGTGCTGATGGAGCTGGCCGTCCGGGAGGTCAATCTCACCCGGATCGAGTCCCGGCCGACCGGGGAGGCACTCGGCCGGTACGCCTTCTTCCTGGACTGCTCCGGGCACGTCGCCGACGACCGGCTCGGCGACGCGCTGCGCGGGCTCCGCCGGGTCTGCGCCGACGTACGGTTCCTCGGCTCCTACCCGCGGCACGACTGGCCGCCGGCGGCCGGCGCCCGCACCACGGGCGGGCCGGCCGGCCGGCACGACGACGAGTACGCGCAGGCAGCCGCCTGGCTGGCCCGGATCCGCGCCGGCCAACTGGACTGAGCCGACCGGACACCGCCAACGGGGTCAGTCACCCGGCGCGTCCCGCGCGTCGGTCGGGCTACTGGGGGACCTGGCCGGCGCCGCGCACCGGCGGCTCCTCGGACGGCTGGACGATCACGAAGCCCTGGCCGGCGAAGCTCATCGTGAACGCCTCCCCGGTACGCCGGCCGAGCAGCGTACCGATGCCCAACTGTTCGGCCCGGTGGTAGCCGGTCTGCAGGCTGGCCGACCAGCAGACGGCGGCCTGCGGGTCGACGTAGGTCGGCTGGTCGACGGAGAGCACGACCGGAGTGCCCTTGGTGGTGATGGCCAGCCGTCCCTGCCCGGTGAAGACACAGTTGAACAGGCCGGAGGAGGAGGCGAAGCCCATTCCCTGGACCATCCGGATGTCGTACTGGAGCGTGGAGTCGAAGGCCAGCACGCTGGAGCCGTTGATGGACAGCGCGTCGCCCGGCTCCAGATCGATCAGGTGCACGTCGGCGGCCTCGTTGGCGAGGAACACGTCACCCTGGCCGGTCAGCTTCATCAGCGGTACGCCTTCGCCGGTGAGCTTCTGCTTGATGAAGTTGCCGAGACCGCCGGAGCCGAGCGCCTGGAACTGCACGTGGCCCTGGTAGGCGACCATCGAACCGGTCCGGGCCATCGCTTCGCCGTTGAGCTCGATCTTCAGCAGTTTGGAGTTCTGCAGCCGCAGCCCGGGCTGGGCGGACTCCTTCTCCAGGTGATCGGCGGAGAACAGGGCACTGCGCATGGGTTCCTCCTGGTCAGGTTGATCGACCGAAGGGTAGGTAACCCGCGCAACCGCACGTCATCGCCCGGCCGGACCATCCTTGGTCAACCCCAGCCCAGATCGTGTAGCCGTTCGTCGTCAATGCCGAAATGATGGGCGATCTCGTGCACCACGGTGATCGCGATCTCGTCGACCACGTCGGCCTCGGTCGCGCAGATCCGCAGGATCGGGTGCCGGAAGATGAGAATCCGGTCCGGCAGTACGCCGGCGTAGTCCCAGCCCCGACTGGTCAGGGCGTGTCCCTCGTACAGACCGAGCAGCTCCGGCTCGCCCGGCGGGGTCTCGTCCTCGACCAGGATCACCACGTTGCTCATCAGCCGCAGCAGCTCCGCTGGGACCTCGTCCAGCGCCTCCCCGACCAACTCCTCGAAGCGCTCGCGGCTCATGTCGACCGGCATCGGTCCATTCTGCCGCACACCGGCTCCCCGGGGCGTTTTCCGGGCCTGCCGGGTATCGATCACCGGGCTTGCTTCGGTATCGATCCCGGGCTCGTCCAGACACCGGCGAACGTGAGATCGGTCGACGGCGCCGGACAAGCCCAGGATCGTCAGGGTGGCGTCGTGGGCGGGCGGTCAGACGGAGAGGCTGGCGTTCAGGGTGATCTCGGCACCCGGCGACAGCAGGCGGGAGATCGGGCAGTTCGCCTTCGCCGCCTCGGCCAGCTTCTGGAAGGTCTCCGGGTCGACACCGGGTACCTCGCCCACCGTCTCCAGGTCGATCCGGGTGACGGTCATCCCGGAGTCCGTCTTGTCCAGGTGCACACTTGCGGTGGTCTGCACCGACGTCGGGGTGAACCCGGCGTCCGCCAGACCCTTCGAGAACGCCATCGAGAAGCAGCCGGCGTGGGCGGCACCGATCAGCTCCTCGGGGTTGGTGCCCTCGCCCTCATCGAAGCGGGACCGGAACGAGTAGTTTCCTTCGTACCCGCCTTTCCCGGTGCGGATAGTGCCAGAACCCTCGGTCAGATTGCCCTGCCAGCGGGCAGATGCGGTACGGATAGGCATGGGCATGACGCTAGCTCACCTCGATGCCCGACGCGACGATGCCCGTGCAAGGTCACCGAGGAGGCTCGGACCCGATGCCCGACGACGGCCGCCGTACCGGCGCGGAACCCGCCCTGCCCCGCCCGCCGGCCGACCAGCCGGCGGTGATCGAGCTCGGCGGCGACGACACCCCGCTGGCCGACGGCCCAGGTCCTGGGTCCGAACCGAGCCCTGGCCCCGGCAGGTGGACCGTCGTCGCTGAGCGGCTGTCCGGCGCGACCGCCGCGACCGTCGACCGGGCCCGTGCCGCTGCCGTAACCCGGTTCGGCTCGGCTGGCCGCGGCAACCTGCCGAGCCTGCTGCTCGCCGCCGTCGGGGTGCTCGCCGCAGCCGGCTCGCTCGGCGGCGTGTGGCTGACCTTCGAGATCCCCGGAACCGACGTCGGAAACGGCGGTCCCTATGCCGCCGCCGTGCGGCTCGCCGAACTCGGTGCTTTCGGCACCGGGTACCTGCTCGGTCTGCTGGCGTTGCTGGTCTGTGCGGCCCTGACACTGTTCGGCTCCCACCGCAACCGCCCCGACACCCGGATCGCCGGGCTGACCATCGGTGCCGGGCTGGTCGCCCTGCTGGTCACGGTGATGCTGAACGGCGACGAGCTGATCCGATCGTCGTTGCAGGTTCCCGCCGAGATGGAGGTGCTGGTCAGCCGTGGTACGGCGGTGACCGCCGGCCTGGTCGGCGTCGGCGCGTTGCTGCTGGCGCTGTACCTGGCCGGGCGGACCGCGGCCGGCCGTAGCGGGACCACTGGGAGTGGCGGTGCCGACATCGAAGGCGGTGTCGACCATGGTCGGGGGCTCGACGGGAGCGAACGACCCGCGACCGGCGACCCGGCGGGTCCGGCGCCCGCCCCGACCGACCTGCCGTGGCGTCGGCCGCGGGACACCGCTCCGGAACCGGGCGGGGGTGCACCCGCCGATTTGACGGTCGGGCCGACCGCCCCGTTCGTCCGGCCGGACAACCCGCCGCACCAGACACCCCACTGGTGAGGACGCACCGCTGGCGAGCCGGCCGAAAACCTGCGCGCGGGCCGACGCGGTGGGCCGGTATCGTTGACTTCCGTGATCGATCTCCGACTGCTCCGTGACGACCCGGACCTCTTCCGTGCCAGCCAGCGTGCCCGCGGCGAGTCCGAGTCCCGGGTGGACGATCTGATCGCCGCCGACGAGACGCGCCGCGCGGCGGTGCAGGCCTTCGAGGCGCTGCGCGCCGAGCAGAAGCAGCTCGGCAAGCGACTGCCCCGGGCGGAACCGGCTGAGAAGGCCGAGCTGCTGACCCGTACCAAGGAGTTGTCGGCCCAGGTGAAGGCGGCCGAGACCGCCGCCACCGAGGCCGAGCAGACGCTGCGCCGGGCGCAGTTGGCCTTCCCCAACCTGATTGAGGTCGGCGCGCCAGCCGGCGGCGAGGACGACTACGTCGTCCTGCGGGAGGTCGGTGAGCGCCCCGACATCGACGCACCCCGCGACCACCTGGCGCTCGGTGAAGCGCTCGGCGCGATCGACGTCGAACGAGGCGCGAAGGTCTCCGGCAGCCGCTTCTACTACCTGACCGGCGTCGGCGCGCTGCTGCAGCTCGGTCTGCTGCAGCTGGCCATCGCCCAGGCCGTCGAGTACGGCCTCACCCCGACGATTACCCCGGTGCTGGTCAAGCCGGAGTCGATGGAAGGCACCGGCTTCCTCGGCGAGCACGCCAGCGAGATCTACCGGCTCGAAGCCGACGACCTGTACCTGGTCGGCACCAGCGAGGTGCCGCTGGCGGCATACCACTCGAACGAGATCCTGACCCTCGACGGGCCGGTGCGCTACGCCGGCTGGTCGTCGTGCTTCCGGCGGGAAGCCGGCTCGTACGGCCGGGACGTGCGTGGCATCTTGCGGGTGCACCAGTTCGACAAGGTGGAGATGTTCTCCTTCTGCCCGCCGGAGCAGGCCCATGACGAGCACCTGCGGCTGCTCGCCTGGGAGGAGGAGATGCTGGCGAAGGTGGAGATCCCCTACCGGGTGATCGACGTCGCCGCCGGCGACCTCGGCACCAGCGCGGCCCGCAAGTACGACTGCGAGGCGTGGGTGCCGTCGCAGGGCCGCTACCGCGAGGTCACCTCCACGTCGAACTGCACCACCTTCCAGGCCCGCCGGCTGAACATCCGCTACCGCGACGCTGACGGTCGTAGCCAGCCGGTGGCCACCCTCAACGGCACCCTGGCGACGACCCGGTGGCTGATCCCGATCCTGGAGAACCACCAGCAGCCGGACGGCTCGGTACGGGTGCCGAAGGCACTGCAGCCGTACCTCGGCGGCCGCGACGTCCTGGAACCCCTGGCCACCGCCTGACGTCCCGCCCTGCCAAGGGAGCGACGGGTGCGGCGTTCACCAGTCGAGGTGCCGTTCCGGCATTTGCCGGTCGACCAGTCCGACGTCAGGTACCGGCACGGCCCCGACTCGCTACGCCAACCTGGTGTCCCGGCTGGCCGGACCATCGAGTCGACCGGACAGACAGCGCCATCTACCCGGGTACGGTGCGCAAGTTCTGGGTGCACCTGCCGGCGCATTCACAGCCGACACAGCCGGCGGCGTTGTTGGTGTTCCAGGATGGCTGGTGGTACCTGGATCCGGCCGGCGGGGTGCGGGGCGCGATCGTGCCGGACAACCTGATCCAGCACGGCGACATCCCGCCCACGGTCGGCGTCTTCGTCGACCCCGGGGTCATCACTGACGATGGTGCTGGCGTTGACGGTGCTGGTACTGGCACTGGCGGCGGTGGAGGCACCGCGTTCGGGCCGGTCCGGCGGTACCTGATCATGCTCTGACGTCGGACACCGATGCCTGGTCAGTGTGCACGCGGTCGTCGCTTGGAAGTCATGGTCAGGTCACGGTATGCGAGGTACGGTTGCTGCCCCGTCGACCGAGGAGATCATCGACCACGGAGATCGTCGACCACGGGGGGATCAAGGAGGACAGCATGCCGCGCCCCGGTCTACCCAAGTTGATCGCGACCGACCTCGACGGCACTCTGGTCCGCAGCGACGAGACCGTCTCCGCGTACACCCATGAGGTGCTCGACCGTGCCCGCGACCTCGGCATCCCGGTCGTCGGGGCGACCGGCCGCGGACCAAGGCTGATGGAGTTGACCCGCAACGACATCCGAGCCGCCGACTACTTGGTGATGGCCGGCGGCGGGCGGGTGGTCGACCAGAGCGACCCGACCGGCGTACGGGTGCTGCGCGACGAGCGGCTGCCCGCCGACGTGCTGGCCCAGCTGATCACCGAGTTGGAGGCGGCAGTCGGTCCGCTGATCGTAATGGTCGAAGCGTCCGACGAGCACGAGGCGCCGCTGTGGGGCGACTTCGACCCGCAGTGGCGCTACCCGGAGCGGTTCGAGGCTCGTACCCGGGAGCAGTGCCTGGCCACCGACGTGATCAAGGCGTTCGCCCGGACGCCGTCGCACGACGTGGACGCGCTGCTCGCCGCCGCGGTGCAGGTCGTCCCACCGACGCTGGCGACGGTCACCCAGGCCGGGCTGGGCTTCATCGAGATCTCTCCGCCCGGTGTCGACAAGGCCAGCGGTCTGGCGGTCGTCGCGGAGTCGCTCGGCGTCGACCCGGCGGACGTGCTGGTCTTCGGCGACATGCCCAACGACCTGCCGATGTTCGCCTGGGCCGGGTGGTCGCGGGTGGCGGTGTCGAACGCCCATCCGGCAGTACGCCGTGCCGCCGATGAGGTTACACTGCGTAATGATGATGACGGCGTAGCGATTTACCTCGACCGGCTACTGTCCGGAGATGGAAGTGCATCCACGTCTGGTCGCCACCGACCTCGACGGGACACTGCTGCGGCCCGATAAGTCGCTCAGTGCCCGGACCGCCGCCGCGCTCGACGAGTTCCAGCTGCGCGGCGGGCAGGTGGTGCTGGTCACCGGCCGGCCGGTGCGCTGGCTGTCGGCCGTCTACGAACAGCTACAGGCCCCGGTGCCGGCGGTCTGTGCCAACGGTGCCGTGGTCTACGAGCCGCGTACCGACACCGTGCTGCGCGCCGACCCGCTCGCCCCGGAGATCATGGCCGAGGTCGCCCGGCGACTGCGCGCCGAAGTCCCGGATGTGGTCTTCGCCGTCGAGGTGGAGGATGGCCGGTTGATGCGGCACGGCATCGACTGGCCGGCGCACTGGAACAGCGATCACCCCACCGCCCGGCAGGTCACCGACTCGACGGAGCTGCTCACCGCGCCGGCGGTGAAACTGCTGGCCCGCAGCAGCCACGATGACCCGGAAGTGTTCGTCCGGATCGTCGCCGGAGCGCTCGCCGGGCTGGCCGAGGCCACCCACTCGTCGAAGTCCGGGTTGGTGGAGATCTCAGCTGCCGGGGTCACCAAGGCGGCCGGGCTGGCCTGGCTCTGCGCCCGTTGGCAGATCGGCGCCGCCGACGTGGTCGCCTTCGGCGACATGCCGAACGACGTCCCGATGCTGACCTGGGCCGGGCAGGCGGTCGCGGTGGCGAACGCCCACCCGACGGTGCAGGAGATCGCGGACGCGGTGACGGCGTCGAACGCCGACGACGGGGTGGCTGCCTACCTGGAGCAGTTGCTGGCGCAGAGTCAGAGGTACTGGCCGGTGCGGGTGCTGCCGCCCTCGCCCGGCTGACCGGCCTGACCCGGCATGCCAGGGATCATCCCACCTGGGCCGACCGGCAGTGCCGGCCGCCCGCCGGAACGCATCTGCTCAAGCTGCAGCCGGGCTGCCATCTGCTGGGCCATCAGCGCCGCCTGGATGCCGTGGAACAGCCCTTCCAGCCAGCCGACCAACTGGGCCTGGGCGACTCGCAGTTCACTCTCACTCGGGGTGGCGCCGTCCTCGAACGGCAGCGAGATCCGGGCCAGCTCCTCGCGCAGCTCCGGTGCCAGGCCGTCCTCCAGCTCGGTGATGGAACGCCGGTGGATCTCGCGCAGCCGCTGCCGGCTCGCCTCGTCGAGCGGGGCGGCGCGGACCTCCTCCAGCAACTGTTTGATCATGCTGCCGATCCGCATCACCTTGGCCGGCTGCTCGATCAACTGCGACGGGTCTTCCGGGTCGACCGGCTCGTCGCCGGCACCGGTGGCCCCGCTGGTGCCGCCGGGGGCACCGGTGCCGGCACCGCCGGCGTTCACCGTGCCGACCGGTCGCCCGTCCGGGCCGACCACCACCACCGCGCCGGGCCGGCCAGCCGCCGGGCCGGACTCGTTGGTCTCTTCCGGGGAGCCTGACGTCTCGGTCATAGGCTCCATCTTGACGCAGCACCAGGGCCGGCCGCTCGCCGGTCCCCGATCACGCCGCCCGTAGGTCCCCCCCCGATCACGCCGCCCGTCGGCGGCGTGAACCGGCAGATCACCTAGCATTGACTGGACGCAGCCGAGCGGGTAGAACGCCGAGTGGACTGTTGACCAGCTCGCCACCGTCGGCGTACTCCACCTGCGCGACCGACCGTCGTATCCATGGGAGAGGACCACCCCTGTGCCTCACATCGACCGCCGGCAAGCCCTGAAGCTGCTGGCCGCGCTCGGCGCCACCGGGCTGGCCAGTGCCTGCAGCGTCGGCGCGGGTGACGACTCGAACGACGACGACGGCCTGGTCAGCGACCGGCCAGTACGCATCGGCCTGATCGTCCCGCAGACCGGCGGTTACAAACCGATCGGCGACGAGATGCTCAACGGCTTCCAGCTCTACCTGGACACCCACCAGCAGCGGCTGGGTGGCCGCCCGGTCGACCTGGTGATCGCCGACGAGGGGGAGACCCCCGAGTCCGGGCGGGCGGCGGTCGACTCGCTGCTCCAGCAGCAGGTGCTGGCGCTCACCGGGGTGGCCAACTCGGCGGTGATGCTCGCCATCCGGGACGCCGTGGAAGAGGCCCGGGTGCCGTTGATCGGCTCGAACGCCTCGCCACGCAGCCTGCAGAGCGTCGTCTACATCTGGCGTACCTCGTACGTCGCCGACGAGCCCGGCCTCGCCCTCGGCGGTTACCTGGCCCGAGAGGTGTCCGCCAACGGCGAGGTGGCGATCGTCGCCGCCGACCAGCCCGCCGGCCGCGACGTGGTGCAGGGGTTCCGGGAAAGCTTCGGCGCCAGCGACGGGCGGATTTCCGGGGCGGTCATCTGGGCCAATGCCACCCCGAATCCAGGTCGGGACACCTTCGTCGAGCCGATCCAGGAGGTGATCCTCCGGGATCCGGAGGCGGTCTACTGCCACTTCACCGGCTCGGCGGCGGTCGAGTTCATCCGGCAATTGCGCGACGCCGGCTTCGAAGGTCCGATCTACGGTCCGGGTTTCCTCACCGAAGGCAACGTCATCGACCAGTTGGGTGAAGAGGCGAGCGGTATCGTCACCGCTCTCAACTACTCGGCCGACCTGGACAATTCGGCCAACCTGCAGTTCGCCACCGGTTACCGCAAGCGGTACGGGGCGTCGCCGACCACGTACGCGATGTCGTCCTACGACGCGGCCCAGGTGCTGGACAAGGCGATCCGGTCCGCCGGACCGAGTTTCTCGTCCCAGGAGCTGAACCTGGCGCTCGGCCGGGTGGGGCAGATCGACAGCCCGCGTGGGCCGTGGCAGTTCAACCAGCCGCGTACGCCGCAGCAGAAGTGGTACCTGCGTGAGGTGCTGCGCGACGGCCCAGTGCTGTCGAACGTGCTGATCACCGAGCTCGCCACGCTGGGCTGAGCGCCAGGCACGCGCTGGGCTGAGCTGGAGCCGTGGTCAGCCGCGTAGTTCGGCGACGCAACACTTCACGCTGCCGCCGCCCTTGTGCAGCTCGGTGAACTCGACCGGCAGCGGCTGGTAGCCGGCGGTAGCCAGCTTGTCGGCCATCCCGGTCGCCTCGCTGTTGACCACCACGTGCCGGCCGTCGCTGATCAGATTCAGCCCGAAAGCCAGCGCGTCGGACCGGTCGGCGATCACCGCCCCGGGGAACAACTGCCGGAGCACCCGCTGTGACGCGGGGGAGAAGGCCTGCGGGTAGTAGACGACAGTCTCGTCGTCGAGGGCGGCCAGCGCGGTGTCCAGGTGGTAGAAGTGCGGGTCGACCAGGCGCAACGACACGACCGGCCGGCTCAGCGTCTCCTGGAGCCGGCGGTGCGCGTCCGGGTCGGTACGGAACCCGTAGCCGGCGAGGATCGTGCCGCCGTACGCTCCCGGCAGGTAGGTGAAGTCGCCTTCGCCCTCGTTGGCCTCGGTGGGCCGCACGTACCGCCAGCCGAGCTCCTCGTAGAACTCCCGATGCGCGATGGCCTCCGCGGCCCGCTGCGGGTAGGTGAACCGGGCACCGAAAACGGTGCGGTCGACCGAGAATGCACCGTTCGCGGCGAACACCATGTCGGGCAGGTCGGCGCGGGCCGGCAGCAGCCGGACCTGGTGCCCGATACCGGTCAGCGTCTCGCGTAACCCTTCCCATTGTTTGACGGCGAGTTCGGTGTCCACCGGCAACTGCGGGTTCATCCACGGATTGATCGCGTACTCGACTGCGAAGTGCTCCGGCGGACACATCAGGTACGTCCGGGGCTGCCCGGCGGCAGCGCGCACGTGGGTCACGGGTACCAAGAGTAGGTATGCTGTCACACAGTAAAAAGTCTTGATCGTTGCGCCTGAAGGACTAAACGTTGCAGATCGACGCCGTGGACCAGCGAATCATTGCGTCGCTGGTGGCCAACGCCCGTTCGTCCTACGCGGACATCGGCGCCCGGGTGTCGTTGTCCGCCCCGGCGGTCAAACGCCGGGTCGACCGGCTGCGGGCGGCCGGGGTGATTCGCGGCTTCACCGCCGTCGTCGACCCGTCCGCCGTCGGCTGGACCACCGAGGCGTTCATCGAACTGTTCTGCACCGGGCGGACCACACCGGCCCAGATCGCGGCGGCCACCCGCCAGCACCCGGAGGTGGTCGGGGCGTACACGGTAAGTGGTGAGGCAGACGCCCTGGTGCACCTGCGGGCAGCCGACATCGCGCATCTGGAACAGGCCCTCGAACGGCTGCGGGCCGAGTCGTTCGTCACCGCCACGAAGAGCATGATCGTGCTCTCCCGGCTGGTCGACGCACCGCCGCCGGTCGCCGTGCCCGACCCGCTGGCCTGACCGGCAAGTGCCTGACCGGTTCAGAGGTACATGCCGGTGCGGTGGTCCCCGGTGTCGCCCCGGGACGGCTTGTCCCCGTCGCCAAAGAACCGCTTGCCACCGAACTCGCCATGCAACCGGTCGTCCAACTCGTCGGCGAGACCGGTCATCACCTGCACCGCGAGCATCAGATGGGTGGGCTGGAAGTTGCGGCCGAACACCGGTACGGACGCCCACACCGTGTCGTTGGTGCAGTACAGCCGCCCGATCGGCATCCGGTTGGTCAACTCGGACAGCTTCACGTACAACTGCTCGGTCGGCTCCACCTCGGTCAGGATCGGCGAGAAGACGTCCACCAGCGGCGGATTGTCCCGGATCCGGACGAAGACCATCGCCGAGCCGGCCCGGATCCCGATGTCGCCGTCAGCGTCCACATGCAGATGCTCCGGGGTGCTGCGCATCATCGTCGCGACCACCGTACGAACCCGCTCGTCGAGCGGCAGCGCGTCACCCGGACCGTCGTCACCGTCCCCCGGCACCGGGTCGCCGGTCGGCAGCCCGAGATGGTCGTCGAGGGACGCCGCCGGTCGGGCGGTGCCGAGCGGCTCGACCTCGATCGGCGAGTCGCTGTCGTCGCCCACCGAGTAGACGACGAAGGCCGGATGCGGGGCCCCGTAGACCTGGCGCAGCGTATGGGTGATCACGGAGGCCAGCCGAGCGACGTCCTTGGTCGTCGTGGCCAGCCCGAAGTTGTCACCGCAACCCGGCACCACTCCGGGCGGCGACCAGCCGAGCGCGACCAGTTCGGCGACGGCGTCCCGGTCCATCCGGTAGTCCGGCGGCAGTGTGGCGTTGCTCACCGCCGACGCGGTCAACCGGTCCTGCAGGCCGATCGAGACATCCACCGAGTAGATCGCGTCGCCGGTGCCGGACGCTGTCGGATCGAGCGTGAGCTCCACCTGTGCGCCGGCCGGCAGCGTCGGCAGCATGGCGGCCATCGCGGCGGCGAAGTCCCGCCACGCCTGGGTCACCTTCTCCCGCAGGTCGGCCGTGCTCGGCTCGTCGAGCAGGAGCGGCTCGTGCGCCGCCGGCTGACTCCCGGACGCCTGATCCCCTGATGCCGGCACCTGCTCCCCCACGATGATCAACTCAGTCCCGTTGTGCGCACACCCTACCCAGACGAGCCACCACACCGGCTAGCCCCGGTTGCCGTCGGATAACCGGCACTGGCCGATCGCAGTTCGCCGTACCGCCGTTGGCCTGCGCCTTTTGGACGTAGCCGGCGGATCGCAGCACGTGAGAAGGTGGCAGCATGGCCCGTTCCGCCCCCCGAGACGACGCCGGCGACCGCGACCTGCGGGTCGACCAGCCGGCGACCAGCGCGGCCGGACTGCCGGGCGTCACCCACGCGCTGCGCGCCGGCGTCGCTCAGATGGGCGTACGCCGTACCGCGCTCACCCTGGCGCGGGTCAACCAGCCCGGCGGCTTCGACTGCCCCGGCTGCGCCTGGCCGGAGCCGGCCGCGCAGCGCCGCGCGCACGCCGAGTTCTGCGAAAACGGTGCCAAGGCGGTCGCCGAGGAGGCGACCCTGCGCCGGGTCACCCCGGAGTTCTTCGCCGAGCACCCGATCAGCGAGCTGGCCACCCGATCCGACCACTGGCTCGGCCAGCAGGGCCGGCTCACCCACCCGGTGATCCGCCGACCCGGCGCCGACCACTACACCCCGATCGGCTGGGACGACGCGTTCCGGCTGATCGGCGACGAACTGCGGGGCCTCGACTCGCCGGACCAAGCCGCGTTCTACACCTCCGGCCGCACCTCAAACGAGGCCGCCTTCCTCTACCAACTGTTCGCCCGGTCGCTGGGCACCAACAACCTGCCGGACTGCTCCAACATGTGCCACGAGTCGTCCGGGGTGGCGCTACTCAGCACCATCGGCATCGGCAAGGGCTCGGTGACCCTGGCCGACCTGCACCGGGCGAAACTGATCGTCGTCGTCGGGCAGAACCCGGGCACCAACCACCCCCGGATGCTGTCCGCGCTGGAGCGGGCCAAACGGGACGGCGCCACCATCGTCGCCGTCAACCCACTGCCTGAAGCCGGGCTGATGCGGTTCCGCAACCCGCAGCGCGCCGGCGGTCTGATCGGGGCCGGCACCCCGCTGGCCGACCACTTCCTGCAGATCCGCATCGGCGGCGATCTGGCGCTGTTCCAGGCGATCGGCGCGCTGCTGGTCGAAGCCGACGCCGTCGACACCGACTTCGTCGACAGCCACACCAGCGGGTACGCCGAGTACCGCGCCGCCCGCGCCGGGCTCGACTGGTCGGCGGTGACCGCCGCCACCGGGCTGTACAAGGCACAGATCGTCGAGGTGGCGAAGCTGTTCGCCGCCTCCGACGCGACCATCGTCTGCTGGGCGATGGGGCTGACCCAGCGGCAGGACTCCGTCGACGCGATCCGCGAGATCGTCAACGTGCAACTGCTGCGCGGCATGATCGGCAAGCCCGGGGCCGGTCTCTGCCCGGTGCGTGGACACTCCAACGTGCAGGGTGACCGCACCATGGGCATCTGGCACGAGCCGCCGGCCTGGCTGCCGGCGCTCGGCCGGCGACTCGGCGTACCGATGCCGACCGCGACCGGGCTGGACACGGTCGGCGCGATCCGGGCGATGCGCGACGGCGAGGTAGGCGTCTTCATGGCCCTCGGCGGCAACTTCGCCGCTGCCAGCCCGGACACCGACGTGACGGTCGCCGCCCTGGCGTCGTGCGCGTTGACCGTGCACGTGTCGACCAAACTGAACCGCTCGCACACCGTGCCCGGCGCGACCTCGCTGATCCTGCCCTGCCTGGGCCGCACCGAACGGGACCGGCAGGCCGGCGGCGACCAGTTCGTCACCGTCGAGGACTCGATGTCGGCGGTGCACGCCTCCCGGGGCCGGCTCGCCCCCGCCTCCGACCAACTGCTCTCCGAGGTGGCGATCGTCGCCCGGCTGGCCCGCGCCACGCTGCCCGACTCGCCGGTGCCGTGGGAGGCGTACCAGGCCGACTACCGGACGATCCGGGCGACCATCGCCGAGACGGTGCCGGGCTTCGCCGACTTCGAACGCCGGGTCGCCGAGCCGGACGGATTCGTGCTGCCGCACCCGCCCCGGGACCGGCGGACCTTCGCCACCGCGTCCGGCAAGGCCGCGTTCACGGTCAGCCCGCTGACCGTGATCGAGGTGCCGCCGGGCCGGCTGCTGCTGCAGACCATGCGCAGCCACGACCAGTACAACACCACGATCTACGGGCTCGACGACCGCTACCGCGGCATCCGGGGCGGGCGCCGGGTGGTCTTCGTCCACCCGGACGACCTGACCGCACTCGGCTTCACCGACGGCGACCAGGTCGACCTGGTGTCGGAGTGGTCGGATCAGGTCGAGCGCCGGGCCAGCGCCTTCCGGGTGGTGAGTTACCCGACGGCGCGCGGCTGCGCGGCCGCGTACTTCCCGGAGGCGAACGTGCTGGTGCCGCTGGATTCCACCGCCGCAGGGTCGAACACCCCGACGTCCAAGCAGATCGTCATCCGCCTGGAGCCGGCCTGACCTCGCCGGCACCGTAGGCACGAGCCAGGGCGGCCAGCCGGGCACCGGCCTCGACCGGGTCGGCGCCACGGCCGACGGCCAACCCCAACAGGTACGCGGTGACCGGCGCACCCGGGCGCAGCACGTTGTGCGCCACGTCGCGGGCCAGGTCCAGCACCACCGGCACCGGCACCTCGCCGGGGTCGAGCCCGAGTTCGGCGGCGGCTGACGCCACCCAGCTCGTCATCGTGTCGCTCATCGCACCCACTCCCGTGCCTGCCGGACATCCTGGTCGGTGTCGCAATCGAACCACGGCGCCGCGCCGGCGCCGGACCAGGTCACCTCGGCGACGGACAGGCCGCCGAACAGCGCCCGCATCGACGCCCCGACAAGGCCGCCGCCGCGCTGCGCGGCGAGCCGGTCGACCGCCGCACGCAGCCGCTCGGTACGCCACACACCGCAGAGCAGTTGCCGCCGGCCGGTGGCGTCGACGTAGAGCGCCCCGTCGACACCACCCGCCCGTACGGTCCGCGTCAGCAGGTCCACCGCATCGGCGGTGAGCAGCGGCAGGTCGCCGGCGAGCAGCGCGACCAGGCCGGCCGGCTCCGCGAACGCGGCGGGACCGGTGCGGCCGGCGGCCTCGGCGAGTGCGGCGAGGCCGGCGGCCGTGGCGGCGACCGGACCGGCCCCGGGCGGCTCCTCGCGTACCGCCAGGACACCCGGCGGCGGGTCGGCCAGCGGGCCGACGACGACGCGCGGGTCGGCGCCCGCGACGGCGGCCAGCACCCGGTCCCGCATGGCTACCCCACCCACCGGTACGTCCGGTTTGTCGACGCCGCCCATCCGTCGGGCCGCGCCACCGGCCAGCACCACCGCCGCGAATCCGGTCACGTCGCCGACGGTACCGCGAGGTGAAACCTGTCGGTGCGGTTGACATCGAAGCCGGCCGGCCGGCGGGAAACATCCAGCCCTCGATGATCGTTGCCGGTGGTATGGATGATTCCGGGGTGAGCGGACCCGACACCGGCAGTGAGACGTCCCACGCCGGCCCGGCCCCGGGCCGGCGTGGCACGGTCCGGGTGGAACCGGGCCAGAAACGGGTCCGGGTGTACCTGCACGGCGAGGTGGTGGCCGACACGACCGCCCCGCTACTGGTCTGGGAGAAGCCCTACTACCCGACCTACTACCTGCCGGCGGCGGACGTCCGCGCGACACTCGTCGCGACCGGTGCCACCGATCGGTCGCCGAGCCGTGGCACCGCCGAGATCCTCGACGTGGTCACCGGGGACGGCCGGACCGCCGCCGGAGCCGCCCGCCGCTACCCCGACTCACCGTTGAAGCAGCTACGCGACGCGGTACGCCTGGACTGGGCGGCGATGGACGAGTGGTTGGAGGAGGACGAGCCGGTCTACACGCACCCGCGTGACCCGTACACCCGGGTCGACATTCTGGCCAGCAGCCGGCGGGTGCGGATGGAGCTGGACGGGGTGACGCTGGCCGACTCCGGCTCCTCCCGGATCCTGTTCGAGACCGGGCTGCCGCCGCGCTACTACCTGCCCCTGACCGACCTGCGGCGGGACCTTCTGGTGCCGTCGCAGACCCGCACCCACTGCCCGTACAAAGGGACCGCCGAGTACTGGTCGGTGCGGCTCGGCGAGCGGACGTACGACGACCTGGTCTGGATCTACCGCGCGCCGTTGCCGGAGAGCCAGAAGATCGCCGGTCTGGCCTGCTTCTACAGCGAAAAGGTCGACCTGTACGTCGACGGCGTCGCCCAGCAACGGCCGCGTACGCAGTTCAGCTGAAGCCGGCGCGACACCCCGCCGGCCGTACGTGCGGTGCGTGTCGTCCGGTGGTCACCTTCCCCTGCTAACTTCTGCCCGTGGCGCAGGCAGACGGATCAACCACAACGGACGGGTCCGGGACACTCGACGGATCCGGGGCAGTCCGGCAGCCGGCGGGCGTCGTCCCACGGGTCGTCCGCAACGACTGGTCGTCGGTGGCCGTACCCGATCTGGACAGCTGGCGGCCCACGATGACGGTGAGCGTCGTCATCCCGGCCTTCAACTGCCAACCCACGCTGGATCTGACCCTGGCGTCGTTGAGCCGGCAGACGTACCCGGCAGACCTGCTCGAGGTCGTCGTGGCCGACGACGGCTCGGACCCGCCGTTGACCCTGCCCGAGGTCCGGCCGGCGCGGACGAAGATCGTCCGGGTCGGTGCCGGCGGCGAGGCTGGTTGGGGGCGGGCCGCCGCCCTGCGCTGCGGCGTCGCGCACAGCACCGGCGAGATCCTGCACTGGCTGGACGCCGACATGATCGCCTTTCCCGAGCATGTGGCGGCCCAGGTCCGCTGGCAGCATGTGCTGCCGTACGCGGTCACCCTCGGCTACAAGCGCTTCGTCGACCCGGACGGCGACGGGCGGTGGCCGTCGGCGGAGACGGTCGCGCGGACGCTGGCTCGCGGCGCGGCAGCGGACCTGTTCGGTGGCAACCCCGGTGAGCCGCACAGCTACGTCGAGCGGTACGTCAACCAGACCGACCAGCTGCGCATCGCCGACCATCATGCGTTCAAGATCCACGTCGGCGCGACCGCCGCGCTACGCCGCGACCTGTACCAGCGGGCCGGCGGGTTCGACGCGCAGCTGCGGCTGGGCGAGGACACCGAGTTCGGCTACCGGCTCGCCCAGGCGGGTGCCGTGTTCGTGCCGGAGCCGGCCGCGCGGAGCTGGCACCTGGGGCGCACCCACGTGATGCGCGCCCGCAGAGAGATCGCCCGCTGGAACCGCCCGTTCTTCGCCGACCGGATCCCGTACCCACGCAGCTGGCGCAAGGTGGGCGGGACATCCTGGTCGGTCCCGCTCGTCGAGGTGGTCACGGCAGTCGGTGACCAGCCGCTGGAACGGGTACGGGCGGCCGTCGACTCGGTGCTGCGCGGCAGCGAACACGACATCCGGGTCACTCTGGTCGGCCCATGGGATCAGCTCGACGACGCGCGGGTACGGGTGCTCACCGACCCGCTGCGCGACCTGCGACTGATCGCCGCGACCTACCGGGGTGAACCACGCGTCCGGCTGGCCACCGAGCGGCCCGGCAGCGTCTTTCCCGCGCCGTACCTGCTGGACCTGCCGGCCGCGTACGGTCTGGCACCGGACGCCCTGCGACGCCTGATCGACGTCGCCGACCGCCACCAGGCCGGTGTGGTCCGGGTTGACGTCGGCGAGCCCGGAGCGGACCCGGCGCGGGAGGCCGGCGTACGGCTGTGGCGGACTGCGGCGCTCAGCCGGGCGCGCTGGGTGCGCTCCGCCGACGAGCCGCTGTTCGACGCGGTGACCTCGGTGTACGGGCACCGCGACGTGCCTGCCGAGGAGGTCGGCGTCGTGGACCTCACCGGGTTCGAGTTGGCCGACCTGGCGAACGGCATACCCCGGCCGTCCCGGCGTCGCCGGGCATCCGCCGCGCTGGTGCCGACCACGGTCGAGGTGGCCGGCGTACGGTCGCTGGCCAAGGCGACGGTGGTGGTCGCCTGGATGGCGGGCCGGCGGGTACGGGCTCAGTGGGCCGGGTCGGTGGTGCGGCGCAGAGCCGGCCACAGCGGGTAGCGGTAGCGGGGCAGCAACGGCATCGACACCGTGGTCGAGATCAGCCGTTGGCCCCGGGCCTGCTGGTCGATCCAGCGATCGTCCAGTTTCAGCGACACCTCGCCGGCGCGGAACCGGCTCGGGTTGCCGGAGACCGTGTGGTTGGGCCGCAGTCGCACGGTACGTCGGTCGACGAACGGCCCGCCGGCCGGCGGCGAGACGACCTCCTCCGGCAGGCCGACGAAGCGGAGCAGACCTTCGACGGTGCCCCGGGGCTCGATCATGAAGTCCTCGTACCGCAACCGTCGGTGCCGGCCGGGAAAGGCGCGGGCGGTCCGCTCGATCAGCAGGTTCCAGCCGAGCCACAGCCGGCTGCTTTCGGCCGGGCTATGGTGGTGGGTCAGGCCGGGGGTCGAGGCATCGTGGTGGGAGGTCGTCCGGGACCAGGAGTACGCCACCGCTCGCGGGTCGCGCACCACGTGCAGCAGGTACGGCTGCACGCCGGCGACACCCGACAGCATCGCGGCGTCGGCGGGCGACTTGGACGAGTCGACGATCAACGTGGCCCCGGTGACGTCCGCGACGGCACGGTAGAGCGAGGCCATCAGCCGTCGGTAGCGCTCGACGTCGGGGCCGGGCCGGGCACGCAGTAGGGCGGGCGTGTGGCGGACCCGCAGCGCGCGCCGCTGCAGCGCGTACACCTCGGCGGCCGACGGCGGGTCGTTCCCGTACGCGGCGCGGAGGATCTCCTGCCAGAGCGGGCATTCGGGGACCGGGACGCCGCAGCCGCACGGCCGGCGCTGCTGCAGCCCGCGTAGCCAGAGGTAGGTGAGCTCACCGACGGTGAAGACCGACTCGTACGAGTTGAGAATGTTGTCCAAGATGGTGGTGCCGCTGCGTCCCCACGCCGCGATGAACAGAACCTTGGTCACACCGCTCCCTCCACAGGCTGCGGCCGGAGTCTAGCCAGGGTGCGGTGCCGATCCGGTCCACTCCTCGGGCCTCGACAAGCCAGGCGCCGGGGCCGGATGCCGGGTCGGCGCCGGTGCGTCGTCCGATCGCCGAGGGTGTTCCCGACCCGTACGGATGATGACTACCCAGATTTCACCCAACGGTCGCTCACGGTCGCCATCGTCAGGCGTGATGTCCGATACCCCAGCCGTCAGTGTGGTCATCCCGACCCGCAACCGCCCGGACCTCGTGACCCGCGCCGCTCGCAGCGCCTTGGCGCAGAGCGTCGAGGAGATCGAGGTGATCGTCGTGGTTGACGGGCCCGACGCGGCGACCCGGTCCGCGCTCGACGCGGTCGCCGACGCCCGGCTGCGGGTGGTCGAGCTGCCGGCCAGCGGCGGCGCGCCGGCGGCCCGCAACGCCGGGGTACGGCAGGCCCGCGCGCCCTGGGTGGCGCTGCTCGACGACGACGACGAATGGCTGCCGCACAAGCTTGCCGCCCAGCTCGACGTGGCCCGCGTGGCGTGCGCGCCGCTGCCGATCGTCGCCAGCCGGCTGGTCAACCGGACCCCACGGGCCGAGTTCGTGATTCCCCGGCGGCTACCGGATCCGGGTGAGCCGCCGAGCGAGTACTTCACCGTCCGGCGCGGACTGTTCCACGGCGACGGTTTCATCCAGACGTCGACGATCATGGCGCCGACCGAGCTGTTCCGCCGGGTGCCGTTCGATCCGACGGTGCCCCGGATGCAGGAGCTCGACTGGTCGCTGCGCGCACTGAGCCACGACGACGTCGCGCTCACCTTCGCCGACGAGCCGCTGGTCATCTGGCATCAGGATGAGAACCGGCCACGGATCAGCCTGGACTCGCCGTGGCAGGCACAGTTCGAGTGGCTGCGGCGCAGCCGTCCGCTGATGACGCCCCGCGCGTACGCCGCGCTCACAATGAGCGTGATCAGCTCGATGGCGGCACCGACCCGCAGTGGCAAGGTCTTCGCGACACTGCTGCGTGAGGCGCGCCGGCATGGGCAGCCGGGTACGTTGGACTACCTCACGTTCACCCAGATCTGGCTGATCCCGCCGGACCTGCGCCGTACTGTGCGGGACATGATCCTCAAGCGCCGCCGCCAGGCGCAGCCCGAGCAGCCGGCGGGCATTGAAACGGACGCGCTCCAGCGGTAGCTCCGCTTCACCCACCAGCCTCCCCCAGTCAGCGGGAGAATTAGGTCATCGAGGCCGGTAAGGGAAAGATGCACCTGGCCTGCAAGGATGTGAGTGTCGAAGTCATATCCATAGCAGAAACCGGTGCACCTTTCCGGTGAGTAAGAGTACGGGATGGGCCACACGGTTTGCGGGTAGCCGTGGGCGGCAAGGGTCTGGTCGGGCACGCGGGCGCGGTACTGCTACGGCAGTGCGCGGACCGGACCGGTCTGACCTCGACGTTGAACAAGGTCCTGCCGCGCGGGAGCGGGCCGGGGTGGTGGGACCGGGGCACGGTGCTGGTCTGTCTGGCGACCGCGATCGTGCTCGGCGCGACGAGCATGTCCGACATCGGGCTGCTGGCGCGTCAGGCCCTGCTGTTCGCGGATCCGCCCTCGGAATCGACCGTCCGCCGCGCCCTGGCAGGGTTGGACGAGACATCGCTGCGCCGGATCGCCACCGCGCGGGCGAAGGTCCGCGTCCGGGTGTGGGACCTCCTCGCCCGCCGCCCGCAGGGGTTCCGTGGCTGACCGTGGCCGGGAAACCCTTGATCGGATGGGTGGTCATCGACATGGACGCCACGTTGATCACCGCACACAGCGACGAGCAGGGCGCGGCCGCCACGTTCAAGAAGGGCTACGGACACCACCCCCTCGGCGCGTGGTGCGCCAACACCACGGAAAGCCTGGCCATGCCGCTGCGCCCCGGCAACGCCGGATCGAACACCGTCAGCGACCACATCCGGGTACTCGACGACGCGATCGCCCAACTACCGGCGTCCTACCGGCGGAAGATCCTGATCCGCGTCGACGGCGCCGGCGCCACCCACGACCTCATGACACACCTGGAGCGGCTGAACCGGACACGACGCAACGTGCGCTTCACCGTCGGCTGGGCCATCACCGACGCCGACGAGACCGCCATCGCCCGGCTACCCGAGACCGCGTGGACCGACAGCCTCGGCCAGGACGGCACCGCCACCACCGGACAGGCACACACCGCCGAGCTGACCGGCCTCGACCAGCGCCTCGACAACTGGAACACCGGGCTACGGCTGATCGTGCGACGCACCAGACCCTCGGCCCGGCACGCGAAGAACCTCACCGCCCTGGAACGATCCACCGGCTGGCGGTACGCGATCGTCGCCACCGACATCGGTCGCCTCGGACGGGTAGCCGGCTCGCACCAGCCACAATGGCTCGACGCCCTGCACCGCGCCCACGCCCAACCTGCGACTGAGGACACCAGATCGCCCGACGCGTCACCGGACGTCACCCGTCAGCCGCGACAGCCCCAGACCCGGGCAGCAGACGGGCGGGTGCAGAAGCCGCGGCCAGGCGGAGTAGGGTTGGCCCTTGACGGGCCGTTAGCTCAATCGGCAGAGCTGAGGACTTTTAATCCTTAGGTTCTGGGTTCGAGTCCCAGGCGGCCCACCACATGACCTGGGAAAATAGCCACCAGTCGATGGCTGATCTGTTCTTTATCCGGCCAAATTCGTCGGATATGACCCGCTATGCGGGGAGCACCCAGCGAACACCCAAGACGCCCACGACCGCGTCGGCGTCGACGGCTGCAGCCCGGACTACAGGGTGTGGTATCCAGGGCGGGGGGGTTGGGGGAGGCCGGGCCGGGTGACCATGCTCGCCGCCGGGTGCAACCCGGCCATTCCGGGCGGCTTCATGTAGAAGTTCGTCAACTACCGGCTGCGGTTGGTCGTGGTCGGCGATGGCCGCACCGCTGGCGCGCGCCCTGTCCGCTGGCCCGGTCCTTCAGCAGTTCCAGGTACCGCTCGTCGTCGGGCGTCCGGTTCACGCGTAGAGACGCCAGCCGCTGGGTGCGGAGCCGGTTGGCGACCTGCGCGTCGACGATCGGCGCGGCGTTCGGGTCAGCGATGCCATCGACGGCCGTGGTCATGAACAGCCGCGTGGTGAAAGAACGCCCCGCCGGTACGCGACGGGTCGGCCGTCGGTGTGCAGCCTGGGCCTGACCGCCCACAACGCCCGTGTGCCGGGCGGGGCTGGTGGACCCGAACGGTTGTGAGCCCGAGGTGCTCGACGCGGCCTGTCATATGCTGCGCTCGGGCGGCGCTGCACCATCTCCATGTCGATCTCCCGCAAGAGTCGATCGCGCCGCCCCAACCCCTTCCCGGCATCACCCCGGGTCATTGGTGCTCTGCCTGCCAGGTGAGGCAGGTGGGTCGGCGGCCTGTGGCGGCGTATTCGGCGACGGCGCGGCCGGGGTCGGGCAACGGCTCGCGGTGGCCGTGGTAGTCCGTCATCACCGCAGTCAAAGGTTATCCCCTCTATCGGTCGGTCGGGCCGTCTGGCTGGCGGCCGAGGCGTCTGGCTGTCTGGTCGATCAGCGTGTCGGTGAGGTCGTGCAGGAATGCGAGCGCCGTGTCCGTCTCTGCGGTGGGTGTCAGCGCCTGCACGTACGACATCACGACCAGGTTCTCGTCGCGGACGAGGTGAGTGATGTCGATCTGGGTGGCTCCGAGGCCGCCGCCGGTGGTGCTGCTCGCGTCCAGGTCTTCGACGGTTTCGCGAACGATATTCCGCTGTCCTCCCACCAGCCGGTGAGGTCGGCGGTGGTGGTGCCGGGTGTGGTGTCGTCCCACAGGTCGATGTAGCGGACGGCGTCCTGGTTGTACGCCTCGACCGCGCCTGGAACGTCGTCGTAGACCCGGACCTGTATTCCGCCGACGGGTTTGAAGCCGCCGAGTTTGGTGGTGAAACGCCCGTCGGTGGCGTGGGCGACGTAGATGCAGTTCGCAAACCAGTGGGTCCGTCCCACGCTGTAGGTCGTGTGGTGGTCCCGGGCGGGAGCGAGGGTGAGCCCGAATCGCCGGAACAGGTCCTCCGACCGCAGCCGGCTGCACAGGTTGAGGGGCATCTCGTCATACGGCGGTGTCGGGTCGGGCCGCGGGTCCTCGGTGTCGGTCCCGCACCCGCCGGCGACGCTCACGAGTACGGCGGCGGCCAGACACGCGGCGAGGATGCCCCGTCTACTGGTGGTGGGGTTCATCGCCGCTCCTCGGGAGGGGTGTCCAGGGTGAGGGAACAGGTGACCAGTCGGTGGTCCGATGGCGGCGGCTGGCCGGGGTCGGGTAGGTGGACGCGGTAGGTGCCGGGCAGGACGTGGGGTGTCATGGCGTCGTTGGCCAGGAGCCAGTCGATGAGCAGACCGCCGCCGGGGTCGATGCCGGGGTTGACGGTCGGCGCGATCGGCTGGGTGGGATCGGCACGCCATGCCATTTCGGCGACGGAGTGCAGGCCGCAGCCGTTGGTGCGCTGCCGGGTGGTGGCGTCCCAGTCGCCGATGAGGTGGTCGACCGCGCGGGTGTCCGGCACCCACGTGCCGTCAGAGGCCAGTTCGGAAGATTACGTCCTTTTCGGGGCGAGAGTGAATACTCCGGGTTCGTCTTCGGTCAGGACGCGGCGGTTGACCATGCGTTTGAGCTTCGCGCGGGTGCCTTCGACGTGCTTCGGTGAGGGTTCGACGCCGAGTGCGAGCAGATGCCCTTCGCCCGCATTCCGGCGGGTGCGGCGGCGAGGACTTCCAGGATCTGCTGGTAGGGGGTGCTGGCGATCGTCGGGTCGTCGGCGGTGAACTCGGTGGCGGCGAGCGTGCGCAGGGTGGTGCGGGTGGTGGCCAGGGCGGCCAGTTCGCTGTCGACGCGGCCGAGTTCGGCGGTGAGTGTGGCGATCTGGTCGCGTTGGTTGATATTTCTGTATTGGGTGGTGCGGCGGGCGTGAGGGAGTCGCCGATCACGTGATCGGCTTGCTCCGAGGGTG
>NZ_JBHMIQ010000047.1:0-50377 GCF_048060315.1 Micromonospora sp. LOL_013
GAAACGATCTCCTGTGTCATCGGGCTGCACTTCTACAGGATCGCCTGTGAATAGACCTCCATTTAGTTTCGTGTCTAGCATCTAGGCTAACGGACACCTTGTGACTGGGTCGAACGTCTGCCGGAGGTCTGTGGCGACTTGATGTTGCGGTGGTGACGTAACCACTTGCGCCCTGCACGAGCCAGATGATGATCGCAAAGGCGTCAAGGTCGCTCTTCAATGCTGGCCCAGACCTCCGGACCGGATGATGATCGCAGTCTCCGGATCGAACCCGACACCCGTGTCGTCCGCCGGAGGCTGCTGCTCGATGGCGTCCCGGCCGAGCTGGTCACCAACTACTACCGGACGGATCTCGCACGCGGCGCCCCGCTCACCGAACACCGCCTGACCAAGGGCGGATCGCTCCGTGTACTCGCCGAACTCGGCAAACACGCCGGACCAGCCATCGACGACGTCGAAGCCACCATGCCCACCATCGACGAGTTCATCGCCCTGCAGATGCCCGACGACATGCCCGTGCTGCGCCAGTTCCGCACCGTCTATACCACCGACGGCGAACCGATCGAAGTGACCGAAATGATCAAAGCCGCCCACCGGCACAAGGCCAGATACCTCCTGCCCGGACCACAGGGAGGCTGACCTCGCCGCCCCCCGCGACACTTACCAGACCGCCGCCGAGTTCTGTCCGCCGCTAAGGAGCGGCGGCTTCCACCTCATCGGCCCAGGCAAGCAGCCGCGCGTGCAGCGCGGCGACCTGTTCGGCGGTGAGCTTGTACGGTTCGTAAGCGGAGTCAGGAAATCGCCGTACCGCGCGTAGCGCCTCCGCGAAGATCGACGGGTCGAAGCCTGGATCGTGATCGGCCGCCATCTGCATTAGCTCGCCGGTGTCGAAGCGGCCATCTTGAAGGATCCCGTGTACGTCGATGTAGTCACGGACCTCCGCCCGACCGAACAGAGCACACAGCTTGTTCGCCACCGCGTCGACGGGATGCAGGACCGGGCCGATCGCGAGCTGGACCGGTGGGTACGCCCGCCAGTCGACACCAAGTTCTACCGTGCTGGCGCTGCCCGTGGCCGGGTCCGCCACTGCCAGTCGAGCGAACGAGGCTCCCTCCCGCTCCACGGCGACGTCCAGACCATCGGCACTGAGAGCCGCCACCACGGCGGCCTGAGCTGCCGGGAAGTCAGACACTGCCGCCATGGTGGTGAACAGGTCCACGTCCTTGGAGACCCGGTCCACGAAGCCGTGCGCCTGCACCGCGTACCCACCGGCCAGGCAGAATCCGTACTCGGCTGCCGCCTTCAACGCGACCCGAGCCAGTCGCTGGTGAAACGGGTCCATCACGGCTCAGGCTGCCCTGGGGAGATTCGGGAAGCGAGACTCCCACAGCGTCCGGACCTTGGTCGGCAGCCACAGCTGACGCCACACCCTGGCCAGGGTCGGACCATGGACGAAGGCGCGGAGATCCTCGACCCGCATCGACTCCCGGATCACCCGCTCGTACATGAGGTTGCGCTGGCGATCGTCGGACAGGTCGTAACGACCCTGCTCAGACCAGTCCAGGCGCAACGGCAGCTCGACCACACCTCCGGTTGGTCCGGCCAGCTCCTCCAGCGAGTCTGGCACGGTGTACGGCCGGCCATCCTCGTACAGCACCCGCGCTTGTGCCATGCCGCCATTATCGCTCACGTCGGTGCTGATTCACCGCATGGAGGAGACCGGCGATGGCTGCCGGCGTGTCACCCGGCATGTATGTTCAGCGCTGATCGGGTGCTTCCTCGGCGGCGGGCGCGCGGTGACGTCGAGCGCCCGGCCAGTTCGGCCAGTAGGCGGGCGCGGGACTCGACATCGCCGGCCTCCGCCGCGTACCGGCCGTCGACGACCTGCTGCGGCGAGAGGTGCAGCGACGTCGCGACCGGACGCATCCGCAGCTCCTCGGCCACCTGGCGCAGCTGCGCCACGGCGCGACCACCGCCGGAGATTCCGTAGCCGACGAAGGCCACCGGCTTGTCGGCCCACTCGGCGTACAGGTGGTCCAGGGCGTTCTTCAGCACGCCCGGGGAAGGAGGCGTTGTACTCGGGGACGACCATGACATACGCCTGGCAGCTGGCCAGCCCGCGGCCCTGGAACTCGGGCAGCACCATCCACCCGATCTCGGACACCGGCCCGTCGTCGAGGTCATGGGTCCACAGAGCCACCGAACCGGCGACCATGGCCGGGTCCGCCCGCGTACGGCACGATCATCTTGATCCACTGGGTGTGAGCGATCGTGTCGGGCCGGCGGCCGGACCCTCGATAGAGTCGAAACGGTACCCCGCAGCCCGACCGGTAAAGGTGACCCGATCACATGGCGACGCAGTTCATCGTGCTCAACGGTGGTTCCAGCTCCGGCAAGTCCGGGATCGTCCGGTGCCTCAAGCATCTGTTGCCCGACCCGTGGATCAGTCTCGGGATCGACGACCTGATCGAGCGGCTACCGCCGGCCATGGTGACGTTCGGTGCGCATGGCGAAGCCATCCTCGGCGGCGGCGCCTCCAGGAGCAGGCCCGCCGGTATCTGGAAGGTCTGACCGTGCTGTGGGTCGGGGTGCGGTGCGCTGCGGACATCGCGGCGTCGCGGGAGATCGCCCGTGGTGACCGGGTGGTCGGAATGGCAGCGTCGCAGGCCGAGATCGTCCATCAGGGAGTCGGCTACGGCATCGAGGTGGACACCAGCCACCTGGAGTCGCTGGACTGCGCCCGGATGGTCGCCGCACGGGTGACCGCCGCGCCGCCGGAGGGTTGAGCGGGTCAGTCCTTCGGCTCTGGATGCTCGATGTACCTGACCGGGCTGATGGTCGGCAGGTGCAGCAGGACGTCCACGGATCGACCGAGGTCGTCGAGCGCGGAGTAGTGCCGCTCGTCCTCGTCGGGGTGGTACATGCCAGAGATGACCCGTACGGCGTGCCGGCCGGCCAGCCACCGCCGGACACCTTCGGGTTTCGGGAAGCCGGTCAGGTCGACCGCGTACCCCGCGCCCAGCCTGGCCCCGACCTGGTCGAGCGTCTTGTCCAGGCTGCCGGGGCGGGGTGCCGGGAGGTGGAAGTCGCGGATGCGGCCGGACCCGAAGGTGGTCAGCAGGCAGCGGTAGCGCGACCCGAGGTGCCCACGTAGTCGGGAGCCGAAGCTGGTCCCCCGGGCGGCGAGATGCCCGATCCCGTCCCAGACCACGGCTTGCCGGCCGGTGGCCCGCAGGTGTTCGACCAGTCGGTCCGCTGCGACCGCCTCCTCGTCCTCGCCGTCGTGGCCCTGGCTGAGGGAGGTGGCGTGGAATTGCACGATGCGGTCGAGCGCCGCGATCGCACGGGTCGCGGCGTCGGAGTCGGGTGCGAGCACGGCTGCCGTCGCGGCACGGGCCTGCCGGGCCAGGTCGACGAAGGGCGCGCCGGTCCACCTGCCGTGGGCGCGTTCCACGTGTTCGCCGCCGTCGTGTGCGACCCGGATCGTCGCCAGGAGCGCTGATATCTGCTCGTGGTCGGGGGTGCCCGCCGTCAGGGCGAGGACCCAGTCGTAGTCGGTGGGCACCGCTGTCGGGCGGGTGATTCCGCAGATCTCCACCTGGTCTGCCGGGTGGGTGGCGTTGTGGGCACGCAACCAGATCAGTGCGCGGCGCAGCGACTCGGTGCGCCACGGCCCCCAGGCGTCGGCGAGGATCGCCTCGGGGCCGTTCGCTGACCGGTCTCCGGCCCTGGCCCAGCGGTCGAGCCGCTCGCCGATCTCGGTGGTGTCCTGCAGGACGACGGTACGCACGCCTCCCGCCACCAGTGCCTGGAGCAGGTCGGCCTGCAGTTCGCAGACCTCGGCGCTCTCACGGGTCGTCGGCGCGAGTCCGATGACCGTCGGCGCGGCGGCCGCGTCGCGGTCCGCTCGGCGCAGCGAAAGCTCGTCGGCGATGTCGGTCACGACGTCCCGCCACGGGGTGTCGCCGTACGGTCGCATCGGTCGGGCGTGGGTGGACAGCCAGTCGAGGACCGCCGCCGGAGCGTCGGCGCTCATCCGACGCTGCCGTAGGCGGCGGGGGTGTGCGGGACGCTGAGCGCCCCGGCCAACTCGGCCAGCATGCGGGCGCGGGCCTCGGCATCGACGGCCTTCGCCGCGTACCGGCCGTCGACGACCTGGTGCGGCGAAAGGTTCAGCGACGTAGCGACCGGGCGCATCCGCAGCTCCTCGGCCACCTGGCGCAGCTGCTGCACCGCTCGGCCGCCGCCGGACATTCCGTAGCCGACGAAGGCCACCGGCTTGTCGGCCCACTCGGCGTACAGGTGGTCCAGGGCGTTCTTCAGCACGCCAGGGAAGGAGGCGTTGTACTCGGGGACGACGATGACGTACGCCTGATAGCTGGCGATCGCGGCGGCCCAGCGGCGCGTGGCCTCATGTTCGTAGCTGCCGAAGACGGCGGCGAGCGGCTCCCCCAGCATCGGCAGGTCGGCGGTGGCCAGGTCGACCACGTCCAGGCGGAGCTCCGGCTGGCTGCGGTCCGATGCCACCCACTGTGCGATAGCGGGTGACCGCCGGGTAGGGCGGGTGCTGCCGGCGATCACGCCGACCCGCAGCGGTCCATTCGGGACAATGATGTTGTCCGTTTCCATGCCACCGACGCTAGAACTTGAACATTAGTTGAAGTCAAGCGACGATGCGCCCATGCCCAACTCCATCGTCGCCCCGGCGGCCCTGAGCGTCGGTGAGGTCGCGGCGGCCAGCGGAGTCGCCGCCTCGGCCATCCGGTTCTACGAACGTCAGGGGCTGCTGACCTCGGTCCGCACCAGTGGCAACCAGCGCCGGTACGACAAGTTCGCCCCGTGCGTGGTGCGGATCTGCCGGGTTGCCCAACGTGTCGGGCTCAGTGTGCAGGAGATCGTCGCCCTGTTCGCCGCCCTGCCGGCCAACCCCACCGAAGCCGAATGGCAGCACCTCACCCGGGCGCTCGTCGCCGAAGCGGAGCGCCGCATCGCCGAACTCCACGACGCGCTCGACGACATCGCCTCCGGGGAACCGCTCTGCAAGCTGCCGACGGACGGACGTCGAGGACGCAGCTCCGCCGGATCACCGGCCGCTTGAGATCGGACCGGCACAACGGCACGGCGTTAACCGGATTGTCGCCGGCCGGCAACCGGGCGTTGCGCGGGTACCGAGGTTGCCGGGCTAGCGTTCGCGCTCATGCGTGTCAGCCGGCTCCTGGGTGACCGCGACGGTGACCGGGACCCCGACGTCGCTCCCCCGACGGCCGCGCCGGCCCGCGCCGGCGAGCGCAGTCCGTACATCGACGCGTTGCGGGCGTTGGCGATCCTGCGGGTGTACCTGCTGCACACGCTGTGGCTGACCTGGCTGCCAATGGTCTTCCCGGCGATGCCGGTGATGTTCGCGCTGGCCGGCTACCTCACGGCCGTGTCGCTGGACCGGGGTGCGCCGCTGCGGGTGGTCGGCTCCCGGCTGCGCCGGCTGCTGCCGCCACTGTGGGCGCTCGCTGCGGTCGCCGTACCGCTGATGGTCCTGGTCGGTTGGCGGCCCAGCCTGCCCGACGTCGCCTGGTGGGTGGCCCCGCTGCGCAACCCGCCGTCCAGTGAGTGGGGCGGGCCGTTCTCGCTCGGGCTGTGGTACATCCGCGCCTACCTCTGGCTGGTGCTGCTCTCCCCGCTGCTGTGGTGGGCGTTCCGGCGCTGGCCGGTCGGCGCGCTGCTGACCCTGTCCGCGTTCGCCGTGCTGTTCGCTTCACCGCTGGTCAACCTGCAGATGAACCCGGTCACCGACGTGTTCTGGTCCACCGCCGCGTACGGCACCTGCTGGCTGGTCGGCTTCGCCCGGCACACCGGGCTGCTGGATCGGGTGCCGCTGAGGTGGTACGCGCTCGGCGTCGGCACGCTGGCGATCGGCGCGATGATGTGGCTGGCCGAGCGGGGCGAGGACGACCGGCTCGGCGCGCTGGTGTGGGGCTGGGCGGTGGTGCTGCTGCTGATGCGGGCCCGGCCCCGGCTGGACTGGCTCACGCAGGTGCCGTGGCTGGCCCGGCTGATCCGCATGGTGAACGCTCGGGCGGTGACCATCTACATCTGGCACCTGCCGGTGCTGTACGCCGCCAGTGGGCTGCTCACTCTGACCGGCCTCTACGCCGGCAAGGCGGCCATCCTCGGCGTCGGCACCGTGCTGCTGGTCGCGGTGGTGCTGGCTGTCGGCTGGGTCGAGGACGTCGCCGCCCGCCGCCGCCCATCACTCCTACCGCCCAGCTGAGCCGGCTGGCACCCTCAGCGGAGGGCGTCGTCGGCGAGCCGGGCGTGCACGCCGACGACGCCGTTGACGATCTGCGTCACCCGTACGTCGACGACGATGCTGGCCAGGGCGACCGCGTCACCCCGGGACAGCCCGTGCCGGCGGGACATCAGGGTGATCATCGCGTCGAGGGCGTCGGCGGCCGCGGCATCGAGAGTGTCGCCCAGGCCGAGGGTCAGCCAGGCGCCGTCGACCCGGGCCACCGGGCCGGTCAACGGTCGGTCGTCGACCAGATCGAAGGTGAGCTGGACCCGGTCCATCGGGCATTCGATCGCCGTACCGCAGATCTCGCCGTCGCCCTGGGCTGCGTGCCCGTCGCCGACGGAGAACAGCGCGCCGTCGACGGTGACCGGCAGCAGCAGGGTGCTGCCGGCGACCAGGTCCTTGCAGTCCAGGTTGCCGCCGCAACGCCGGGGCGCAATGGTCGAATGCTCGCCGGGCTGCGCCGGTGGCATGCCGAGCACCCCGAGGAACGGCCGCAACGTCACGGTGTGGCCGAGCTGGTTGCGTCCGGTGCCGGCGGCGGGGTCCAGCTGCCAGGTGTGCACCGTCTCGGTGCCGGCGATCCCGTACCGCTCGCTGTGCGGGGTCAACGCGCTGCCCGCCAGGGTGGTGCCCCAATCGGCCGGCAGCACCTCGTCGACGCGTACCGACAGGGTGGTCCCGGGCCGGGCGCCGCGCACCGCGACCGGCCCGACCAACGCGTGGCCGAACCCCGGCCGGTGCGCCGCGTGCCGGGGCCGCTGGTCGTGCGGGCCGCCGGCGTACGGCCCGGCCGACCACCAGCAGTCCAGGGTACGGAAGGTGACCGTGTCTCCGGGGTCGATGGTCAGCACCGGTGGATAGTCCGGTGAGAGGTAGCCGTGCAGGGTCCGGGCGTTCGGCTCCAAGGTGTGCCGCATCGCCGCAGGCTACCGCCGCCGGTCCAACCAGCGCAGCGACCGGCGCAGGTAGCTGCGCTGGTGGTGTCCAGATGCCGGGCCCAGCGGGTCAGGATCCCCGACCGGGCGCGGCCGGCGGGTGCCCGCCGGCGGTCGGATAGGTGACAGCGGGCCCGGCCCGGCGACCGGCGTATCGTCGGACGCTGTGACTGGCGTGCCCTACTCGTTCTGCTCGTCGTGCGGTGCCCGCTACCCGGCCGACGCCGACTGGCCCCGGTCCTGTGACCACTGTGGGCAGCAGGTGTGGCGCAACCCGACGCCGGTGGCGGTTGCCCTGGTGCCGGTGACGAGTCCACAGGGGATCGGGGTGGTGGTGCAGCGCCGCGACATCGAGCCGGCGCGCGGCGAGCTGGCTCTGCCGGGCGGTTTCATCGAGTACGGCGAGGACTGGCGGACGGCGGTGGTCCGCGAGCTGCGCGAGGAGACCGGGCTGGCCGGGCGGTCCGACCAGGTGCGACTGTACGCCGTGCGCAGCGTGCCGAACGGCGCCAGCCTGCTGATCATCGGGGTGCTGCCGCCCCGACCGGCGGAGACGCTGCCGGTGTCGGTGGCGACCGAGGAGGCCACCGAGTGGCTGGTGGTGACCGAGCCGGTCAGGTTGGCGTTCCCGTTGCACACCGAGGTGCTGGCGCGCTACCTGACTGATCCGACGAACCCGGCGACGCTCGGTACGCTGTGGGCGTGAGCGACCTTCCTGACCGCCTGCCCCCTGACCGGCTGCGGGCCTCGGACGCCGACCGCGAGCAGGTGGCGGAGGTGCTGCGGGCCGCGGCCGCCGAGGGCCGGATCGATCTGCCCGAGTTGGACGAACGACTCGGTCGGGTGTACGCCGCCCGGACGTACGCGGAGTTGGAGCCGCTGACCCGGGACATTCCCCGTGCGGTGTCCGACTCGGTCGCCCGGCGGGGCGATCACGGTCTGGAGCCGTCGCGGCCGTCGCAGTGGGCGGTCGCGGTGATGAGCGGGGTCGACCGCCGGGGCCGGTGGGTGGCACCGGGCAGGTTGCGGGCGCTCGCCTTCTGGGGCGGTGGCCGGTTCGACCTGCGACAGGCACAGCTCGACGCGAACGTGATCCGGATCCAGGCCTGGGCGATCATGGGCGGGATCGAGATCGTGGTGCCGGATGACGCCGAGGTGTCGATCACCGGGGTGGGCGTGATGGGCGACTTTGGTCAGCGGGCCGCCGGGATGGGCAGCCCCGGCGGGCCGAGGATCCACATCAGCGGGTTGGCGTTCTGGGGCGGTGTGACGGTCAAGCGTCGGGGCCGGCCGGGACGCTGATCGCGGCGACGATCAGGCCGTTGCGGGCCAGCCACCGGCCGGTGAACCCGGTCAGCGGCGTGCCGTCGGGCGACGCTGGGCCGGGCACCAGCAGCCGGGCGGTGAAGTCCCCGTCGGTGGCGGCGCCGCTGGAACCGGGGGCGACGGTGCCGTCGGGGCCGGGGTTCGCCTCGACGTACGCCTGCTCGAAGCCGAGCCAGCGTTCCGCCAGCGGGTACCACGCCTTGTAGACGGCTTCCTTGGCGCAGAACAGCAGCCGGTCCCAGTGCACCTGCGGGTGGCTGTCCCGGCGGGCGGTCAGCCAGGTGAGTTCGTCGGGCACGGTGATGCTGTTCAGGACGCCGGCGGGCAGCGGCTCGTGCGGTTCGGCATCGATTCCGACCGTGGTGAGGTCGACCGACCGGGCCACCACCGCCGCGCGGTAGCCGGCGCAGTGGGTGATACTGCCGACCACCCCGGCCGGCCAGCGGGGTTCGCGGCGTGCACCGGACGGCACCGGTACGCCGGGGAAGCCCAGCTCGGCGAGGGCTTCATGGGCGCAGCGGCGTGCGGTGCCGAACTCACGACGGCGCTTGTCGACCGCGTTGCCGAGCACCGCGGACTCCTCGGGGAACAGGGTGACCGGGACGTTGTCGTCGAACGCCTCGCGGGCGACCGCCGTGGCCGGCAGCAGTGCCTCGATCATCCCGCTCCGTCCTCCGTCACCGTCGTGGCAGGTGGTCGGGTGTCACTGGCAGACCCGCCATTCGCCGTTCTCCTCGACCAGTCTGACGGCCTCCTGCCGCTGTGCGCCACCGTCGTAGGTGACTTCGACGGTGACGGTGCCGGTCGTCCGCACGTTGGTGGTCGACACAGTGACACCGATGATGTCGTACCCGGCGATCTGTCCGGCGGCGGACTCCTGCTGGACGTACTGCGTCTCGGACAGGGTGTCCCGCCGGTCCTGGCACAGCCGTTGGTAGGCACCGGCGTAGTCACCGACGGACAGCGCGTCGAAGTGGGCGGTGGTGGCGTCGCGGGCCGGACCGGTGGCCGCCGACACGGTCCGGTACAGCCAGAAGCCACCCCCGGCGACACCGACGCAGCAGAGTAGGACGACGGCGAACACGACCGCGACGATGATCACGATCGTCCGCCCGCTACGGCTCGGCCCGGCGGACGATGGTGGCGGTGGTGACGGCCCCGGTGGTTGGTAACTCATGATCCGGATGCTAGAGGCCGCCCGCTACCTACCGGCCCGGCACGGCTACCCCGCATAGGCCCGGGCGAGACGCTGGTGTATCCGGTCGTCGGTACGCCGGGCGAGCGCCCGCAGCTCAGCGGGACCGCGCTGCGGCTGGTGGGCGCACCAGGCGGTCAGCAGTCGTTCGGCGCTGTCCGGATCGCTGTCGGCGGCGACCGCCACCACCACCTCGGCGGTCTCGTCCAGCAGCTCAGCCACGGTCGGCACCACGACGCCCTGTTCGCGCAGACGGTACCCGACCAGCGCGGCGCCGAGTGGCGTCAGGCTGATCTCGTCGTCGGTGAGCCGGACCGCGCCGAGATCGGCCAGCCGCGCGAACAGCCGGTCGGCGTCGTCGTGGGCGAGCCGTCGCCACGCCTGCTGCTGCTCCTCGGTGCCGCCGTTCGGCACCAGCATCGACTCCTCCAGCGACTGGTGCAGCAGCTCACGCAGGGCCGGGACCGGCAACGGTTCGGCGGACGAGTAGACGGTGAGCGCTGCGATGACGACGGCGTCGTCGAACCGCCACCGCATCGACGACTCGTTCCAGCCGCTGCCGCACACGGCCGCCCCGATCTCGGGCAGCGCCGCGTACAGCCGCTGGGCCAGGGCGAGCGGGTCGGTCAGCAGCTTGGCCGCGCTCTTGACCGGCACGAGCCGCCCCTTGACCACCCGAACCACTCGGGCGGCCCGGGCCCAGGCGACGACGACCGAGAGCCCGTACAGCTCCTCGCTGCTGCGGGTCTTGAACACCCGGTCGCCGATGGCCGGGTCGATCACGTCGGCGGTGCCGAGCAGCGGGACCAGTTCCCGGGCGTCGGCCAGCCGAAGGTTGCCGTTCGGGGTCAGGGTACGGCCCTGGCCCATCCAGGTCACCAACTGCCGGACCTGGTGCAGGATCGTCGACGATTCGGCCGCCGTGCGCAGCTCGGCGTCGTCCGGGACGACCACCAGTGGCAGGGTCGGTGGGCGTTGGGCGCGGTCGGACGCGGCCAGGTGGTTGGCCATGATCTGGTTGAGCAGGTCCCGGTCGACGGGGATCCGGCCGGCGTGCACGTCGGCGATGAACGCCTGGGCGGCCGCGTTGTCTGTCGGGTCGACGCCGTCGCGCATCATCCGGGTGGCCCAGTACTTCGCCGGGCCGTAGCGCCGCTCGTCGGCCAGCGCCTCGGCGACCGGTCCGGTCAGCTCGTCGAGCGTCCTGTGCAGCAGGTCCCGGTCGGCGCATTGCCGGTCGGCGAGCCCTTCGTCGAACAGGAAGTCGACGAATCCCCGTACGCTCGGCACGACGGCGTCCCAGTCGTCCGGGTGCATGGTGACCTGTCGGGGGAACCAGTCGAGCAGGGCGGCGGTGAGGTCGTCGGGGTGCCACCGTCCGAACAGACCGTCGCCGTGGCTCCACCGGTGCTCCAGCAGCGTCTCGATCACAAATGGGTCGAGCCCGGCACGCCCCTGCCGACGCGCCCACTTCCCGACCTGGCCGACCAGCCGCTGTCGGGCCGGGTGGAAGGTGTCGGAGTCGGCTGTCGTGTAGACCGTTCTCATGCCGCGCGACCTTACCGTCCGCTGGTGCCGGCGGCGGGAAGCCGGGTCGTCGACCCTTGACGACAAGGTACGACCCGGTTAACACTCTCGCAACAGCCGTGTCGCGGCAGCGAATCGGAACCGACGACCCGGCTCCTGTCCACCAATTTTTGTTAACGCTAACAACAACTGATACCGGATCTCAAACAAGAAATCAGACACCTCCCTGGAGGAGACAGTCATGCCGCAGCGGGATCGACCGCGTACCGCCGGACCACGACGAACAGCCCTGGCATCACTCGCCGCCCTCGCCCTCACCGCCAGCCTGCTGGCCGCCGGCCCGACCACCGCCACCGCCGCCGGACCGACCGACGGACTTGTCCTCTGGTACGAACTGGATGCCACCGCCGGGACCGTCGCCACCGACGCCTCAGGCAACGACCGGCACGGCACCGTGCACGGCACCGCCGACTGGTCCGGTGAAGAAGGACTCGGCCTCAACGGCACCGACACGTACGTGGATCTGCCCGACGACGTTCTACGCGACCTGGACTCGGTCACCGTGACGATGGACGTGCTCATCGACCCGGCGCAGGCCACCCCCTACTTCATCTTCGGGATAGGCAACACCAGCGGCGGCACCGGCGACGGCTACCTGTTCGCCACCGGCGACCAGTTCCGCGCCGCGATCGCCAGCGGCAACTGGTCCACCGAGCAGAACACCCGGCCGAACCCGACCCGCAACCTCGCCCGCGGGGTCTGGAAGCACCTCACCTACACCCAGTCCGGCACCACCGGAGTGCTCTACGAGGACGGGGTCGAGGTCGGCCGCAACACCGCGGTCACCATCACCCCCGGGTCGATCGGCGGCGGCACCACCACCGCAAACTACATCGGGCGTTCGGTCTACACCGGCGACCGCTACCTCGCCGGTCGGGTGCGTGACTTCCGCATCTACGACCGGGCGGTCACCGCCGACGAAGCTGCCCAGCTCGGTGCACGCGCGGCGGCCGCGGTCGTCGCCCACGACGCGGCCGAGCTGGACCTCGGCGACACCAGCCGGGTCACCGCCGACCTCCCACTGCTGGCAACCGGGCCGGGCGGCTCGGCCATCGACTGGACGTCCAGCGACCCGGCGGTGGTCGCCACCGACGGTACGGTGACCCGACCGGCCGTCGGCCAGCCCGACGCGCAGGCCACGCTCACCGCCACCCTGAGCCGGGGCACCGCCACCGATACCAGGACCTTCGAGGTGACCGTACTGGCCGAGTTCGACGACGCGCAGATCGTCGCCGACGCCGCCACGGCGCTGACCGTGCACAACGTTGACGACGTGCGCGGCAACCTGACCCTGCCCACGGCAGGCGCCGACGGCACGACAGTGACCTGGGCGTCGGACAACCCGGCGGTGATCGCCACGGACGGCGTGGTCAACCGACCGGCAGCCGGAGCCGGCGACACCACTGTCACGCTGACCGCCACCGTTACTCGCAACGCGGCCAGCGCCACCCGCGAGTTCACCGCCAGCGTCCCCGAACTGCCGGCACCAGCCGACCGCACGGGCTACCTGTTCAGCTACTTCACCGGTGAGGGCACCGCCGACGGCGAACAGGTCTACTTCGCCCTCAGCCAGGGCAACGACCCGCTGCGGTGGCAGCAGCTCAACGACGGCCGGCCGGTGCTCACCTCGACGCTCGGCGAAAAAGGGCTGCGCGACCCGTTCATCATCCGCTCCCCGGAGGGTGACAAGTTCTACCAGATCGCTACCGACCTGCGGATCCACGGCAACGGCAACTGGGACGGTGCGCAGCGGCACGGCAGCAAGTCGATCATGGTGTGGGAATCCACCGACCTGGTCAACTGGACCGACCAGCGCCTGGTCCAGGTCTCCCCCGACACCGCCGGCAACACCTGGGCACCGGAGACGTACTACGACCCGTCGATCGGCGCGTACGTCGTCTTCTGGGCTTCCAAGCTGTACGCGGCCAACGACCCGGACCACACCGGGAGCACCTACAACAAGATGCTGTACGCCACCACCCGGGACTTCCACACCTTCTCCGAGCCGCAGGTGTGGGTGGATCCCGGCTACTCGGTGATCGACTCGACGGTGATCGACCACGACGGCGTCTACTACCGGTTCACCAAGGACGAGCGCAACAACTCCTCGTCGACGCCGTGCAGCAAGTTCATCCTCGCCGAGACGGCGACGTCGTTGCGCGACACCGAATGGGACTTCCTCACCGACTGCATCGGCCAAGGCTCGATGTCCCAGGGTGAGGGACCCACCATCTTCAAGTCGAACACCGAGGAGAAGTGGTACCTGTTCATCGACGAGTTCGGCGGACGCGGCTACATCCCGTTCGAGACCACCGACCTTGCCTCCGGCGAGTGGACACCGTCGAGTGACTACACGCTGCCGTCGCACCCACGCCACGGCACTGTACTGCCGGTCACCCAGGCCGAGTACGACGCGCTGCTCGCCGCCTACGGGCCTGACCCGGGGCCGGAGCCACCGGCCGACGGGCTGCTGCTGCACTACAAGTTCGATGAAACCGGCGGCACCGTCGCCACCGACTCCTCCGGGCAGGGCCGGCACGGCCGCTACGAGCGGACCCCGGAGTTCGGCACCGGCGTCGAGGGCGGTTCGTTCAAGATGAGCGGCGGCGCCAGCGGCTCGACCACCGCGCCGTACGTCACCATCCCCAATGGGGTGTACGCCGGTGTCTCCAGCACCACCGTGGCGACATGGGTCAAGTGGGACGCCTCCAGCACCGCCAACCAGTGGATCTACGGGCTGGGTCCGAACAGTAACCGCTACCTGTTCAGCACGCCGCGCAACGGCGGTGGGGTGCTGTTCTCGGCGATAACCACCGGCAGCTGGCAGGCCGAGAAGCAGCTTCGGGCGTCGGCAGCGTTCACCGGAGGCGAGTGGAAACACTTGGCGGTCACCGTCGACTCGACCACCCGTACCGCCGTGATGTACCTCGACGGGGTCGAGATCGCCCGGGCCACCGACGTTGCGATCCGCCCGTCGGACCTGCACGACCCGAGCCGGGATTATGCCGGATATGTCGGCCGCTCGCTTTACGGCGCTGACCCGTACTTCGCCGGCGAGGTGGACGATTTCCGGATCTACAACCGGGCGTTGACCGCCGACGAGGTGTACGCCCTGGGCGGCGCCCCGGCCGCGATCACCGGTGCCATCGTGGCGCAGCTCAAGGTGGACGCCATCGTCGACGCCGACACCCGACGGATCGTCCTGCCGGTCCACCCGGACACCGACCTGACCGCCCTGGCACCGGAGTTCACCCTCGCCCCCGGCGCCACCGTCGCACCAGAGTCGGGCACCGTACGGGACCTGAGCACACCGATGACGTACACCGTCACCGGCGCCGACGGCTCCACCGCGACCTGGACCGTTGAGGCCCACCTGATGCGCTCACCGGTGCTGCCCGGACTGTACGCCGACCCGAACATCGCGGTCTTCGGCGACAGGTTCTACCTCTACGCCACCACCGACGGATTCGCCGGCTGGAGCGGCACCAAGTTCTCGGTGTTCTCCTCGGCGGACCTGGTCAACTGGACCGACCACGGGGTGATCCTGGATCTGGAGACCGACGTCGACTGGGCGGACAACAGCGCCTGGGCACCGACCATCGCCGAACGCGACGGCAAGTGGTACTTCTACTTCAGCGGCGGAAAGGCCACCGGCGACACCGGCAAGCACCTGGGTGTCGCGGTCGCCGACTCCCCGACCGGGCCGTTCCGCGACGCGCTCGGCGAGCCGCTGGTGCCGGCCGGGACGTACCCCGGTCAGATGATCGACCCGGCGGTGTTCACCGACGACGACGGACGCTCCTACCTGTACTGGGGCAACGGCAACGCCTACCAGGTCGAGCTCAACGAGGACATGGTGTCGTTCGACCCGGCCGAGGTGACCTCGCACCGGCCGTCCGGATACAACGAGGGCGCGTTCGTCATCAAGCGGGACGGCCGCTACTACTTCATGTGGTCGGAGAACGACACCCGCAGCGAGGACTACCAGGTGGCGTACGCCGTCGGCGACTCGCCGCTCGGGCCGTGGAGCGAGCGGCGGGGCACCATCCTGCGCAAGGACCTGTCGTTGGGGATCAAAGGCACCGGGCACCACTCGGTGGTGCGGGTGCCGGGCACCGACGACTGGTACATCGCGTACCACCGGTTCGCCATCCCGGACGGCGACGGCACACACCGGGAGACCACCATCGACCGGTTGGAGTTCGCCCCCGACGGCTCCATCGTCCCGGTGGTGCCGACCCTGGAGAGCGTCGCGCCGATCCGGCCGGTCAACTCCGCGCCGACGGTGATCGCCGTCACCGGTGCGGCCGGGCCGGTCGCCGCCGGCACCGAGGTCAGCGTCACGGCGACGTTCACCGACTCCGGTTCGGACGACACCCACCGGTGCGTGGTGGTCTGGGGCGACGGCACCGTCGACGCCGGCGTGATCGACGGGTCGGCCTGTGTCGCGGCGCACAGCTACGCCGAACCGGGTGTGTACCGGCCGACGGTCACGGTGATCGACGACCGGGATGCCGCGCACACCCTGGCCGGCGGCCATCTGGCGGTGCACCGGGCCGACGGCGGGCACGTCGCCGGCTCCGGCTGGATCACTTCACCGGCCGGGGCGTACGTCGCCGACGAGCAGGTGGCCGGGCGGGCCGAGTTCGGGTTCGTAGCGACGGCCGGTCCGGACGCGACCGGGCCGGGCCCGGTTGCGCTGCGCTTGCGCGTCGGCGAGTGGGAGTTCGCCGCGACCAGCCACCGGGGGTACGTGGTGGACGGCCCGCAGGTGCGGTTCAACGGCCGGGGCACGGTCAACGGCGCAGGCGACTACGAGTACATGGTCGGGTTGAACGACGAGGCGCTGCGGAAGCAGGGCAAGGACCGGTTCTGGATCCGGATCCGGGAGGCGGGTACCGGGACCGTGGTCTATGACAGCCGGATCAACGCCGACACAACCGCGCTCGGCGGCGGGGCGGTCGTCGTCGACGTCCGATGACGCGGCCGGGGCGCCACCCGTACGGGTGGCGCCCCGGCGCGCAAGCCTCGCCGGTCACTTGGCGAGCGGCTGGCCCTGCTTGTCGGTGAACTTGCCGATCAGGATGACGATGAAGTCGATCAACGCCCAGAGGCCGAGTCCGCCGAAGGTGACCAGCATCAGCACACCGGTACCGATCTTGCCGACGTAGAACCGGTGCGCCCCGAATCCGCCAAGAAAGAAGCTGAGCAGCACCGCGACGAGCCAGGACTTCTGCCCGGTGGCCGGAACGGCCGTGGTCTGCGACATGGTATACCTTCCAAAATAGACGATCGGCACGCGGTCCCCCGTGGCCGATGTGGTGGTTCGTCGTCCAGGACCGGTCGGTCTGGACAGCGACACGGCAGATTACCGCAGAACGGGACGCGCGGGGGGACTGGTCCACCGGCGCGCGGGCTCACCAGGGCGGCCGGTCACCAGCTGTCATGATCCGCACCCGGCTATCGTTACCGAGGCCAGCGAGGCGAGGCACCGACGAGACGAGGGGAGCGGGTAGATGACGCTGCGCGATCAAGCGTTCTGGTTACGATCCCCCGGCAGCGGGGAGATCCGGTCGGCCGACGTCGAACCGCCCGCATCCGGCGAGGTCCTGGTGCGGACCCGGTTCACCGGGCTAAGCCGGGGCACCGAGACGCTGGTCTTCCGGGGCGAGGTACCACCCAGCCAGTACGCCGCGATGCGCGCCCCGTACCAGGACGGCGACTTCCCCGCCCCGGTCAAGTACGGGTACCTCAACGTCGGGCAGGTCGAGCAGGGCCCGGACGAGCTCGTCGGCCGTACCGTCTTCTGCCTCTACCCGCACCAGACCCGCTACGTCGTGCCGGTCGACGCGGTCACCGTTGTTCCGGACAGCGTGCCGGCCCGCCGGGCGGTGCTCGCCGGCACGGTGGAGACTGCGGTCAACGCTCTGTGGGACGCCGCTCCCCTGCTCGGTGACCGGATCGCCGTGGTCGGCGCCGGGATGGTCGGTGCCACCGTCGCCGCGCTCGCCGCCCGGTTCCCCGGCGTACGGGTCGAACTGGTCGACATCGACCCCGCACGAGCCGCCACCGCCGCCGCGCTCGGCGTCGGCTTCGCCCACCCGGACACCGCCACCGACGGATGTGACCTGGTGTTCCACGCCAGTGCCACGTCGGCCGGGCTGGCCCGGTCGCTGGAGTTGCTCGCCGTCGAGGGCACGGTTGTCGACCTCAGCTGGTACGGCGATCGCCCGGTCACCGTGCCGCTCGGCGAGCACTTCCACGCCCGCCGGTTGACCGTGCGCAGCAGCCAGGTCGGCCGGGTAGCCCCGGCCCGGCGCGAGCGGCGCGGGTACGCCGGCCGGCTGGCTCTCGCCCTGGACCTGCTCGCCGACGAGAGGTTCGACACGCTGCTGACCGGCGAGAGCGACTTCACCGACCTGCCCGGAGTGCTGCCCCGGCTGGCCGCCGGCGAGTTGCCGGCCTTGTGCCACGTGATCCGTTACCCGACTGGAGGATGAGAAATGTTTAGCGTCACCGTACGTGACCACATTATGGTCGCCCACAGCTTCACCGGTGACGTGTTCGGCCCGGCGCAACGGCTGCACGGGGCCACCTTCGTCGTTGACGCCACCTTCAAGCGCATCGACCTCGACAGCGACAACATCGTCGTCGACATCGGTCTGGCCACCGAGCAGCTCAAGGCCGTACTGGCCGAGTTGAACTACCGCAACCTCGACGACGAGCCGGCGTTCGCCGGGATCAACACCTCCACCGAATGGCTGGCCAAGTTGATCGCCGACCGGCTGGCCGACCGGGTGCACGCGGGCGATCTCGGTGCCGGTGCCCGTGGTCTGACCGGGATCGGCGTCACCCTGCACGAGTCGCACATCGCCTGGGCGAGCTACGAGCGGGCGCTCTGACGTCGATGATCGTCGTGGTGCTGCCCGGCAACGTGGACGATCCGACCGCCCCCAGCGGCGGCAATGTCTACGACCGGCAGGTCTGCACCGGTCTGGCCGCGGCCGGATGGCCGGTGCGCGAGATCGCTGTCCCCGGTGACTGGCCGTGCCCGGACCGGACCAGCCGGGCCGCGCTCGCTGACCTCCTCGCCACCCTGGCCGACGGCACGGTGATGCTGATCGACGGCCTGGTCGCCTGTGGGGTGCCGGAGGTGATCGGACCGCACGCCGACCGGCTGCGGCTGGCCGTGCTGGTTCACCTGCCGCTCGCCGACGAGACCGGGCTGGACCCGGCTGAGGCTGCCGAGCTGGACCTGGCCGAACGCGCGGCGCTCAGCGCGGCGGCCGCGGTGATCGCCACCAGCGACGCGACGGCCCGCCAACTCGCCGCCCGCCACGGCCTGGCCGCCGACCGGATCCGGGTGGCGGTGCCGGGCGTCCCACCGGCGCCCCTGGCGAACCGGGACCCGACCGGCCGACGGCTGCTCTGCGTCGCGTCGGTCACCCCCCGTAAAGGCCACGACGTGCTCGTCGAGGCGCTCGCCACCGTCGCCGACCTGGACTGGGAATGTCTCTGCGTGGGAGCGCTGACCGCCGCCGCGTACGTCGACCGGGTCCGGCAGCGGATCGCGTACCACCGGATAGGGGACCGTGTCACGCTGGCCGGGCCCCGCGCGGCGACGACGTTGGCCGGCACCTACGCCGACGCCGATCTGCTGATCCTGCCGTCGCACGCCGAGACGTACGGCATGGTGGTCACCGAGGCGCTGGCCTGCGGCATCCCGGTGCTGGCCAGTGACGTCGGCGGGGTGCCGCAGGCACTGGGTCGCACCTACGCTGGTGAGCGACCGGGCCGGCTGGTGCCGCCCGCCGACCCGGCGGCGCTCGGTGCGGCGGTACGCCGCTGGCTGACCGACGGCGGCGAGCGGGAGCGGTTGCGGGCGGCCGCCGTCGCGCGCCGGGCCGGGCTGCCCGGCTGGGCGGACACTGCCGCCGCAGTTGGTGCGGTACTACACGAACTGAGTCGGCGCTGACGGCGGCGCCCCACCCAGCCCCACCCAGCCCCGCCCCGGTAACGGCGTCGCCAACCAGCAGAGGGAGACTTCATGGAGACGATCGAGTCGGCCGGGTACAGCCCGGCGTGGTTGGGGCTGCGGGAGCCCGCAGACGCGCAGGCGCGCTCGGCGGAACTGGTCGCCGAGGTACGCCGGCTACTGACCGGCGCCGCCCGCACCGAGATACACGACCTCGGCTGCGGCACCGGGTCGATGGGCCGGTGGCTGGCCCCGCAGCTGCCCGGTGCCCAGCACTGGGTGCTGCACGACCGCGACCGCGAACTGCTGCGCCATGCCGAGGCCCGGATGGCCCCGGCGGCGTCCGACGGCGCACCGGTCACCGCGACGGTACGCCGCGACGACCTCACCGCGCTCACCGTCGACGACCTCGCCGGCGCCGACCTGGTCACCGCGTCGGCCCTGTTGGACCTGCTCACCGCCGACGAGGTGGACCGGCTAGCGGCAACCGTCCGGGCGGTCGCCTGTCCGGCGTTGCTGACCCTGACCGTGGTCGGTGAGGTATGGTTCGATCCCGCCGACCCGCTCGACGGTGAGCTGACGGCCGCGTTCAACGACCATCAGCGGCGGCGCACCGCAGGTCGTCCGCTACTCGGCCCGTCGGCGGTGGAGGCGGCGACCGAGGCGTTCACCCGGCACGGGGCCACCGTGCTGGTGCGGCCCAGTCCGTGGCTGCTCGGCCCCGAGCGGGCCAAGCTGACCGAACGATGGCTGGGCGGCTGGATCGCGGCGGCGTACGAACAGCGGCCGGAGCTGGCCGCCCGGCCAGGGGGCTACCGGCGCCGCCGGCTCGCCGCTGCCGCCGCCGGTGAGCTGGGGGTCACCGTGGAACACCGGGACATGTTGGTCGTGCCCAGCTGAGGTCTGCACGGCGTACTTCCGGTGCCGGGCAGATGAACCGGAGGCGGCACCGTCGCGTATCTGTCGGCGGAGGCTCATCGAGGGGGGCACGTAATGCACAGGGCGGAGAGCCCGTTGCGCACGGCCGGCACCGGCCGTGACGCACAGTGAAGGGCAAGGCTTGGGCCTGGCTACGACTGACCGGTGGGGTGACCATCCTGGGGCTGCTGGCCTGCCGGCTCGGCACCAACGCGTTCCTGGACGGAATGCGGGTGATCGACGCGCGGGTGCTACTGCTGGCGGTCGGGATCGGGCTGCTGACCACGGTCTGCAGCGCTTGGCGATGGTGCCTGGTCGCCCGGGGGATGGGGCTGGCGCTGCCGCTGGCCGGGGCGGTCGCCGACTACTACCGGGCGATTTTCCTCAACGCCGCGCTGCCCGGTGGGGTGCTGGGTGACGTGCACCGCGCGGTCCGGCACGGCCGGGAGGTGGCCGACGTGGGCCGGGGAGTACGCGCGGTGGTGCTGGAACGGACCGCCGGTCAGCTGGTGCTGTTCGCGGTCGCTGCGGGTGTGCTGCTGACGCTGCCGGTGCCGGCACCCGCGCGGCTGGTCACTGCGGCTCAGGTCGCGGCGGCCATGGTCGCGGCGGCCGCGCTGGTGGTGGCGCTGTTCGTGGCGGTACGCCGCCGTCGGCCACGGGTTCGTCGAACGGCAGCCGCCGGGCCGGGCGGATCCTGGTGGACCCGCGCGGTCGGGCGGACCGTCGCCGACCTGCGCAGCGGTCTGCTGGCCCGACGGACCTGGCCGGGGGTGGCGTTGCTGTCGGTAGCCGCGCTGGCCGGTCACCTGGCCACCTTCCTGGTCGCCGCCCGCGCCGCCGGGTCGACGGCGCCGCTACACCAGCTGGCACCGTTGATGGTGCTGGCGTTGTTGGCGATGGCGGTGCCGTTGAACGTCGGCGGCTGGGGACCGCGGGAAGGGGTGACCGCGTGGGCGTTCGGTGCGGCCGGGCTCGGCGCGGGCCTCGGGTTGACCGTCGCGGTGGTGTACGGCCTGCTGGCGTTGACGGCGAGCCTGCCGGGTGCCGGTGTGCTGGCGGTCCGCTGGGTGCGTCGGCTGCCGGCGGTCCGGCAGCGGCCGCCGCTGCTGCTGCGGCTGCGACTGCGACCACGGCCAGCAACGTGACGGCCAGCAACGTGACGGCGGGACGGGCTGGTCGGCTACTGCTCGCCGAACCGGGACGACAGGGCGTAGCGCAGCAGGGCCACGTCGCCGATCTGGCGGACCTCGACCAGCGTCGCCCGCCGGTCGGCGTGCCACGGGAAGCTGCCGTCGCCGACGAACCGGGGTGCCCGGGAGTCGCCGACGAAGATCGGGGCGACCACCAGGTGCAGTTCGTCGGCCAGGCCGGCGGTGAGGAACTGGGTGTGCACCCGTCCGCCGCCTTCGACCATCAACCGGCCGACGCCCCGGACGTGCAGGTCACCGACGACCCGTCGCAGGTCGACCGGGTCACCGCAGTCGACGACGGTGGCGAGCCCGGCGAGCCGGCTGCGGGCGCTGCCCAGGCTCGCCGTGGCGCAGTAGACGACCTTGTCGACGTCGCCGACCGTGAAGAACCGCGCCTGCGGGTCGAGGTCGGCGCTGCCGGTGACGGTGACCTTCATCGGGGTGGGTGGGTGGCCGGCGGCCACCCGCCGACGCCGACGGTCCGCCGACCGGACCAGCAACCGAGGGTCGTCGCGGCGCACGGTGCCGGCCCCGACCAGGATCGCGTCGCAGTCGGCGCGTACCGCGTCGACCCGGTCGAAGTCGGCGTCGTTGGACAGCAGCAGGCGCCGCCCGCTCGCGTTGTCCAGATACCCGTCGATCGACATGCCGCAGCTGAGCAGGACGTAGGGTCGCTCAACCACTGATGGCACCTCCTTGACGACCGGCTTGACGACCGGAAGATAGCCTGCATGCGAGGCCGGCACACATTCTCCCGTACGGCTCATGTGTCGGTGCCGGCCGGACCGGTGCCGACGCTCTGCGCAGCACATCACCGATAGGACGCACGATGCTTGAACCGCCGCCCCACGCTCCAGTCAACGGTAAGCGCGCCGCCACCAACGGGACGGGTCCCGCGCCGACGGCGACGGTCCGCCGGCAGGTGACGGTGCCGCTGCGGTTCGCCGACGGCTACATCGCCAGTGCCCGGGTCTTCACCTTCGACGGTCTGACCGACCAGCGCGAGCACGTGGCGCTGGGCCTGGGCGACTGGGACCGGGCGTTGGACCAGGCCACCGACGGCGGCGACCCGCCACTGGTACGCCCGCACAGCGAGTGCCTGACCGGCGACGTGTTCGGCAGTCAGCGGTGTGACTGCGGCCCGCAACTGCGGGAGGCGGTGGAGCGGATCGCCGCTCACGGCGGCTTCCTGCTCTATCTGCGGCAGGAAGGTCGGGGCATCGGGCTGTACGCCAAGCTCGACGCCTACGCGCTGCAGGACGCCGGGCTGGACACGTTCGAGGCGAACGTGGCGCTGGGCCGGGGCGAGGACGAACGCGACTACACGGTCGCGGCGCAGATGCTGCTCGCGCTCGGCGTGCACCGGGTGGCCCTGCTCAGCAACAATCCGGACAAGGCGGCGCAGCTCACCCGGCTCGGCGTCACGGTGACCGAGCAGGTCCCCACCGGCGTGCACGTCTCCGCCGCGAACGTCCGCTACCTGGCCGCCAAGGCGAACCACGCCGCGCACACCATCGATCTGTCGGTGACCGACTGACTGAGCCGACCCGACACTCGTGGGCTGGGCGGTCAGCACAGGTAGGGCCAGCCAGCCGCGTCGTAGCCGATCCGGTTGATGCCGAGCAACGCGGCACCGTTGTTCGCGTAGTAGTGGTAGGCGAGGTAGTCGCCGTCGCTGTCGGCGAGTACCGTCTGGCCGCGCCCTGACAGCACCGGTCGACGGAGACGTACAGGTAGTAGTAGCGGTAGTAACCGCCCCGGTTGACCAGCGTCGGTGCCTCGATCGCTCCGCCGCCACGGCCGGCGAGGCTGTGCATCGCCGAACCGGACCGCTCGGGCTCGACCGGGGTCTTAGCGCCGAAGCCCGGGACCATCTGGATCGTGCCCGCGAGCTGGCCGAACGAATTCGCGACATCGGTCTGCAGGCACGGACGCTACGCGCACTGGGTGACCTGCCCTGGCTGGACAGCCGGCATTCGCAGGCCGAAGAGCACTACCGGCGGGGACTCGCGCTGGCCTGTGCGGCGGGCCACCGGGCCAGCGAGACCCGCTGTCTGCGTGGCCTCGGCGAGTTACGACGCGACACCGGCCGGTTCGACGAAGCCCTACGCACCCTCACTCGTGCCGTGGCGGTGGTCGACCGCTGCCCGGACCGCCGGATCGCACCGTACGCGCTGAGCGCGCTGGGCAACACGCACCTGCTCGCCGGCCGCCCGCAGCCGGCGATCCGGCCCTTCCAGCAGGCCGTCACCGTCGCCCTACGCTCGGCGACGCCCGGGCTTCGATCCTCGGTGCGCGCTGGGTCGCGCCGAGCTCGCCCGCAGGGACCGGGACGCGGCCGGCAGGCTGGTCGGCGAAGCGCGCCGGTTGTCCGAGCGGTGCGGCATGGTCGCCCGTACGACCGAGGTGGACGCCCAGCTGGCCGCGGCCGGCATCGCCGGCTAGGTGGCATCCGCTCAGCTCACCGAGACGGTGACGAGCTGTCCCCGGTGGTCGCTCATCCCCCAGCCCGGCACCATCCGGTAGTCGTGGACCCGGGCCGGACCGGCGGTGAACGCCCAGTCCAACCGCCACAACACGGTCCCGCCGTCCGGCCAGGAGACCGGGTAGATCTCCCGGCTGGCCGGCAACGCGTCCCGTAGCCGGCGGCCGAGGGCACGCAACTCCCCCATCGCCGACGTCGCGTTGAAGTCGCCGGCCAGCAGCACCGCTGCCGGGTTGCCGGCGAGGTCGGCCGCCACCGCCCGGTAGTGGGCCTGCCGACGGATCTCCTGCGCCCGCATGAAGGCGGTGAACTCGGCCCGTCGCGGATCCATCGAGACGTCCAGCTGCACCGGGATGTGCACGTTGTACGCCGAGAACACGGTCCCACCCACCAGCAGGTCGGTCCGCAGGACCTTGTACCGGTAGTAGTCCGGGAAGTCGGAGCCGGGGGGCGGACCGCCGAGCCCTGGGTCGGTCAGGTACGGCGTGGCGTCCAGCCCGTGGTGACGTACCACCGGGTACCGGGACATCGTCAGCAGCTCGCCGACCGCGACGATCTGGTAGCCGGGGAACCGTTCGCGCAGTTCGGCACGGTAGTCGACGCGGACCGGCCGGTGCCCGGCGAGATCCCAGCCGACGTGCTCGCTGAGCAGGTAGACGTCGGCCCGCTGGTCGGCCAGGTAGGCGTAGAACCGCTCCGGGTCGTCGCCGTCGTGCCAGTACTCGGTGTTCCAGGCGAACACCCGAACCGCGTCGGCGGGGGCGGGTGCGGCGGTGCGCCCGCCCGGCAGGGCATGCACGTTCAGCCCGGCCAGATCGGTACCGAGCACCAGGCAACCGACGAGCACCAGGGCGAGCCGGGCACGGACCGGGCGGGCCAGCAGCGTCAGTGGGGCCAGCAGCAACGGCACCGCGACGAACAGCAGCGGCGGCATCAGCTCGAACGGACGCCACCACCACTGCGTTCCGGTGAGCGTCAGGAACACCGCGAGGAACAGGCTCCAGCCGGCGACGGTGGCGAACACCAGCCGGGTACGCGGTGGCCAACCTCGATGCCGGGGGCCGCCGGGGCCGCGGTCCGCCGTACCGCCGGCCGGTCCGTCTCCTGGCACCCCTGGCACCCCTGGCGCCGCTGGCGGCGCGGCGGTCCGGGCCGCGCCGCCAGCGGCGGTGATCAGGTGGCTCATGCCGGCGCCCGGGTCACCGTCGGGGCGGCCGGCACGGCGGTGGACGGCCACTGAGCGTCGTACAGCCGGCGGAACCGGCCGGACACCAGCCACTGCAAGGCACCGACCGCGATGCCGGTAGAGATGGCCACGTTGGTCGCGAACGCGACGGCGGTGAAAACCGCCAGGAAGCCCGGGCCGCGCCGACGCAGCACGTAGCGGTACATCGCGGCGTCACCGGCGAGCATCACCGCGAGCAGCGCCCCGGTGGCCAGCGACGCCCATGGGCTCAGCACGACCAGTGGCAGACTGGCCAGCACACCGAGCGCGGCGAGCGCGGCGAGCGAACGCGAGGCGCTCTCGAAGCCCTTGGCGAAGCGCCGGCGCCGGGCGAACAACGGCACCCGCAGCCGCGCCCGGCGGAACAGCTTGCGCATCAGCGGCAGCAGCTTGTCGTCGTCGTCGTGCCAGCCCCGGACTGCGTCGGTGACCCGGATCTGGTAGCGGGTGGACATCCGCTGCCCGTAGTCGACCTCCTCGGTCTGGCGCAGCCGGGGATTGAACGGACCGATCTCGTCGAACACCCGCCGGGGGATCGCGGTAAGCGACGAGAACAGGAAACTGACCTCGCCGAGCGAGGCCATCCGCCAGCAGTACGCCTGCAGCACCCGGCACTGCTCCACCACGCTGTCGCGGATCAGCGGCTCGTCTTCGTAGATGCCGCAGACCGCACCGTACTCGGGATGCGCGCGCAGTTCGGCGACCGCCGTCTCGATCGCGTCCGGCCGCAGCGCCACGTCCGAGTCGACGAAGAACAGGATCTCGCCCCGGGCCGCGGCGGCCCCCATGTTGCGGGCCACCGCGACGCCGCTGTTGCGGGCGGTCCGCAACACCGTGACGGCCCGCTGCCGGGCGATCGCCAGCGAGTCGTCGGTGCTGTGGTCGTCGACCACGATGATCTCGATCGGGCGGTACGTCTGGTCCAGTGCCGCGTCGACGCACTGGCCGATGGAGTTGCCGTAGTTGTAGTTCGGGATGATGACGGACACGAGCGGGTCGGCCATTGCTGCTCCTTGTCGGGTTGGGGCGGTAGTCGGCTGAGGGTGGGGCCGGCCGTCGGTCAGCGCAGCCGGGCGGTGAGATCGAGCGGCACGGCGTAGTGCGCGGCGAGCAGCGTGCCGGCCAGCAGCACGCCCCACAGCAGGGCGTTGACGACCATGACCCGGTCACGCAGCAGGATCCGGGTCGGTTCCCCGCCACGCCCGTCCACCACCAGGACCTGCAGGTAGCGGGCGACAGCGAAGAACGCGAACGGCACCGAACCGAGCAGGGCCAGATCGGTGTACGGGTCGGCCACCGTCTCCTGCAGGGAGAAGAGGAAGGCGACCACGGCCAGCACCGCGCAGAAGACGATCAGATGGTCCAGGTACCGGACCGAGTACCCGCGTAGCGACGGCCGGTGGTCGCTGCCGGAGACGGTCACCTCGTGCCGCCGCTTGCCGAGGATGAATAGCAGGCACAGGGCGAAGACCGCGACCAGCAGCCACCGGCCGACCGGTGCGCCGACAGCCAGGTGGCCTTGGACGACCCGCAGCACGAAGCCGACCGCGACCACGCACACGTCGACCAGTGGCAGGTGCTTCAGGCCACGGCTGTAGGCCAGGTTGAGGACCAGGTAGCCGGCGATCGGCCACCAGGCGACGGCCGGCCCGAGCAGCACCGCGGCGGCCAGCAGCAGCGCCAGGGCCACGCCGACGGCGTACGCCACCGGGACGCTGATCCGACCGGCGGCGATCGGCCGGCGGCGTTTGGTGGGGTGGGCCCGGTCCCGGTGCCGGTCGTGGACGTCGTTGCCCACGTACACCATGGACGAGGCGAGGGTGAACAGCACGACCGCCCAGCCGACCCGGGCCAGCGGTCCCGGCCCCAACGCCGGTGCGTCGATCAGGGCGAGCGGAACCACCAGCAGGTTCTTCGCCCACTGGTGCGGACGGATCAGGGTGATCAGGTCGGTCAGCAGGCCGGGCCGGCTGGCCCCGGGCGACGGTGGGGTCGGGCCGGGGCCGACGGGCTGGTCGATGGCGATGGTCACGACGAGCTCCGGTGGGTGTGGGAGGCGCGGGGTGAGCTACCGGACGGTTCAGAAGACGGCCTTGGCCAGGCTCAGGACGCCCTGTTTCCATGGATCCCGGCTGGTCCGCCCGGTGGACGGGCTGGCAACGGGTCCGGCGGAGCGGGCCGCCCGCCACCAGTGGTAGGTGCGCAGGATCGCGTCGCGGTTGGAGTACTGCGGCCGCCAGCCGAGGACCTCGCCGGCCTTGTCGATGCTGACGTACGAGTCGTTGCACAGCTTGTGGACGAGTCGCCCGTACACCGGCGACAGCCGCAGCCGCTCGAGCAGCCGCAGGACCGCGACGGCGGGGCGGGCCGGAACCGGCACCACCCGCCCGCCGTGCCCGGCCGCGTCGAGCACCGCCTGGAAGTCCTCCCGCAGCGTGCCGAACTCGGCCGCGCCCAGGTTGAACGTGTCGTTGGCGTGGTCGGCGGGGGTGTGCAGGACGACCCGGACCGCGTCAACCAGGTCCTCCACGGCAAACATCTGGATCCGCACGTCGCCCCGGCCGAGCACCGGAAAGTTCCGGCCCTCCTCGGCCCATTCGAACAGCATCGCGAACAGACCCATCCGGCCAGGGCCGAGAAAGGTCTTCGGTCGCAGCATCGGTACGCACATCCCGCTGGCCCGCGACCGCTCACCGACCTCCTCGGCGGCGGCCTTCGCCCGGCTGTACGGGTCCACCGGTTCACGCGGGTGGGCCTCGGTGGTGGGCACCTGCCCGGGTAGCCCGTACACGGCGGTGGTGGAGATGTGCACGACCCGGTCGGCACCGACCGCCCGGGCGGCGTCGAGCACGTTGCGGGTGCCGTCCACGATGATCGACCGGATCTCCGGTTCCGGGTAGCTGGGCAGCGCCGCGGCGGTGTGCACCACCACGTCCGTACCGCGCAGCGCCACGCGGACCCGGGCTGCGTCCCGCACGTCGACGGTCAGGTAGTCGACGCCGGGCACCGGGTCAGCCGGTGGCCGCAGGTCGACGCTGCGTACCTGCCAGCCGTCGCCGGCCAGGGACCGCACCAGGTTGCCACCGAGCATGCCACTGCCGCCGGTCACGGTCACCGTCCCGGCCGCGGCCCCGCTCACCACAGCGACGACACCTTCTCGGCCACGAAGCGGGCCAGCAGCCGGGTCATGCCGAGTGCGAGAGTCCGGTCAAGGCAGTCGAGGAAATGCTCGACCTCGGCGGGTTCGACGACCAGCGGGGGCCCCACCACCAGCGGGTTTCTGCCGTTGAGCGTGTAGTAGCTGTAGATGTCGTGGTCGCGGTAGAGGGCGTTGATCACCGCGCAGGTGACGAGCTTGGTGCCGAACTGCGGATCCTTGGCGAGCCCGCCCGGTGCGACCTTGGCCGCCAGGTCCAGCGAGCGGGCGCTGTTCAGGAAGACGCCCCAGAGCGCACCGGCACCCCGTACCTCGGTCACCACGTCGGGATGTTCCTTGGCGATCCTGGCGAGTCCCGGCGCGAGCACCCGATCGATGGCCCGTGCCCGGGCCGGGAAGTCCTCGTCGACCGCCACGTTGATCGCCTCGATCGCGGTCGCGGTCTCCTCGCCGAAGCCGTAGTAGGTGGTGCTGGTGCTCTGCAACAGCGCGTCGTTGAGGCTGCCGTACGCCTTGGTGAAGATCCGCCGCCGGGCCACGTACGCCGAGATCGACGACTTGCCCCCGCCGAAGGACTTCGAGGTGGTCACCACGTCGGGGATCAGCCCGGGGTAGCGCATGAAGTGGAACATGGTCCCGGTCTTGCCCCAGCCGGTGTAGATCTCGTCGAAGATCAACACGATGTCCTCGCGGGTGCACAGTTCGCGAAGGCCACGCAGGAACTCCTCCGAGCACCACCGGATCGTCGAGGCGCTGAACGGTTCGATGAGGATGGCGTACACGTCGCTGCGGCCCTTGCGGTCGCGGCTGGCCTCCACCGCCGCCCGCACGGCGGCCAGATCGTCGTAGTCGAACGACACCACCCCGGGGATACCGGGGAAGGTGAAGTGGTTCTGGGTGCTGCCGGTGAGGCTGCCGGAGCCGAGTAGCTTGCCGTGGAAGCTGATGTCGCTGCGCAGGATCGTGTTGCGCCGCCCGCCGTGGTACTTGTACGCCAGCTTCACCGCGCCCTCGACGGCCTCCGCGCCGGAGTTCGGCAGGAACGACATGTCGAGGTCGCCGGGCAGGACGGCGGCCAGGTTGTGTGACAGCGCGGCGAGGTACGGCGAGAAGTAGGTCTTGTGCACCTCCATCCGCTGCCGCTCGGCGAACCGGCGGCGGGCGGCCAGGATGCGCGGATGGTTGTGGCCGTGGTTGAGCACCCCGACGCCGCCAGTGAAGTCGAGGATCCGCCGGCCGTCGCGGGTGTGGATGTAGGCGCCTTCGGCCCGGTCGGCGAGTTCCCGGCCGAACCCGAACGAGGTCATCAGGCTGACCTGGCCCTTGTTCACGTGCTGGCGGTACAGGTCGTGCACCTGCTCGACGCTGAGCTGTTCGGCGTCGTCGATGGACAACAGTGGTGGCATCTCGCTGGGTCCTTTCGCTCTCTGATCGCGGCGAGTGGGTACGCGCCGATGGCGGGGCGGTGGCGGGTCAGAACGAAGCCGGGGCCGGGGACCGTTCCGCCGAGGTGTCCGTCGACGCGGCGGCCGCCCGCGCAGCACGCCGGTCGCGCAGCGCGGTGACGAGCAGGGCGGCCCCGGCGGTGAGGATCTCGGCGAGGGTGCACAGCACCCGGCTGGCGATGGCGGTGGTGACCGCCGCCGGCAGGGGCAGCACGACTGTGAGGGCGGCGATCAGCAGGACGTCCCGCACCCCGACGCCGTCCGGAACGAACAGGGCTAGGGTGCCAGCCACACTGGCGATTGCGAAGGCGCCCAGCGCCACTGGCAGCGCTTTGACCGGCGCGGCACCCAGCAGGGTGGCGACCAGCCAGACGTGCACCCCGAACAGCACCCACGAGGCCGTCTGCCAGCCGATCGACCGCCGCAGGTGCTCGGGCCGGGCCAGCCGGGCCAGCTGTGGGCGACGGGCCAGCCGGGCCGCCACGGCGACCACCCGGTCGATCAACGCCGGCCGCAGGAGCAGTAACCCGAGCAGCGCGCCGGGGGCCGGGAACAGCCAGAGGGAGTGGGCCCCGAGCAGTGCCGGCGCGACCAGCAGACCGACGGCCCCACCGCTGAGCAGCACCACCACCACGTTCACCAGGTAGATTCCCGCCATTCTGGGATGGCTCACCCCGGCCCGCTCGCCGAGCTTGAGCAGGGCGAGCAGGCCCCAGACCCGGCCGGGCAGGAACTTTCCGAGGAGGCCGACGAAGAACATCCGGACACCGGCGGTGACCGGCACCGGCACGCCGGTCGTCGAGATGGTCAGCAGCCAGGCACGGGCGGCGCAGAGCAGGCCGCCGGAGGTGACCACCAGGGCGGCGGCCAGCGCCGGCACCGTCCGGGGACGGGTCAGCTGGCCGAGCGTCGACCAGTCCTGGTCACGGAGTGCGAACGCGACGACGATGCAGACGGCGACCACGAACGCCCCGACGACCAGCCGCCCGACGAGCCGGCGACCACGCCGGACAGTGCCGGGTGCCGGCTCTCGGCCGGCGGGTGTCGGCGCGTCTGTGACCATGACGGCCTGCTCCTTTCCTCGTGTCGGATGGTTCGTCGGCGGGCCGCCCGCACAGGGCGGATCGTGGCCCGAGCAGGCTCCCCACAACGACAATCATCAATGGGTCGATGGTAGGGGCCGGCTTCCGGGCCGGCCAAGGTGGCAGAGCCCCATCCGCCGACAGGCTCCATGAAGGTGGCGGCACCGGCTACGACCAAGGACGCGCGACGCCTCGACCAACGGCGCGTACGGATGCAGCCGGGGCGCAGGCGCACCGCCGGGTCGGACGACACGCGGGCGGGCGGAGCGGAGGCTGTCGGACGGGATTACGCCGTCCGCACCGCAGCACGACGAACAGGCCAACCAGGTCCAACCGGTAAGGATTCAAGTTGATTTATATGGGTAAATTGCTAAAGAAAAGCTTATGGCCAGCAAAATCAAAGACGGAGACCACAACCAAGCGGCCTGAGCAGAGACGATCTAATCCCGACACTCAAACCCCGTAAGGGGTGGATGTTCCAGTCGGGAGCGCTATCATAAGTCTCCGTGGCAGGAGTCGGCGGGGAGGCCTCTTGAGAACTGGGCGTGACGCGGACGCGGCCCGAAGCACGGACACCACGGGGATCCTCGACGAGGTCCTCAGCGCGTTCACCAGGGCCCTGCGGCAGCAGGGCAACCAGTTGATCAGCCGGCCGGAGGTCGCCGAGCAGCTCGCCGGCCAGGTCGCATCGGTCCTCGACGACGTGGCGGCTCAGCTCAGACTGCCGGACACCTTCCGGATAACACTGACGGGTGAGGCTCGGCTGCCCAGTGTCGAAATCGGTGCGCAGCGGGCCGAGCACGGCATCCACCCGGTGGAGTCGCTACGCGCCGCCATCACGTTGTTCGAGGTCGGCCTGCCAATCATCAGTCGCGAATTCGCGCCCACCGACAGCATCAGCGCGACCCGGATCAGCAAACTGTTCCATGAGGCGATCATGGCGCGAGTCGCCGTCGGATCCCTGTCCTACGTGACGTTCCTGATGACAAAGCTGCAGGAGTCCCGGCAGGAGGAGCGGCGACGGATAGCTCGGGAGTTGCACGACCGGGTGCTGCACGGCATGAGCCTGACGCTGCACCGACTGGACCTGAACCGGCACTACGCCGAACACGACCAGGCGCGTGCGCGGGCCAATCTCGACAGCGCGGTCGAGTACCTCGGCGAGGCGGTGCGTACCGTGCAGCAACTGTCCGCCGAACTGCGCCGTTGTGTCGGCGAGGAGGGCCTGGCGAGCGCGCTGCGCGAATACCTGAAGGTGACGACGCCACCATCGGTACGGGTCTCGCTGCGCATCACCGGCGACGCCAAGGCCCTGCCTCCGGATACCACCGAGGAGCTCTACCTGATCCTGCGCGAGGCGGTCCGCAACGCGCTACGCCACGCCGCACCACGCCGACTGGACGTCACCGTCAATGCAGCTGCCACCGAGGTGCGCGCCGTGGTCTCCGACGACGGCCGGGGCTTTGATTCGAGTGGCCCGTACCGGGCCGGCGGCGGACTACCGTCGATGCGGGAGCGGGCGTTGCTGCTTCGGGGCCGACTCTCCGTCGTCAGCGAGCCGGGTAGGGGCACCCGCGTGGAGGTACGGGTCCCGCTGATGAAGAGCGGGCTTTGACCGCCCCAGACCGGCCGCAGATCCGGGTCTGTCTCGCCGACGACCACGCGCTGATGCGTGACGGCATCCGCGAGATGCTCTGCACCGATGCCAAATTCACGGTCGTCGGCGAGGCGTCGACCGGGCCGGAGGCGGTGGCCGTGTGCGTCCGGTTACGACCCGACGTCCTGCTGCTTGACGTGGAGATGCCCGGCCTCGGCGCCGCCGCCGTCGTCCGTCAGGTCGGCCGGGCCGCCCCACAGACCCGGGTCGTCGTGGTAACCATGCACGACGACCCCGACCTCGTGTCCGAACTGCTGACGGCCGGCGCGGTCGCGTACCTACTCAAGACGATCCTGCGGGACGAACTCGTCGCCGCCGTCCGGTCCGTGGTGCGCCGGCCCGTGCAGAACGTCCTGCTGGCGGTGTCCCGCGCGACCGTGGAACGGCTCGACCGGCAGCGACCGCGCACCACGCCACCGTTGACAGAACGGGAGCTGGAGGTGCTGCGGTTGACCGCCGAAGCGCTGAGCAACGCCCAGATCGCCGGTCGGCTGTGCATCACGGAGGCCACCGTCAAACGGCACCTGACGAACATCTACGCGAAGCTGCACGCGGTGTCGCGAGTCGACGCGATCCGCAAGGCTACTGCGGCGCGGCTGATCAAGCCGGCGCCGCAGGCACCGGTCAACTGACTGGGCTCGCCCGCATCGCCGCACTTCGGCGCTCCCCGGTGCCGGGCCGATCGGACGCCCGGCGATCGGACCGTTTCCGGACTGACTCGCCACCGTTGGCTCACTTCTTGATGATCAAGTCGTTACTTTGAGTGTCGACGATACGACAGGTCAGATGACTTCTTGTCATGTCGACAAAAAGCTATGGTCGAGTGGTGCTCGATGACATATGGGAACCGCCCCGGATCCTGCTCACTGTCGATCTCGTGATCCTCACCCTGCGCGATGGTCGCCTATACCTGCTCCTCGTGCGGCGCGGCGTCGAGCCGTTCGCTGGGCAGGCGGCGCTGCCTGGTGGATTCCTCGCCGATGAGCGAGAGGACATCCTCGGCGCCGCCCGCCGGGAGCTGCGGGAGGAGGCAGGGCTCACCGACATCCCGCACCTGGAGCAGCTCGGTACATACGGCGACCCCGACCGTGACCCTCGTGGACGCGTAGTCTCCGTCGCCCACCTCGCCGTCGTGCCGCGCCTTCCCGAGCCCATCGCCGGAACCGACGCCGCAGCCGCCGAGTGGACTCCGGCCGACGATGTACTCGCGGCGCGGGTACCGCTTGCCTTCGACCATCTCCGCATCGTCGTCGACGGGGTGGAGCGTGCTCGTTCCAAGTTGGAGCACACCGGGCTCGCGACCGCTTTCTGCCCCGAGGTCTTCACCCTCACGGAGCTGCAGCAGGTCTACGAGGCCGTCTGGGGTACGCCGCTCGACCCCCGCAACTTTTACCGCAAGGTCCAGGGCACGAAGGGCTTCGTGGTCCCCGCCGGTCCGCCGCGCGCCACGGGCACCGGTCGCCCGGCCCGCGTCTACCGCGCTGGTCCGTGCCAGAACCTCTACCCACCCATGATCCGCACGGATTCGGCCGTCACATCCGGAGGAGATGAGAGATGACCAGACCTGTGGTCGTGCTCACCGCACTGGACCTCGAGTACAACGCAGTCCGCGAACGTCTCACGAAAGTCGAACCGCACGTTCATCCGATGGGCACGCGATTCGAACGTGGAACTGTGGCCGGAGGCTCCTGTGAGATCATTCTCGGCCTTGTCGGCAAGGGGAACCATCCCTCCGCTGTCATCGCCGAGCGCGCCATGACCGAGTTCGATCCGGAAGCGGTCATCTTCGCCGGCGTGGCCGGGGCGCTCTGGCCCTCCGTCGGCCTCGGCGACGTCGTCGTGGCCACCCACGTGTACGCCTATCACGGCGGCACCAGTGAGAGCGATGCGTTCCGCACCCGACCTCGCGTGTGGGAGATCCCCCATGTCTGTGATCAGCTCGCCCGGCATCTTGAGCGGGAGCGGGGCTGGGCGCAGGGTCTCTACGGAGGCGTGCCCCGGGTGCGGTTCGGCCCGATCGCCGCTGGAGAGGTCGTCCTCGATTCGGCGTCCTCGCCCGAGGCCACGCGCATTCGTGATCACTACAACGACGCGTTGGCAGTGGAGATGGAGTCCGCCGGGGTCGCCCAGGCCGCCCACTTGAACCGCTCTCTGCCGGCCGTCGTCGTCCGCGGTATCAGCGACCGCGCTGACGGGACCAAGGTCCACACCGACGGCGAGAACTGGCAGCCGCGTGCCGCCGCCAACGCTGCGGCCTTCGCCCTCGCGCTCGCTCAGGAGCTCGGGGCGCAGTATGGCTCCTCCCCTCGCCGTCCTCGGAAAGAAGCAGGTGATTCGTCGATGTCCGGCTCTGTCAGAAACGTCGCCAAGGGCAACGCCCACGTCGGATTTCAGGCACATACCGTTCACCACGCGACCGTCTACGGCGCGCCGAGCGGTCCCGGCAGGGAGACATTCCACGACCAGCTCGCAGACTTGCGCGCCGCGCTCCGTAAGTGCCATGAGGCGGGTGACGTGGACACGGTCACGTACCGCGCTGCGGAGCACGAGATGGATGCCGCCGCCGCAGAAGTGCCACCGACCGACGACGAGGCAGGCAGCCGTGCGACCACCGCCCTGCGGAAGCTGCGCGGCCTGCTACTGGACTGGACGGACCTCGCCACGCGGGTCGCGGGGCTCATAGCGGCTCTACGGGCCCTGTCATGAGCGCCGGGCCGCAGGAAGCATCGTTCACCAATGTCGCGAGCGGCGATGCCCGGGTGGGTTTCCAGGCCCAATGGGTCCACATCGAAGGCGGGTACCACGTCAGCGAGGACGACCCGCCTGAGCGGCAGTTCGAGGTCGGCCTCCGCTACCTGGGGATCAGCGCGCAGTCCGAGGCGAGGGCGCTGATCATAAAAGCGGTCGCCCGAGGCTACACGAACTCCCGCGCCCATTTTTACCTGGCGCTCGCACTGCTGAGCGGCCGTACCGTGCAGAGCCTGACGGACCAGGAACTCAAGCAGCTGGCAAAGGTGCGCCGTTGGGCGACACAACGCTCCGAAGATCCCTGGGTTCGAGGCATCGATGTCGTCGGCTCGCTGCTGGACTCGCTGCCGCAGACCACGGCCGAGACTCCCGACCCGGCCGCGATCGGCTCGGTGGTCAAGGAGTTCGAGTCGCTCGACCCGTCCCTACAGGAAAGCATCCTCAACCATCTCGAGGTCTTCCTGGCCGGCCCGCATCAGGACTGGACCTGGGAGAAGACGTTCGCGGCCGCGCGGCGCGACAGGACGGCCAAGGACCGGGCGCAGCGCGTCTGGAAGTTCTTCCAGCCCAAGCCGGTACGTCCTCGGCCGGTTCCGCCACCCCCGCTCCGCACCGACGCGGCGGACGTCCTGCGCGCCATCGGCGGCTCGGCGCTGCTCCTCGTCACGGGCCTATTGGTGATCAACTACGCCTTGGCGCACTCGTGGCCCCGCTCGGCCGGCTACCTGATGATGGCTCTTGGAGCCGCCGTCGTGACGGTCCGGGCGGGATTCACGATCCGACTGGCTCAGCATCGACGGCGGATGGCCCGCCAACGTCTCACCTTCACACCTCAGCGTGTACCCGCACAGTCCGACCGGTTCGCCTCAGCGATGGACTCCCTGTTCGACCGCTACTTCGGACGTTACCTGCCGCAGGGCCTGGCCCGGGAGACGTGGCTGGCGGAGACGGCGGGCATCCGGCAGTCCCTGCGCAACGAGCTGGTCGAGCTGTACCGGGAGCAATCGGTCGACGCCAAGCGGGTCGCCTGGCTAGTGAGATTCCTCGCCAGCGACGTCAAGCGGCTGTGGCTCAGCGGTGAACTCACAGCGGATCCCGAGAACTCGCGAGTGCCATCCTCGACGTGGGCCGCCTTCGGCGCCGCCGTGTTCGCCCTGGTGGTTGCCGGGCCGCTGCTCCTGTGGCAGGCCCTCGTCGAAGCACCGTTCACGACGGCGATCGCGACGGTCGGCGTCGTGGCCGGGGCTCGCCTCGCCATCCAGGGCTGGCATGCGCTCCTTCTCGAGCGCCACCGCTACCGGGACGACTTGGTCCGGGTCCGGCACGACTACGAGGACCGGTGCGCGGCGTACGACAGGTGGGTACGCAAGTTGGAATCGAAGCCAACCGACGCGGAGATGGCGCACTGGCTCGACTGCGATCGCAAGATCCTGGTCCAGGACACGCTGCGGCACTACCGCTTGGCCGCGCAGGACGTGATAGCGCACGCCTTCATCGAGGCGCCCCTGCCCGGGTGCAAGCGGGCCCGAGTCAGCAAAGGACCATGGCGCTACTCGCGATACAAACTTCTCCTCTTCCTGCTCACCAAGGACGGCGTCCGCCAGGTGACGGTCACCCTCGACTTCGAGACCACGGGATTCGGCGATCAGCAGCGCCTCACATACCAGTACAACTCGGTCGTGGCGGCGCACGTCGTCGATGCCCGCAACGGCGAGAAAAAGCTCTCCCTGACCCTGACGAACAACCCCCGGGACGAGCTGACGATCAATGGTGAGTGGCCAGGCATGCCGGAGCTCGGCGACGACGACCGCATCGCCTCCCAGGTCTCCCTCGACGCCTCGGGTCTCGATCGCACCCTGCATGTGCTGGAAGGCATCGCCGCCGAAGGCAAGGAGTGGATCACCCACGAGAACCGCCGGGAACGCGCCGGCCTACGACGGCTCGTCGCGGCTATGGAGGACTGACCCACGCGGCGCTGGCCACTTCAGGGGTCACGGCCAGCACTCAGCATCGATCACCGCACCCGTAGTACATGGAATTCCCATGCAGTTTATTTGGGTCTTGCAAGTTCCGTCGCGCAAACTGCTACGCGACTAGTCAGAGCGGCCCGCATTCACTCGGAATATCAATTTTGTCCACTTAGCGAATCTACGTCCAGTGAGTATTGCGGCAATTCGTGCGTACTCCACCTAATGCCCCGATAGGGAGAGTGGGGTGGTGGGGAGTCGGCCAAGGACGGGTACGGGGGCGAAGGCTTCGGCGTACTGGACACCGGCGCGTCCGCCGTGGAGGCGAGCCAGGGTTTCGGCCATGGGGCCGAAGTGCTCGGTGATGGGCTGGGACTGGTGTACGGCGAGCGCTGTGATCTTGGTGCGCCAGGTGGGGGTGATGTCGATGATGGTGGGTAGATGTAGTGGGTGTCCGTGGCGGTCGAGGTTGTGGTAGCTGTCGCAGGTGTAGACGGCGTGGGGTTTGCCGGTGCTGATGACAACGTCTGGTAGCGCGGTGAGCAGCATCTGCGCTGCTTGTTGGTGGTCTGGGTGGATGTCGTCGAGGTTGTGGGTGATGACGACGTCGGGCTGAATGCCGACGAGTAGATCCCGCACTGTGTCTACGGTGATGGCATCGAGTAGGTGCGGTGTCGCGCCGAGGAGTCGGGCGCCGGCGACGGCTTCCCGACGTCTCGTCGGGTTGAGGCCGGGCACGGCGATGGCGACGGGTACGCCGGCGGCGGCGTGTACGGCGAGGGTTCCGCCGGCCCAGAGTTCGGCGTCGTCGGGGTGGGCCATGACGGTGAGGATTCCGCCGGTGGGGGTGGCTACCACAGTCCGAGTTCCTCAACGATGTCGGCGGGTCGGGGTAGTGCCGGGCTGGGGGTGCCGGTCGGGTGGTGGGGCAGGTCGAGGGTGGTGGTGAGTCGGATGAGGTCGCGCCATTTGAGGGCGAGGTCGTACTGCTCGGCGACGGTTCGGCCGCGGCCGTTGGTGAGCCGCCCGGAGGCGGGGAGGTCTTCCAGGTGAAGTCCGCCGTCGAGGAGTCGCGCGGCGGTCTTGGCACCGACGCCGTGGACGCCGGGTATCTCGTCGGCGGGGTCGCCGGCCAGGGCGCGAAAGTCGGCCCACTGGTCGGGGGTGACCTGGTGGCGGGCGTACACCTCGTCGGGGGTGACGAGCCGGTGGCCGGCGCGGAAGCGGGTGTTGAGGACGTGTACGCGGTCGGTGACGAGTTGGTAGTAGTCCCGGTCGCGGGACATGACGATCACGGATCGCGGCGCTGGCGTGGCATGGACGAGGGTGGCGATGACGTCGTCGGCTTCGGCCTGGTCCAGTTCGATCCAAGCTATGCCACAGCTGTCGAGCCCTCGCTTGACGTCGGGCAGGAAGCGCAGCGGCAGGAGGGCGTCGTCGTCGGTGGGCCGGCTGGCCTTGTACCCGTCGTGTTCCTGCTGGCGTGCCCGCGAGCCGTGTTCGCCGTCCCAGACGACGATGACTTCAGGGCCGCCGCCGGGGATCTCGTTGCGGATCGCGACCCGTAGGAGGGCGAAGAAGGCGAACAGTCCGGTGAGCAGGCGGGTCTTGTCGCGGGAGTAGATCGGTGCGGGGAAGCCGAAGGTGGCTCCCCACAGGAGGTTGTGTCCGTCGACGAGCAGCAGCGGCGGGGCAGCTGTGATGTCGGCGGGGATTGGGAGCGTTGGCTGCATGGGGCGACCGCCCATCAGCTCACCACCTTCAGGAGTTGGCCAGCGATGTGGGCGGGTCGATAGTCCCGCGCGCGGTAGTAGCCGACCCTGGAGATGCGTTCGTAGCGTACCGGGTCGTGCAGGAGCTGGTCGGCGGCGCGCCACAGCCCGACGTGGCCGCTGGCCCGCTCGACGATGACGCCGCCATCGCCGATGAGCGTCGGGAGGTGGTCGACGTCGAGGGCGATGACGGGGGTGCCGACGGCCATTGCTTCGAGGGCGACCAGGCCGAACGTCTCGGCCAGGGAAGGCACGATGCAGACGCTGGCGGCGGCGAGCCAGGCGGGCACCTGCGCCCATCGCAGACCTGCCCGGAGCTGCACTCCGGCTCCGGCGGCGAGACGCCGCGCTTCACCAAGTAGCTGCGATTGGCCCCCGGTGGAGACCTCGAACCCGGCAGCGGCCAGGGCGATCTCGACGGCGTATCCGGACGGACGGGCGCTGGCGGCAGCGAGCAGCTGCGTGACGCCCTTCTCCGGGCCCAGGCGCGCGACGACGCGGATCGGACCTTCCCGGCGTAGTAGACGGCGGCGGGATTCCGGTGCTGGCGGCTGGTCGGTGAGCAGAGGGTTCGGGACGACCCGCCAGCGGGAGGTGTCGTAGCCGTTGGCGGCGGCGCGGCGCAGGACGGTGTCGGAGGGGGCGATGACGGTGTGGGCTCGGGGCAGGGCGGCGGCCAGGTCGGTGTGATGGCCGACGACGTGCATGCCGAGGATCCGGCGGGTTGTGTCGGTGGTGGGCATGACCCGGCCAAGTCCCCAGAGGCTGTCGACGTACACGGTGATCTCGACCTGGTGTGCGGCGAACGTGCTGGTCAGCTCGGCGCGGATCGGCGTTTCGGCGGCGGTGATGGCGTCGCGCAGGCTGTCGTCGTCGCAGGGGTGCGGGATGCGCAGGCTGTCGAGGGTGACGACGGGTGCGGCGGCGTAGCTGGGTGGCGTGGTGCGGTCGGCGGTGATGATGACGGCACGGTGGCCGCTGGCGGTCAGACCGGTGACGGTGCCAGCGACGGCGCGTTCCATGCCGGCGGGGGCGTCCGGTCGCCAGGAGGCGAGGACGAAGGCGACGGTCGTCATCGGTGTTGCGCGGTGTCGGGGACGGCGAGGTCTTCGACGGGCGTGGCGGTGGGGAGGGGCGCTTCCCAGGGGAAGTGCACCCAGTCGTCGGTGTCCCAGATCCACAGGTGGGGGTTGTAGTCGGCACCGGTGTTGCGGCACAGGACGACGGTGTGGACGACCGATCCCGCCCAGAGGTACGGGAACAGTTTCGGGTAGAGCGCGTCGATGGTCGCGCCGGTGCCGCAGATGTCGTCGACGAGCAGGACGTTGCCGAGCAGGCGGGTGTCGCGCAGCACGGTGGTGAGTGGCCGCAGGTCGAGGGTGACGTGGCCGGTGGCCTGGGTGTAGATCGTGTCGGTGGGGTTGTGTCTGGCATCGACCCGTAGGACCCGGGCGTCGAGGCGGGCGGCGAGGCTGTGGGACAGGGGTACGCCGCCGTTGGCGATGCCGATGATCGCCCCGATGGGTCCGATCCGGTTGGTCACTTCGCGGGCGAGGAGGTTGACTGCCTGCTCGTAGGCGTCGGCGGTGAGCCGTAGGACGCGGCGGTGGGTGAAGGTCCGCTGGGCGGTGCGGCTGGTCATGCGGATCCGTCCTTCGCGGTGAGGGTGAGGTCGGCGGGGGTGGTCAGCGGCTTCAGTCCGGCGATGGTCAGTCCGCGCTGGTCGTTGCGCCAGATGTGTCCGTCGGCGCGGACGACGGTGAATCCGCCCGCGAGTTCGCGGGTGCGCAGCCGGACGCGCAGGGTGTCTGGGATGTGCAGGCGGTGCACGTGGTCGAGTGCGGCGACGTCGGTGAGCATCTGGTTCTGTTGGTGCAGGCCAGCGCCGATGGGCAGCATTTGGAGCAGGGTCAGGCCGTTGACGCCGAGGTCGTGGGCGAGGTCGATCATTCGTTGGGTCTCCGGCTGGTTGGTGGCCATCAGCACGGTCTGGATCTGGACGGAGACGCCGGCCTGGACGGCGGCACGGATTCCGGCGATGGCGTGGGTGAAGCTGCCGGTGCCGCGTAGCCGGTCGTGGGTGGGCTCGGTCGCTCCGTCGAGGGAGACCCGGATGGCATCGACGACGTCTGCGAGGTGTGGGACGCGGCGTTGCAGGTGGGTGCCGTTGGTGGTGATCGACACTGCGGCGCGTCCACCGGCGGTGACGGTGTGGGCCAGGTCGGGTAGGTCTTTGAGGAGCAGTGGTTCGCCGCCGCTGATGTCCACGCCGAGGATGTCGCTGCTGGCGAGGATCTGGGCGATGCGGTTGCGGTCGGCGGGGCCGAGTTCACGGACGCTGGTGTCGTCGAGGCAGTGCGGGCAGTGCAGGTTGCAGCGGACGATCGGCGACCAGCAGATGCTGGCTGGTTGGGATCGGGTGTGCTGGTCGGGGGCGATGACCGGCCACCGGCTGACCTCAGCGGGGTCTCCGCTCCATCTGCCGGCGGGTAGCGGGTGTGGGGCGTGGTGGGTCAGTCCGGTCGCCGGGTCGTGGGCGAGGTGGCCATCGACGCCATACACACGAGAGGTCACCGCAGCACCTCCGCATGCGCGAGCAGGGCCTGGGCCCGCGAGGCGAGGTCGGCTTCCCGCTGGGCGGGGGCGGGCTCGCCGAGGAGGTGCCGGTAGTAGGCGATGCGGGCTGGGACGCTGGCCAGCTTCGCCCGCCATTGGATTGCGGCGTCGGGGGCGTCGATGTGCCAGGCGCGGAGCTGACGCAGGGGTGTGATCTTGCAGCCGGCGGCGATCAGTGTCGCGCCGAGGTGGGTGTCCTCGGCTCCCCAGCCGGCGACGGTCCATCCGGGGTCGAATCCGCCGACGTGGGTGACGGCTGCGCGGGGCATCGCGACCAGTGCGGTGACGACCATCCTCGGCAGGTCCCAGTCGAAGTAGCGGGCGCCGTGGCCGAGATCGACGAAGTCGTGGGTGTCGTCGAGCGGGCGCAGGTCCATCGGCTGGTGGTAGACATCGCCGGTGTAGAACATGGGTTTGCCGACTGGCGGGGTCCACCGGACGCGGTGGTCAGCGTGCAGGTCCGGCTCCCCTTCGGGGACCTCGGCCCGCAGGTACCGGCCGGGCTGGTAGGCGATGTTGTGCCGGAATCCGACCTGAACGAGGCTGGGGTGGGCCCGTACGGCGATGTCGGCGAGGGCGTGGGCGGTCAACACCATGTCGGCGTCGAGGTGGACGATGGTGTCGGCGTCGGCGAGGTGGGTGCCGACGTTGCGGGCGGCGGCGCCACCCACCTGTACGGGCAGCCGGTAGGCGGTGTCGACTGCGGGGTGCAGTCGAATGATGGCCGGGGTGTCGTCGGTGGAGGCGTCGTCGATCACGATGACCTGGACCGTTCCGGAGGTGTCCTGCTTCGCGAGTGCGTCGAGCACGACGGGCAGGCTGTAGGCGTTGTTGTGTGCGGGGATCACCACCGACAGCGCGGTCCCCGCTGCCATCGCCGCTGGTGTCGGGTCGTGCCAGCCCAGCCCGGTGCGGGCGGTGAACGCTGCGGTCAGGTCGGTGTGGTCGTTGTCGCTGGCGGCCAGCATCTGGGCCAGGGTCGGCATGGTCACCATCCCCAGGTGTTGAGAACACGGGCGGCGTCGGGCCACCCGGACGCGTGGTCGGGAATCCAGTGGATGCGAGGGCGTGCCGGGTGGGCGAGCAGGTCGGCGAGCAGGACCAGGTACAGCGGTTTGGCGACGACGAGGATCTCGTCCGGCACGCCGGTGGTGTCGAACTCGGCGGTCAGTGCCGCCGCCACCCGGGGCCGCAGCTCGACGGCGCGGTGCGGATCGAGCGGCCGGTCGTAGGTGTGCAACGGGGTGTCGGCATGCACGAGTCCGTGTTCGGCGCTGAGGAAGCGGACTCGGTCGCGGTGCGGCCGGTAGCCGAGCCGATCGCGCATCGGTGGGACGCAGCCGCCGTCGTAGAGGTCGAACGCGGCCAGCGCACGGCGCGTTGCTGACTTCTCCTTCGAGCAGCCGACGAGGACAAGCCCGTCGCTGACCGGCAGCGCAAGTTTGTGGTTCATGCCGGCCTCACCGGGCGTACGCCGATTCCCGCGCTGCGGCACTCGGCGTGCACGGCGTTGAGGAACGTGCAGCGGGCGTACAACGGCGGTGAGGCATAGGAGCCGCCTCTGATCACGTACCCGTGCCCCATGGTTGGTGTGGACGTCCACTCCCAGCAGTTGCCGGCCACGTCGAGCAGGCCCTCCGGGGTCGCCCCGGCCGGGTGGACGCCGACCGGCCCGCAGCGGGTGTGTTCGACCTCCGTGCCGCGGAGTCGGGCGAGGTCCGGCCGCCAGGAGTCGTCTCCCCACGGCCAGGTCCGTCGCTGCCGGCCGCCGGCGATCCATTCCCACTCCGTTGAGGTGGGCAGCCGTCCGCCCACGTCGGCTGCGAGCCGGACGGCCTGGGCATGGTCGACCTCGACGACCGGCAGGTCCGGGTCCGGCGGCTCGTCGGCCCGGTTCAGATGCCAGTACGTCAACGGTGTGGCCGCCACGAGGAGGTCGGTCACCGTACGTTCCCGGGCCGTGTCCCCGAACCGGCCGTTGCCGCCGGGAACGGGTAGCCACCGCAGTGGTGACGCCCGACCAGCCCTATCGTCCGCGTTGGTGGTCCGCGTCGTATCGGTGCTGTGCATGTCTCTCCTCTCATCCGTCGATCAGGAACAGGTCTTCGGGGTGCGCCAGGTGCGGTGGCCGGATTCGGCTCTTGCGTACGTTCGGGGCGAGCCCTACCGACGCGAGCGCGCAGCCGATCCGCTCGTACGCGATGGCCGCGCCTCGGCGGTCGGGTGCGAGCGCGGCGTAGTTGTCGGCGAAGCGCACTACTGACAGCCCGTCGAGCTGCGCATCTGCCTGCGCCAGCCGCAGGTGAAACACCACCGGCCACAGGCCGCTGCCAGGCATCATCGGGGTGGGCAGGGCATCCAGGGCGCGGCGGAACCGTGCCAGGAACGCACCGTCTTTCACGTGTACGGCGAGCCAGCCGACCAGCTCGTCGACGGTGCCGCCCTGTGACGCGCCGGCAACGTCAACGTCCGCGACCCAACACCTACCCGCACGCCGGTGCTGGTCGGCCTGCCGTATCGAGGTGATCCGGTTACGACCGGCGCGGTACCCCGACACCCAGTCGGCGAGCACCCTCGCCTCCATGATCGGCGTGAGCGCGTCGCGCATCGCGCGGTGCACGATCCGGTCCTCCACTGTCGGGATCGCGGCTGGGAAGGTCTTGCCGGTGTAGCTCGGAAGCCATACCTGCCGCAGCGGAGCCGGCTGCCAGGAGCCGGCGCGGAGGCGTTCAGCCAGCTTCGCGAGCCGGTCCCGTAGGCCCACCCGGTACGCCGCCCAGGTCATCCCGTCGACACCGGGTGCCGACGCCCGCCGCATACAGGCGCGGGCCGCCGCGACCAGATGAACCGGATCGACGAGGTACGACATCAGGGAGTGTGCCGCGAGGGCCGCATCCGGTACGCTCGATCGAGCCTGGACGGCAGGAACGATCCCGCCCCCCACAGCGTCACCCGAGCCGCTACCCGACACGCGCGGCCGATGGGGCCGGGAACGACGGCCCCGTCCAGGCCCTTCGCCCTTGTGATGGGTCGAGTTACCGGCCACGGACGTCACCCCAGGCCAAGACGTGCAGCCGCGAGGTCAGGTTCCATCCCCGCCGCACCACCTCGTCGGCCAGGCCCTGCAGCCCGGTCAGCACTTGATCCGCTGCGGTGCCTTCCGGCATCACCCAGACCGGGTCCAGTCCGAACCGCTGCTGCAGGCCGGCGATCTCGTCGAGGTCCGCCGGGCCGGATGCGACGAACTTGAACCGCGCCCGGCCGGTGCGCGCGAACGCTTCCAACGCCTTACCGACTGTCCGGCGCAGCTGGTCACGCGGGGCGCTGAAGCTCGCCAGCTTCGGCGAGACGTTCCAGTCCACCAGTTCCGCCACCGCCGGATCGGGCACCACCGTGCCGTTGGTCTCCACCTCCACTCGGCGACCGGCAGCAGCCAGCTCGGCGAGCAGCGGCACCAGTTCGGCCTGCTGGAGTAGCGGCTCACCGCCGGTGACCACCACCAGCCGAGTCGGCTGGTCCAGCACCCACCGCAGTACGGCGTCCGTCGAACGCCGGGTCGCCTCACGCGCCGGGTCGAACCGGCTCCAATCCCAGGTGTACGGGGTGTCGCACGACGGGCAGGACAGGTTGCACCGCGACAGCCGGACGAACAACGCCTGCTGGCCGCAGCTCGGCCCTTCGCCCTGCACCGTCGCGAACATCTCCGCCACCAGAAGGCCGCCGGCCGCCGCGCTCATGACCGGCCGTCCGCCGGGGCGTACTCCGCGTAAGTCGACGCGGTCTCACCGACGCGGACGGCCCTCAGCTGGACCGTCACGGGCAGGGGCAGGTTCTCCTGGCACCACTCGTAGAGAAACCACGCCAGGTTCTCGCTCGTCGGCGCGACGTCGAGCACCTCCGCCAGGTCCCGGTGGTCGAACGTGGCGGCCAGGTACTCACCGAGCGGCGCCAGGTCGGCGAAGTCCACCACGAACCCCGGCGGCACGAGGTCGGGGCTGGTGACAAGGACCTCGACGGTGTAGCTGTGCCCGTGCAGCCGCCCGCACTTGTGATCGGCGGGAAGGCCGGAGATTCGATGCGCCGCCTCGAACCGGAACGACTTTCTGATGGTGAACACCTACGGCACCTCGTACTCGGTCGGGTCCGCCACGTTGGCGACGAAGAAGGCCTCGCGGCGCTCGACGCAGGTCCCGCACCTGCCGCAATGCCGTGCGCCGCCCCGGTAGCACGACCAGGTGTCCTCGAACGGCACCCCCAGTCGGGCACCTTCGGCCACGATCTGCGATTTGCTGGCGTTGATGAACGGCGCGAGGACCACGAAGTCCGAATCGATGAAACCCTCGTTCGCCACCCGTACCATCTGCTCGTAGGCGGCGACGAAGCTCGGCCGGCAGTCCGGGTAGATCGGATGATCGCCAGCGTGAGCGCCGAGCGCCACCGCGCTGGCTCCGATGGCAACCGCGTGCGCCACCGCCACGTCAAGCATGATCGCGTTGCGGTTCGACACGACCGTAGCCCTCATCGAGGAGTCGGAGTAGTGCCCGTCGGGCATCGCCACCGCTGGGTCGGTCAGCGACGACCCAGCGAGCAGCTCAGCGATCGCGCCGAGCTGGACGACCCGGTGGGCACCTCCGAGGCTTGCGGCTGTCCGGTAAGCGAACTCCAGCTCCCGGCGATGCGACTGCCCATAGTTGAACGACAGCATCGTCAGGTCGCAGCCCTCGGCCCGCAGGCGATGGGCGAGCACGGTGCTGTCCAACCCGCCGGAAAGCACCAGTACCACTTTCCTTGGCGATCCCGCGTTCGCCCCGCTAGGTCCGTGTCTCATCGCCCCTCCTGGCGTCACCTGAAACGTGCGTGAGGTCTGCCGTACGTTCGCGATCTCTTATCGGGGTGGGATTTTCGGTCACAGCGCGCCTCCCGCGAGTAGCGCGACTCCGGCAAGGGTCAGGAACTCTGCCCTCGCGGACGGATCGTCGGCGAGGGTGCCGCGCCATCCCACGCTGACGGTTGTCGCACCGTGCGCTCTGATACCTCGGCGGGTCATGCAGGTGTGCTCAGCGACGACGACAGCCCCGGTGCCGCGTGCGCTCAACTCCTCGAACAGCCAGCCCACGATCTGTTGGGTGAGGCTCTCCTGGACCTGCGGACGCCGGGCGAACATCTCCACCAGCCGAGCGATCTTCGACAGGCCGAGGATGCGGCCGTCAGGGAGGTAGCCAACGTGCGCGACCCCGGTGAACGGCAAGAAGTGGTGCTCGCACAGCGACACGAACGGCACCGCGCGGGCCAGGACCAGATCCCGATGGCCGGCGTCGTTCGCGAAGGTCGTCGGTGCGAACTGCGGGCCGGCCAGCAGCTCCCGGTAGGCGGCCACCATCCGCGCCGCGCTGCGCGACCTGGAGTCCGTGTCCAAGGTGACACCCAGCTCCGTCAGGAACTGCCCGGCGGCACGTTCCGCGGCCTCCACGTCGACAGAGCCGGAGGGCATCGGATCACGCCCCCGACTCGCGGGTCACGTCGCGACCCGTCTGCGCCTGCGCGAGGAGCACATTCAGTACGTCACGCATCGCCGCGCCCCGGGCGAGGCGCACGTAGTGCGAGCGCATCTCCTCGTAGCTGCCCAGCTCCACCCGGATGAAGTCGGTCTTCGGCGGGTCGTCAACGAACCGGACAAGCTGGACAGCTACCTCGGTCGGGTACCGCCCCGGCTGGGGGTTGCAGGAATGCCGGTGGCCCCAGTGCGCGGGCGGCGACGACTCGGGGTGGAACTCGCTGGGGCCGCTGGCGGTGCACTCGCTGAGATCACACCAGTCCGGGTGGTCCAGGTCGGTTGCGGTTTGTAGCTGACTGTCCATATGTAACCCTTCGAGATACAACTTTGCTGGTCACGCCGGGGCGGCTGACCTGGCGGTGAGGGATCGGACGTCGCGCAGCCGGATCGGACGGGACGAGGTGCCGTCGAGGTCGGCGTCGGGCTCGGTACGGGCCATGACGTTGTGCGGGAGCAGCGAGTCGACGCTGGTACCACCGCCGGGACGCTGGTAGGTCACCAGCACCGCAAGGTTCGACCTAGCTTCCACGACGCCGGGTCGCCACTGGCCGGTGTGTGGGGGCCATACCCACACGCGGTCGGACGGGCGATAGGTGGCCGCGTCGGCGATGTCATCGGGGCGGCGCTGGTGCGGGTCGGTGGCAGGGGTGGGTGGTGGCATCACGCCTCCTTCCTTAAGTTGCTATGTAATAGGTGTTGAGCCGGGTCCCGGCCTGGCCGCGAGGTGCAGGGGTGCCGAAGCTCCGCAAGCCGTCGTCGGCCGCGCACGTCGGTCAGTTGCGCGTCCGTCTGATCAGGACCAGGTTGGTCAGGACCAGGGTCTTCGAGTACGGGTCTGGCCGCCAGCAAGGTGGAGATCGGGTGGGTGCACTCGGTCCCCGCACTCCACGCACCATCCGCTGACTTCCTTGCCGAAGCAGAACCCCACGAGGACGCCGGCAAACAGGCATATCGCGGCTACCAGCACGAGAATCACGCTCTTGCTCCAATCGATAGCCTGGCCAGCGCCAGAACGGGCGGCGGAGAACTTGCGACCACCTCATTACACTTTGAGTGTGACCAAAAATCAACACCTCAGGGAGATCGGCTTTCCATTAATCGACGCCACGTGAGATCATCGGTAATTGTCCAGCCCATTTAGGCGGGGCCAATGTATGTAATGGCAGATCGGTTGTATCATTTGGGCGAGACACACGCCCAAAACGAGCGGGAGGTGGTCGACAGGTGTCGGATATGGTGGGTTCTGCACTGTTGCGTCGGTACGTCGGCCGGCGACTCGAAGCACTGCGACGACGCGCCGGCCTGACCCAGGAGCAGGCGGCAGACGCACTCCAGAAGGGACGCGCGACGATCGCCCGCATGGAGGACGGGCACGAGGCCGTACGCTTCCGGGACATCGACGTCAAGGCCATGCTGGAGCTCTACGGCGCGGAGCCTGAGGACGGGAGGATCCTCCTCGCGCTCACTGCCGAGACCCGCAACGGGCGGCGGAAGTCCTGGTGGCACGACCGCACCGAGACCGAGCTACCGGCGTTCTTCGCGCTCTACGTCTCGCTGGAGGACTCCGCCGAGACGATCCGGCAGTACGAGGTCGAGCTGATCCCAGGCTTGCTTCAAACCCGGCGGTACGCCGAAGAAGTTCACGGAGTGCCGACCGGCTACATCGATGACGGCGAGAAACAGCGACGCGTCGAGGTCCGGATGGAGCGGCAGTCGCTGCTCACCCGCCCTCGCGCACCACACCTCAGCGTCATCCTCAACGAGGCCGTACTACACCGGCACATCGGCGGGCGCGAGGTGATGATCGAGCAGTTCGAGCACCTGCTCGAACTGACCCGGCGCGGCAACATCAGCATCCGGGTGCTGCCGTTCACCGCCGGAGTCCACGGCGGCATGGCAGCGTCCACCCCGTTCGCGCTGCTGACCTTCCCGGCAGACCCGCAGAGTGGTGAGCCGCTCGAACCGCCACTCGCCTACGTCGACACCCTGACCGGAGCGCTCTACCTGAACAAGCCCGGCGAGTCCGGCACCTACCAGCTCGTCTGGGAAGACATCGACCGCCGCTCACTCAACGAGGACGAGTCGAGAAGCATGATCACTTCTGCATTGGAGGCACTCCGTGAAGCCTGACCAGACCGGTGCCCAGTGGCGTAAGTCCAGCCGCAGCGGCAACGGCAACAACTGCGTGGAGGTGGCCACCAACCTCCTCCCGACCACCGGGCGGGTCCTCGTCCGCGACAGCAAAGACCCTGCTGGCCCCGTCCTGAACATCGATCCCGAGGACTGGCAGTCCTTCGTACGCGAAGCGAGCCGCGAACGCTTCACCGCCTAACAGCCAGTACGCCGTAGCCACGAGCCGTCCCGGTTGGCCCTGCCCGCAGAGGGCGGCTAACAGCGTCACCACACCGATCCCAGTAGCCGGCACGCCACCGTGCCGGCTACTGCTACTACGTGGCAGTGATCTGCCGTTTCAGTGTTTGTTGAGCTTCCACAGGCCGCCGGCGGAGAGCCACCGACCGTCTCCGGCAAGTCGGCCGTTGATCGCCTCGAATGACGCCCTGGGCGAGAGTCCGGCCACGGGTCACCATCGAGATCACCGTGAAGCTGCTCCAATCTCGCGACAATCCGGAGTGTCGCTGTTGGGGCTGCGGGCTGGCGCACGGCTCTTCGGTCCCTGGCAATAAACCACCACGGAACCATCGTCGCCACCGGCGACAATGCGGTGTCGGCTATCCAGGCCAGGTAACACCGCCAACGACACCACCTCACTGGTCTGGCCCGTGAATTCGGCCAGTTGGCAACCGGTGTCAGAGTCCCAGACCTGCACCACCCCATCGTTCAAGCCGCCGCCGGCGGCGGCGATGATGCAGTGTCGGCCGTCCGGACCCGGTAGCGCCGCCAGCGCGTTGATCCTACCGACATTGGTCAATTCGGCTAGCTGATCGCCGGTATCAGGATCCCAGACCCGCACCGTCCCATCGTCCTGACTGCCGGTGACGATGCGGTGCCGGCCGCCTGGGCCTGGCAACACCGCTATCGACATCACTCCATTGACGTGGGCGGTCAGCTCGGCCAGCAGGTCGCCAGTATCAGGATCCCAGACCCGCACCGTCCCATCGTCCCGACCGCCAGAGACGATGAAGTGCCGGCCATCCAGGCCCGGCAACACCGCCAACGATCCCACCGAGCCGACGTGGGCGGTCAGCTCGGCCAGCAGGTCGCCAGTATCAGGATCCCAGACCCGCACCGTC
>NZ_JBHMIQ010000048.1:0-50115 GCF_048060315.1 Micromonospora sp. LOL_013
GCCTACTACTTCCAGGTACCCGCATGTCCGGATCTTGGACCCTATTGCCGGTCGCTCTTAGGTTCCGGCGAAACGCCGGAACGGCGGGTGCCTGGCGCTGACCGCCCGGCACCCGCAAGCTAAGCAGGTGCGAACCCCTTTTCGACAGCGTCCCTGGACCATCCGATTCGATCCGCGCCGGGCGGCGGTCGCGGTAGCCGCCGCCCTGGCGCTCGTCGCGACCGCCGGCTGCGGGTCCGTCGACATCACCCTCGGCTCCCCCACCGCCACGCCGCCCGGCGGGTCGGCAGACGGCTCCGGCGACGGCTCCGCTGATCAGGCGTCCGCGCTGCTCGACCAGTTGACCGTGGCGTCCGCCGGTGACATGCGGGGCTACAGCCGGGACCACTTCCCGCACTGGAGCTCCGCCGGCAGCAACTGCGACGTGCGGGACACCGTCCTGGAACGCGACGGCACGGCGATCGAGCTGGACGGCTGCAACGTGGTCGGCGGACAGTGGCTCAGCGCGTTTGACGGCGAGTCCTTCACCGACCCCGGCGACCTCGACATCGACCACATCGTCCCGCTGGCCAACGCCTGGCGCTCCGGTGCCGACGAGTGGGACGACGACCAGCGCCGCGAGTTCGCCAACGACCTGGACCGCCCGCAGTTGATCGCGGTCTCCGCGTCGACCAACCGGGCAAAGGGTGACCAGGACCCGTCGCAGTGGAAGCCACCGAACCGGGACTACTGGTGCCAGTACGCCCAGGACTGGATCACGGTCAAGCACTACTGGGAGCTGTCGGTCACCGAGCCGGAGAAGGCGGCGCTGGCTGACATGCTGACCACCTGTCCGTGACCGCGACCGGTCGTTGACACCGACCGGTCGGTGACGGCGGTACGGGTGGCCGATGAGAGGACAGGAGCTGACCATGGGCGAGCCGGTGGAGTCGAGCCGTACCCGGGACATCGTCACCGGGCCGGGCGGGGTGATGACCGACGAGGTCGGTGTGATCACCGGCGAGTTGACGCTGCGCACCGAGTTCGCCGCCGGCCAGGTCACCCTCCGCGTGCAGTACAAGGACGCCGCGGAGTGGTACGTGGTGACCGGCGGCCGGGCCGACCTGGCCGACCCGGCCGGCCTGGACGCCGTACACGCCATCGCGGTCGGCCTGCTGCACCGCCCGGACGGCTGAAACTGCGGACAACCCGTACGGCAGCGGCTCGCGCGAACGGCTACGGCAGCGGTTCGTGCGGGGCGGAGACGGTGGCCGGCGCGGTGCCGGCACCGGCGGGGGCGACCGCTTCCGGACTCGTCCGGTGTGGGCGCAGCGACCCGGCGGCGATCTGCTCGGCCCAGTGGCAGGCCACCCGGGACGGGCCAATCTCGCGCAGCACGGGCCGCTCGTCGGCGCAGCGGGTCGGCTGCGCCCACGGGCACCGGGTGTGGAATCGGCAGCCGGCCGGCGGGTTCGCCGGCGACGGCAGGTCCCCGGCCAGCAGGATCCGCTCCCGGCGGTCCTCCACCTCCGGGTCCGGCACCGGCACGGCCGACAGCAACGCCCGGGTGTACGGGTGCAGCGGCTCGCGGTAGAGCTGGTCCCCGGGTGCCTCCTCGACCAGCGCGCCGAGGTACATCACCCCGATGGTGTCCGAGATGTGGCGGACCACCGCCAGATCGTGGGCGATCACCAGGTAGGTGAGGCCGCGTTCGATCTGCAGCTCGTCGAGCAGGTTGATCACCTGGGCCTGGATCGACACGTCCAGGGCGGAGACCGGTTCGTCGGCGACAATCAGCTCCGGACCGAGGACCAGCGCGCGGGCGATGCCGATCCGTTGCCGTTGGCCACCGGAGAACTCGTGCGGGTAGCGGGACAGCGCCCAGCGGGGCAGGCCGACCGCGTCGAGCGCTTCGCCGACAATTCGTCGGCGCTCGGTGCGGTCGGCGCCGATGTCGTGCGCCTGCAGCCCTTCGACGAGGATCGACTCGACGTTCTGCCGGGGGTCCAGGCTGGACATCGGGTCCTGGAAGATCATCTGGAAGCGGCGGCGCATGGTGCGGAGTTTGGCCGCCGGCAGCCGGTTCAACGTCACTCCGTCGAAGACCACCTCGCCGCCGGTCGGCGGGGTCAGCTGCAGGATGGCCCGGCCGAGCGTCGACTTGCCGCAGCCTGACTCGCCCACCAGGCCGTACGTCTCGCCCCGGGCGATCCGCAGGTCCACCCCGTCGACCGCTCGGACGTGCCCGACGACCCGGTCCAGCAGGACGCCCCGGGTGATCGGAAAGTGCACCTTGAGGTCGCGGACCTCGACCAGTGGCTCATTCACCGGGCGGCCTCCACCGTGTCGTCGGTCTCGGGCGGGTTGACGCAGCGGAACGCGTGCCCGTCCGGCTCCCGGCGCAGCTGCGGCGCGGCGCCGAGGCAGGCGTCCACCTGGCGGGCGCAGCGCGGCGCGAAGGCACAGCCGTCCAGCCAGGGCAGCAGGTCCCGGACCGAGCCGGGGATGGGTCGCAGTCGCTGGCCGTGGCCCGCGTCGAGCCGGGGAATCGAGCCGAGCAGGCCCACCGTGTACGGGTGGCGCGGCGCCACGAACAGGGGTCGGCGGCGGGCTGTCTCGACCACCCGACCGCCGTACAGCACGTTGATCGTGTCGCACATGCCGGCAACCACCCCCAGATCGTGGGTGATCATCACCAGTGCGGTGCCGGACTCGCGGACCAGGTCCTTGAGCAGTTCCAGGATCTGCGCCTGGATCGTCACGTCCAGCGCGGTCGTCGGCTCGTCGGCGATCAGCAGCCGGGGTTGGCAGGCGACCGCCATCGCGATCAGCGCCCGCTGCCGCATCCCACCGGAGAGCTGGTGCGGGTACTCCTTCAACCGGCGGGTGGGGTCCGGAATGCCGACCCGGTCCAGCAGATGCTCGGCCTCGAGCCGGGCGGCCTCGCCGCGCATTCCCCGGTGCCGGACCAGCACCTCGGTGACCTGCACACCGATCGGTACCACCGGGTTCAGCGAGGAGAGCGGATCCTGGAAGATCATCGCCACGTCGCGGCCGCGTACGTCCCGCATCGCCCGGGGATCGAGCTGCAGCAGGTCGGTGCCGTCGAACGCGGCCTTGCCCTGGACCCGCACGCCCTTGCCGGCCGGCAGCAACCCCATGATGGCCAATGAGGTGACGCTCTTGCCGCAGCCGGACTCGCCGACCAGCCCGGTCACCTCACCGGCGTCGACCGAGAAGGACACCCCGTCGACCGCGTGCACGGTCCGCTGCCCCCGCCGGGCGAAGGTGACCGCCAGTTCATCCACGTCGAGCAGCGCCATGGCTCACTTCCGCAGTTTCGGGTCGAGGGCTTCGCGCATCGCCTCGCCCAACAGGGTGAAGCCCAACGCGGTGATGATGATGCCCAGCGCGGGCAGGATCGCCAGCCGGGGCGCGGCGTCCAGGTAGCGCTGCGCGTCGGCCAGCATCACCCCCCACTCCGGGATCGACGCGTCCGGGTTGCCCAGCCCCAGGAACGACAGCGCGGCCACCTCGATGATCGCGGTGGCCAGGGTGAGCGTGGACTGCACGATCACCGGGGCGAGTGAGTTCGGCAGGATGTGGGTCAGCGCCACCTTGCTTCGCCGGACCCCCAGGGAGGTGGCGGCGAGGACGTAGTCGCTGTTCGACTGGGCGAGCATCGAGCCGCGCAGCAGCCGGGCGAAGATCGGCACCGAGACCATGCCGACCGCGATCATGACGGTGGTCAGGCTGGCCCCGAGCAGCGCCGCGATGCTGATCGCCAGCAGCAGGCTGGGCAGCGCCAGCAGCATGTCGACGATCCGCATCAGTACGGTGTCCACCCAGCGGCCCCACCGCCCGCCGAGGCCGGCGGCGGCGCCGGCGAGGCCACCGATCAGCGTGCCGACGGTCAGCCCGATCATGGTGGCGACGACGCCGACCAGCAGGGTCTGCCGGGCGCCGACGATCATCCGGCTGAACTCGTCGCGGCCGAGGTGGTCCACGCCGAACCAGTTGGCCGCGCGCGGCCCCGGGTAGAAGGCCTGCGCCTCGCGGATCTCGTCCTTCCACAGCTGCGCCGCCGGATCGTACGGCACCAGGAACGGGCCGACCAGGGCGACCAGCAGGAAGACGCCGAGGATGACGGTGCCGACGATCGCCGCCGGGTTGCGGCGCAGCCGGCGGAACGCCTCCTGCCAGAGGCTGACACCGCGCTCGTCGTCGTGCGCCGCGGAGAGCTCGGCGAGCCGGTCCAGCTTCGCCTTCTTCCGCCCCGGGCTCAGTAGGTCACTCATCGGGCCGCCTCCGTCCGCGCGGCTGCGGGCCACGCTCGCCGCAGTCCTGTCCACCCCGTACTACCGGTCAACCGCCCGCTCACCGGACCCGCACTCTCGGGTCGATGAAGGTGTAGGAGATGTCGACCAACAGGTTCACCAGTACGTAGACCAACGCGATGATCAAAATGAAGCCCTGCAGTACGGGGTAGTCCCGCTGGCTGATGGCGTCGGCGACGAACGCTCCGATGCCGCCGAAGGCGAACACGGTCTCGGTGAGCACCGCACCGGACAGCAGCCCACCGGTGAGCAGGCCGATGCTGGTGGCCACCGGCAGCATCGCGTTGCGCAGCACGTGCCGGCGGCGGATCACCCGGCCGGTCAGGCCCTTGGCCTGGGCGGTACGGACGAAGTCCTCGCCGAGCACCTCCAGCACGCTGGCCCGGGTGATCCGGACGATGATCGCCAGCGGAATGCTGGCCAGGGCCAACCCTGGCAGCACCAGGTGCCACAGCGCGTTGAGCGAGGCATCCCACTCCCGGGTCAGCAGTCCGTCCAGCACGAAGAAGTTGGTCACCCGGGTGGCGTCGATGCGGGGGTCCTGCCGGCCGCTGGACGGGAACCAGCCGAGGTTCACCGCGAAGATCGCCTTCAGCACGTACGCCAGAAAGAAGACCGGGACGCAGATGCCGATCAGCGATCCGGCGACCGATCCGTGGTCGAGCAGGGTCCCGCGGCGGCGGGCGGCCAGGTAGCCGAGCGGGATGCCGACGCCGATCGCGATCAGCATGGCGGCGGCGGTCAGCTCGACGGTGCCCGGGAAGCGTTGCAGGAACTCGGTGGTGACCTCACGTTTCGTGGAGATCGAGGTGCCAAGGTCGAGCTGCAGCAGCCGCTTCATGAACCGGCCGTACTGGATCAGGATCGGCTCGTCGAGCCCGAGGTTGCGACGGATCGCCGCGCGCATCTCCGGGGTGCCGCGTTCACCGAGGATCGCGGACTCCGGGCCGCCGGGCAGTCGGTGCAGCCAGATGAACAGCAGCAAGGAGAGGCCGAACAGCGTGGGTACGAGTTGGAGCAGTCGTCGGACGATGAAGCGGAACACGGTGCCTCGGCAGGGGGTGTGGAGGGTCGCGTGGGCGGGCGCCGCCGCCACCCGGACTGGTGGCCCGGGTGGCGGCCGACGCCCGCCCTCGTTCCGTTCGCTAGTTCACTCGTGGATTTTCGCTAGTGCACTCGTGGATTTCAGGACTTGAACTCGGCGGTGGCGAACCGCTCGTCGGTGAGCGGGCTGGCCTGCACCCCGATCACGTCCTCGGCGAAGACGATCGCCGGCGGGGAGTGCGAGACCGGCACACCCGGCAGGAACTCCATGATCTCGGCGTTGATGCCCCTGTAAAGCTCGTAGCGGGCCTCGATGTCGGCGGTGCCGTCGGCCTCGGCGAACTTGGCGAACAGGTCCGGGTTGTCGTAGCCCCACTCGTCCTTGGGCCGGTCGAAGAACGTGCCGATGAAGTTGTACGCGTCGCCGTAGTCACCGGTCCAGCCGAGCAGGTGCAGGTCGTGCGCGTTGCCGGAGGTGGTGGCGTTGAGGTAGTCCGGCGACCACTTCAGCGGGATCGGTTCGACGGTGATACCGGCTTCCCGCAGGTCGGCGGCGAGCAGCTCGAAGATGTCCTTCGGGTTCGGCATGTACGGCCGGGTGACCTCGGTCGGGTAGTGGAACCGCAGCGTGAGGTCCGAGTGGCCGGCGTCGGCCAGCAGCTCCTTGGCCTTGGCCACGTCGTAGTCGTAGGTGGTGACGCCGGAGTTCCAGCCCTCGACGGTCGGCGGGACGAACTGGGTGGCGACCTCGGCACCCGGCGGCATCTTCGAGTCGACCAGCGCCTGACGGTTCAGCGCGTGGGCGATCGCCTGCCGGACCCGGATGTCGGCCAGCGCCGGGTTGCCCTGCTGGTTCATCGCCAGGTAGAGAACGTTGAACGCCGGACGGGTGAGCACGTTGAAGCCGTCGTCCTTGAGCGGCTGCACGTCGGCCGGGCCGACCAGGTCGTAGCCCTGGATGCCGCCGTTGCGCAGCTCCTGCTTACGGGCGTTCTCGTCGGAGATGGTCCGGAAGATCAGCGTCTTGACCTTCGCCTTCTCACCGGTGTAGTCGTCGTTGCGGACCAGGGTGAGGGTCTTGTTGGCGATGTCCCAGCTGTCGAACTTGAACGGCCCGGTGCCGGTGGGGTGCTCCAACGCGTACGCCGGGTAGGAGATGTCGTCGGCGCTGCCGGTCACGTCGCTGGCGTTGTGCTCCTGCAGCGCCGTCGGCGAGTGGATGGAGAACGACGGCAGCATCAGGGCCGCCGGGATCTTGCTGGACACCCGGGTGAAGGCCAGGTCCACGGTGGTGTCGTCGACCACGGTGCACGACTCGAACAGGCTTTCCGGCAGGTCTTCGCTCTCGTTGTTGGCGAAGCCGCCCATCACGTCCTGCCAGTAGGCGGTGACGTCGGGGCTCTGCATCAGGCCGGTCGCGTTGTACCAGCGGTCGAAGTTGACGCAGACCGCCTCGGCGTTGAAGTCGGTGCCGTCGTGGAACTTGACGCCGGACTTCAGCTTGAACGTCCACACCGTGCCGGACTCGTCCGGGGTCCAGCTCTCGGCCAGACCGGGGGTGATCGCCGTACCGCCCTCCTCGGGACGGACCAGGGTCTCGAACATCTGCCGGGCCACCCGCAGCGACTCGCCGTCGCTGGCGAAGCTGGGGTCGAGGACCTTCGGGTCACCGGCTACGCCGAAGACCAGGGTGGCATCGCTGGAATCGCCGGAGTCGTCACGCTCGCTCTCGGCGCAGCCGGCTAGGGCAAGCGCCGCGACCGCGACGGCCGCGATGGCGGCCTTCGGCCTGGGTGCACGCATGGGTGCTTCACCTCGTCCTTTGGGTACGGACAACGTAGTGACGGGGGTCACCGATGGCGAGACCATAGCCGGCGTTTGGCGCGACCGGAAACCAGCCGGAACGCGGTTGGTACCGGATCGTGTCTTAACTGTCCCGTCAACGACGATCGGACCTTACAGCGCCGATGATAGGTCAGATATGTCCAGAATTGAGCTATACCAAGTTGTTACATGTTTCGCGTGTTTCGCCGGCCCGGTGTCAGACCGAGCGCCGGCCTTCGAACGCCCTGCCCAGGGTAATCTCGTCGGCGTACTCCAGGTCGCCGCCGACCGGCAGGCCACTGGCCAACCGGGACACCGCGATCCCCATCGGCTTCACCAGCAGCGCAAGGTAGGTCGCGGTCGCCTCGCCCTCGGTGTTCGGGTCGGTGGCCAGGATCAGCTCTTTGACCGTCCCCGAGCCCAATCGCAGCATCAGCTCCCGGATCCGCAGGTTGTCCGGGCCGACCCCCTCCAACGGATTGATCGCCCCACCGAGCACGTGGTAGCGTCCCCGGAACTCACCGGTGCGCTCGATCGCCACGACGTCCTTCGGCTCCTCGACCACACACAGCACGTCGTCGTTGCGCCGCTGGTCGCGGCAGATCCGACAGTGCTCGGTCTCCGCCACGTTGAAACACACCGTGCAGAACTTGACCAGGTCCTTCACCCGGCGTAGCGCGGTTACCAGCCGGGTGACGTCCGCCGGGTCGGCGGAGAGAATGTGGAACGCGATCCGCTGGGCGCTCTTCGGCCCCACGCCGGGCAGCCGGCCCAGCTCGTCGATCAGGTCCTGGATAGCGCCTTCGTACATCTGCGGCGGCTCAGAACCCGGGTAGCCCGAGACCGCCGAGGCCGCCCGTGACCGGGCCCATCTTCTCCTCGGTCAGCTTGCGGACCTCGTCGTTGCCGTTACGGACCGCGGCCAGCACCAGATCCTCCAGCGTCTCCACGTCCGCCGGGTCCACCGCCTTGGGGTCGATCTTGATGGACCGGATCTCACCGACGCCGGAAAGGGTCACCGTGACAAGGCCCCCGCCGGCCGCGCCGGTGACCTCCGCCTCGGCCAGCTCGGCCTGGGCGGTCGCCATCTGCTGCTGCATCTTCTGCGCCTGCTTCAGCATCTGCTGCATGTTGGGCTGTCCACCGGGGCGCACGGCACCGCTCCTTCGATCAGTGTGGCCGGACCGTGGCCAGCCTAGTCCGTCCCGCCGGATCAGCAGCGCCCGGCACGGAAGCCGCACACCTGGTCACCGCGAATCGGTCTCGGTCACCGCGAATCGATCTCGCCGATCTTCTCCGCGCCAAGCGCCTGACGCAGCAACTGCATCGCCTGCTCCTCGCTGCTCTGCCGGGCGGTCTGCTCGTCCACCACCTCGTCCAGCGGCTCGTCACCCGGGTCGAAGCCCTCGTAGACGGGGCCGCGCGGCGGCCCGGACGCGGCGCCGGACCGCACCGGCCCGTCGTAGTCCGGGTCGTACGGCGGCTCCTCGGCGGACGACCCGTCGGCCCAGACACCGCCCCCCGCCGACGGTGCCGGTCGGCCAGCCGTCGCGGTCGCCGGCCGACCGACCGACCGCGACGCCGGGCCGTTCTGCTGCCCCGGGCCGCTCTGCTGCGTCGGTGCCGGCCGTTGCCCCGGCCCAGGGCCGGTGGACGCGCCCCCACCACCCGGTCGGGCACCGTTAGCGGCCTGCCGGATGCCGCCCGGCGGTGGGCCACCACCGGACGGGCCGTCGTTCACCGGCGGGGCGTTGCCGCCGCCCGGTCGGGCCGGTTCGGGCCAGTCGGAGTCGTCACCGCCGCCGGCCGGCTGGCGACCACCGGGGCGGCTCGCACCCGGCCGGCCGGCAGCCCCGCTACCCGAAGCCGCCGCGCGGGCGGCGCTGGCCGCAGCCGACCGGGTGGCGGCCGGCGGGCCTGCGGTGGCCGGACCGTTGGCAGGTGGGCCGGCGGCGGGTGGCACCGGGCCCGACCGGGCCGAGCTGGCCCGGGCCGGACCGGACGCCGCACCGGCGGTCTCGCAGCGGATCTGCCACCGAACCCCGAGCGTCTCGTAGATGGCTTCGAGCAGCAGGTCCGGCGAGGCGGACAGCATGGTGGCGTGCACGCTGTGCCGGAAGGTGAGCACCAGCACGTCACCGTCGACCTCGCGTACCGTCGCCTCGCGGACCACCGCGGCGGCCCGCTTGCTCCGGTTGCCGACCATGGCGAGGATCTGGTCCCAGGACCGCCGGACGGTTGCCGCGTCGAGCGCGCCCGGCGCGGCCGGGGCCGGCTGCGGCTCGGCGTCGGCCGGGTCGGGCATCACCGCTTCCGGCGGTACGGCCGGCGCGGCGGCCGGTGGTCGCTCAACCGCCGGCGGCGCGGCCGGCATTTCAGCGGGAGGCGGCGCGGCGGCTGGTGGTCCGGCCGGTGCCACGGCGGGGCCGGCGGTCGGCGCGGCAGCGGGAGCGGAGGCCACCGGCGCAGCAGCAGCCATTGGTACGCCGGCTGCCAGCCGACGCTCCATCCGCTCCATCCGCTGCAGCAGCGCCCCGGTCGACTCCTCGGCCCCGGGCAGCAGCATCCGAGCGCAGACCAGCTCCAGCAGCAGCCGGGGCGCGGTGGTGCCGCGCATCTCCACCAGGCCGTTGTGCACGGTGTCGGCGCACCGTGACAGGGTCGCCGGGCCGAGCCGCTCGGCCTGGGCGGTCATCCGGTCGATCTGGTCGGGCGGCCCGTCGATCAGCCCTTTGCTGACCGCGTCCGGCACCTGCTGCAGCACGATCAGGTCCCGCAACCGCTCCAACAGGTCGGAGGCGAACCGGCGGGGGTCGTGCCCGGCCTCGGCGACCCGGTCGACGGTTGCGTAGGCGGCGGCACCGTCGCCAGCGGCGAGGGCGTCACACATCTCGTCCAGCAGTGCGCTGTCGGTGACGCCGAGCAGGGCCACCGCCCGCGGGTAGCTGACCCCCTCCGGGCCGGCACCGGCGATCAGCTGGTCGAGCACCGACAGGCTGTCCCGGGCGCTACCGCCGCCGGCCCGCACCACCAGCGGGAAGACCGCCGGGTCGACCTTGACACCCTCGGCGGAGCAGAGCTGCTCCAGGTACGGCCGCAGCACCCCCGGCGGGATCAGCCGAAACGGGTAGTGGTGGGTCCGCGACTTGATCGTGCCGAGGACCTTCTCCGGCTCGGTGGTGGCGAAGATGAACTTGACATAGTCCGGCGGCTCCTCGACCAGCTTGAGCAGCGCGTTGAAGCCGGCCGACGAGACCATGTGCGCCTCGTCGATGACGTAGATCTTGAACCGGCTGCTGGCCGGCGCGAAGAAGGCGCGTTCGCGCAGCTCACGGGCGTCGTCGACGCCGCCGTGGCTGGCCGCGTCGATCTCGATAACGTCGATCGAGCCGCTGCCGTCGGCGGCCAGGGCGCGGCACGAGTCGCACTTGCCGCACGGCTCCGGCGTCGGCCCCTGCTCGCAGTTGAGCGAGCGGGCCAGGATTCGGGCGCTGGAGGTCTTGCCGCACCCGCGCGGCCCGGAGAAGAGGTACGCGTGGTTGAGCCGCCCGGTCCGCAACGCCTGCGACAACGGCTCGGTGACGTGCTCCTGGCCGATGACCTCGGCGAACGTCCTCGGCCGGTACTTGCGGTAGAGCGCCAGTGCCACCCTCACCGCCTCCTTCCGACCAGGCAGGGTTCCACGCCGGGAGCCATTCTGCGCGGGCGGGCCGGCGACCGCCACCCCGGGGGCAGGTCCCCCGGCCGGCCCGGAGACGAAAGGCCCCCCGTGCACCCGCCAGAGCTCGCTTATCCTTGCTGCCTTCCGGCCCTGGGGAGGTTCACGAGATGCACGCCGCACGAGGGGTTGGCCCCACTGTACCCCGGGCGGTGGGCGGCCGTCGGCGACCCCGGCCCGTGCTGACCGCCACGTCCGCAGCCTGTATCGTGTCGGGCGGAGGATTCGCCTAGAGGCCTAGGGCGCACGCTTGGAAAGCGTGTTGGGTTCACACCCTCACGAGTTCGAATCTCGTATCCTCCGCTCACTGAGCAGCCACAACGCCGCTGGCCGGTCCCGAGACGGGACCGGCCAGCGGCGTTCGCACGCCTCGGCGTCTGGGACGCTCCCTGCCGCTACACGACGAGGTCAGCCACCGACGTTCAGAATCATTCCGCGAATGGCCTGTGTCGCAGGAGACCCCGTTGCCTGGTCGAGCGGCTACGCCTGCCGAGGTTCAATGGCAAGGGTCGCTACCTGGTCTGCGGCGGAATCGGTGCACCACTGGCAGTCGCGCCACAACCCACACATGTACGGCGGCCCAGGCCGTCGCCGCTAGCCCGCCGGTGCGACCGATCACCGGGTAGGGGTACGTCCGAGCACTCTCGACCAGCGCGAGAACCCGCCGTTGCGTCGGCACGGCATCCGCCACGATGAGCTCCTGGAGCCCGTCGGTGGGCAGGAACGCCTGGACCGCCAGCCAGCAGAGGTAGCCAGCTATCAGCACACTGACCACCGCCCAGCCCAGCAACCGAGGATTGGCCACCACCTCGCCGGGCCCGGTCAGCAGCAGCAGGCCGACCAGTGCGGCGGTCACGCCCATACTCGCCAGTAGCAAGGCGCACCACGCGGTCCGATGGTGCACCGCCGCCAGATCGAACAACTCTGCGTTGGTCGCCGCCCTCGATGCGCCATCGCCCAGGGACCGGTACCCAGCCGCCCTGGTGAGAGCCGCAGCCGGCACCAGCAGCGCACCGCCGACGGCTAACCAGATCGACACCCTAATGCGCGACTCGCCCCACTCCACACCGGTCGACTTTAAGCCCACCATTCTCAGCCGGCTTCACGAGATCGGGCCACCGGCGACTGCAGGCACCTGATCGGATGCGTCTCAGCTGACCGTCTCCGGCGTGTCGCGTCGATGGAGCGTAGCGGTTCATGAGCCTACTCAGCAGATTTCGTCGCTGCTACCGGCATGGGACCGGCCAGCAGCGTTCGCACAGCTCTTCGCCTGGAGTATCAGCATCGGACCCAGCCGCCGGGTCAGGTCACGTCAGTCAGACCTGCAGCACAGAAGACAGGGAAGACCATCGATGCACTGAGGTCTCGATGATCGACGATCGATCCGGCGGACCGGTGCCAGATGAAGGGCTACCAGCCGAAACCCGACGACGGATGATCGAACTACTCGCCGCCGAGTTCGGCGCGGCGCGGCAGGCCGCTGTGGCCGGCGGTGCGGACCCTGACGAGTTGGCCGAGAACGTCGACGACCGCCGTCGTACCGTGGAATCGATTCCGGAGCCGGATGACCGCGACGATTGTCGTTAGCCCAGACGACACAGCGCAACGGCACACCATCGCGTCCCCATCGCGTCCAGCCGACCGGACCGGAATCCTCCGTGACCACCGAGTCGGCATCGGCCACCGAATACGATGTGGCACGCGGCGGCGCGGGTGGCTCTTTCATCGGCCGCGCCGCGGAGCACGCCCCGGCTGACCGGACTGCTGACCGAGGCGGCGGGCGGTGCCGCCGCGACGGTCTTCCTCGGCGGTGAGGCCGGCGTCGGGAAGAGCCGGCTGCTCGAGGAGTTCGCCGCCGGCACGGGTGCCGAGGAGATGGACCGGCCACCCGGTGGTGGACCGGCCGCTGACGAGCGGGTCGACGCCCTGCTGGCCGACTCTGCGGCGATCGACCGGATCGCCAGCGCCGTCGTCGAGCTGATCGCCGACCGATGAGGACCGGTGCGCCGAAACGCCCGGCCGATCCTCGCGGACCTGCCGGGCGTTCAACTAGCAGGATGGTTGCCTGCTCAGTGGCGGTGGCGGCGGGATTTGAACCCGCGGAGGGCGTGAACCCTCACACGCTTTCGAGGCGTGCTCCTTAGGCCACTCGGACACACCACCGCCGAGTAGGCTACCTGAAGCGCCTGCCGACCGTCACGGCGGTACCGCCCGAGCGTGGGCAGCACCGGCCGCACTGGCAGGATCATGGCCATGAGCACGCATATCGGAGCCAAGCCCGGCGACATCGCCGAGCGGGTCCTCATGCCCGGAGACCCGCTGCGCGCCAAGTGGATCGCCGAGAACTTCCTCGAGGACGCCACCTGCTACTCGAACGTGCGCGGCATGTTCGGCTTCACCGGCCGATACGCCGGGACGCGAGTGTCGGTGCAGGGGTCGGGAATGGGCATGCCGTCGGCGTCGATCTACGCCCACGAGCTGATCAACGAGTACGGGGTCCGGACGCTGATCCGGGTCGGCTCCTGTGGCGCGCTGGCCGAGGATCTGCAACTGCGGGACGTGATCGCGGCCAATGGATCGTCGACCGACTCGAACATGAACCGGGTGCGGTTCGCCGGGCTGGTCGACTACGCCCCGGTGGCGGACTTCGGTCTGCTGCGTACGGCGGTCGACGCGGCCCACCGGCACGGTGTCGACCTGCGGGTCGGCCCGGTCCTGGCCGCCGACTCGTTCTACACGGACCGGCCGGACCTGTACGACACGCTGGCCGACTACGGGGTGCTGGCGGTCGAGATGGAGACTGCGGCGCTGTACACCATCGCCGCCCGGTTCCGGGCCCGCGCATTGACCATCCTCACCGTGAGCGACCACATCCGTACCGGCGAGAAGATGAGCGCGGACGACCGGGAGCAGACCTTCAGCGAGATGGTACGCATCGCACTGGACACCGCGATCGCCTGACGCCACCGGGTTCGGCCGACGATACCGGCGGGCCGCCCGGCTCAGCGAAAGAACGCCCGCAGCGCAGCGGCGCACTCGTCGGCCAGCACCCCGGCGTACACGGTCGGCCGGTGGTTGAGGCGGCGGTCGCGCACGACGTCCCACAGCGATCCGACGGCACCGGTCTTCGGCTCCCACGCGCCGAAGACCACGGTCGAGATCCGGGCCAGCACCACCGCGCCGGCGCACATGGTGCACGGTTCCAGGGTGACCACCAGGGTGCACCCGTCGAGCCGCCACCGGCCGAGCCGGGCGGCGGCCCGGCGCAGCGCGAGGATCTCGGCGTGCGCCGTCGGGTCGCCGGTCAGTTCGCGTTCGTTGTGGGCGACCGCGAGTTCGTGGCCGGCCGCGTCGTAGACGACCGCACCGACCGGCACGTCAGCCGCACCGACGGTTACCCCTGCCGTGCCGGGCGGCACACCGACCGGGCGGGCGCCGGCGGTCGACCCGCCGGCCACCGACAACGCCCGCCGCATCCAGCTCTCGTGCAGCGGGTCGCGGTGCCGCCGGGCCGTCGGCACGCCGTCGCCCCGCCCGGTCACGCCGTCGCCCCGCCCGGTCACGCCGTCGCCCCGCCCGGCCTCATGCCTCGCGCAACTCCTCGATTTCGTCGCCGCAGCCGACCGTCTGGCAGATCTCGGCGGTCACGTCGGCCGGCAGCATGCCGTCACGGGCGCACAGTGCCAGCAGCCGTCGGGCCGACAGGCCGAGATCGGCGAGCAGGTCGGCGTCCCCGACCGGCTCCGCGTCCGGGTCGGCGGCCGGCTCATCGTCGTCCTCCTCGTCGGCCAACGCGTCAACGTCGTCGGAGTCGTCCAACGGGTCGCCGACCAGGTACCCACCGGCACGGGAGCCGGCCGGTGCGGCAGCGGCGGCGGACATCGAGCCGCCGCCGGCACCGACCACGACCGGTTCGAGGTCTACCTCGACGGCCGGAGTACGGATGTCGCCGATCAGCAGCGCGCCCAGCCGCGACTCCTCGGCGAACGCGGCGTCCGAACTGAAGATTCGCAGATCCTCGCCCTCGTCGAGGCGCAGGATCACCAGGTAACTGTCGTCCGATTCGACGAACAGCAGTGACACCTCGGCGTCGGCATCGACCTCACGGAGCCGGTCGATCACCTCGTCGATGTCGGCGACCCCACCGAGGTCGAGCTCGGCGCCGGACCAACCGGCCGGGCCGCGTACGGCAGCGGCAGCAAAATAGGGCACGGTCCCCCCAATGGTCCCTGCGGTTACCGGGCGGCGCGGCATCCCCGCCGCCGTCGGTGACCGCCGATTCTGTCGTCAGAATGACGGTATCGGCTCAGGTCGGTCGTTGACCCCGCAACGCCCCGAACAGTCACTGACCGGCAGGGACGGGCGCGCGACAGCGCGTCGACGTTCGGTCAGATGAGGCGTTCGGTCAGTTGACCAGTCGGCGGGCCGCAATCAACTCGCGCAACTGCTGCCCTCGGACCTTACGGGGCCGGATCCGTTCGCGGCCGAGCTTGGCGCCGGCAAGCTCGGCGAGGATTTGCAGTCGGCGCCGATTCCGCTCGGAATCGAGCCGGTGCCCGGTGTTGGCCATGCCGCCGAGCGTGCCGACCGCCGCCGTGTTCGTCAAGCCCGGAATCCGCCCACCGCCGGTCACCACAGTGGCCAGTCGCTGGTCGCCGCCCAGTGTGTGGCGAGCGCCACAGTCGTGATGCTCCAGCCGGCCGACATGGCGAGTGCGATGCCGGTCGCCACGCCCCGGTCGCCGACCCGGGCGAGCAGGATCGCGACGGCCCAGGCGAGTGCGCCGCAGAGCAGCGTCGACAGGGCGTACCCGCGCAGGTCCTGGCCGATCAGGCCGGTCAGCAGCAGCCACAGCGCGGTGGCCAGCGCCCCGAGCGCGACGGCTCCCGGGCGTACCGGGTGCGGCTCCCGGTAGGTCGGCCGGGACGGGGCCGGTGGCCATGCGGGCGCGGCCGGAAACATCCCCGGCGGGTACGGGTGCTGCCCACGTGGTGAACCCCAGCCGGCCACCGGCGGGTGCCAGCCGGCCGGCACACCGGGCCAACCCGGCGGGCTGGTCGGTGCGGGTGAGGGCCAGTCGATCGGCCGGTCCGGCATCTCGTCCCTCCCTCCTGCGGCCGGGGCGGCGGCTCGCGTCGGTCCACCAACGTGCCAAGTCAGCGTACCGACGACGGCTGCCCGACCGCGCCCTGGCTCGATGTGGCAGAGTCACCGCGTGCGAGTGGCGGTGATCGGGCTGGGGCTGATCGGCGGCTCGGCGCTGCGCGCGTTCGCCGCCGCCGGACACCGGGTTTTCGGGTACGACGCCGATCCCGCGACCCGGGCCACCGCGCGTACCGCCGCCGCGCGGGCGGCACCCGGCGCGCGCTGGCAGGTCGCCCCGACGGTACGGGACGCGGTGGCCGACGCCGATCTGGTGCTGCTGGCGGTGCCGCTGCCGGCGGTGGGTCCGGTACTCGACGAGATCGCCGCGGTCGGCTACTCCGGGCTGGTCACCGACGTCACCTCGGTCAAGGAGCCGGTGCGGCGGCTGGTCGACCGGCGGCTGCACCGCCAGCACGACCGGACCGCCGGGTTCGTCGGCGGCCATCCGATGGCCGGTCGGGAGACCTCCGGGTTCACCTCCGCCGATCCGAAACTGTTCACCGGCTGCGCCTGGGTGCTCTGCCTGGAGCCGCCGGTGACCTCGGTCGACGACTGGCTGACGGTGGCGACAGCAGTGACCGGGCTGGGCGCCCGGGTGGTACCGGCCACCGCCGAGGAGCACGACCGGGCCGTCGCGGCGATCAGCCACGTACCACATCTGCTTGCGACCGCCCTGGCCGCCACCGCGGTTACGGACCCGCTCGCCTGGTCGTTGGCCGCCGGGTCCTTTCGGGACGGCACCCGGGTCGCAGCCAGCCGGCCGGAGCTGGTGGCGGCGATGTGCGGCGGCAACGCCGGGGCGGTCCGGGCCGCCCTGGACGAGGTGCTCGCCACCCTGACTGCGGCCCGGGCGGCGCTGGACGCGCAAGACCCGGTGCAGGCTCTGGTGCCGTGGCTGACCCCGGGCAGTTCGGCCCGGGGCGGCTGGCCACCACAGCCGGGCCGGCCGCTGGAGCTGCCGGCCCGGCCGGACGCGCTGCTGCGGCTGGGGCGGGCCGGCGGTTGGATCACCGCCGTGGCCGAGGACCGACGTACCGTGACGGCGGTCCGGCCGGCGCCGGTCGACTGACCCGGCCCGGCTGGCCGGCGGTGGACCGGCTTTCTACCGGCGGCGGCTCAGATTTGTTCGCCCCGGTCCAGCCGGATCACCCGGCGGTCGGTGACAACGGCGGTCACCAGGTCGGCGGGCGTCACGTCGAAGGCGGGGTTGACCGCGCCGGCCCCGGCCGGCGTGGTCCGGGCAGCGGCGAAACTGACCACCTCGGCGGATCCCCGGTCCTCGATCTCGACCTGTGCGCCGGTGGCGGTCGCCGGATCCACCGTCGATTCGGGAGCGACCACCACGAACGGCAGTCCGGCCCGCCGGGCGCCGAGCGCATGGGCGTACGTGCCGATCTTGTTGATCGTGTCGCCGTTCGCGCAGATCCGGTCGGCGCCCACGACGACCGCGTCGACCCGGCCACGGGCCATCAGGAACGGCCCGGCCCCGTCAACGGCGACCCGGAAGTCGACCCCCGCCCGGTCGAGTTCCCAGGCGGTCAGCCGGGCACCCTGCAGCAGCGGACGGGTCTCGCTGGCGATCACCGATTCCAGCCCGCCGCGTCGGTGCAGTTCGACGACGACCCCGAGCGCGGTTCCTCCGGTAACCGTGGCCAGCGCGCCGGTGTTGCAGTGGGTCAGCAGCCGGCACCGGGGCGGGCAGAGCTGCCCGAGCAGGTCGGCCCCGAGCCGGGCCATCGCCACCGACGCCGCCTCCTCCTCGTCGCGTAGGGCCACTGCTTCGGCGAGTACGGCCGACGGGCTCTCCGCGAGCCGGGCCGCCGCCCGGTCGACGCCCCGAGCGAGGTTGACCGCGGTCGGCCGGGCGGTGCGCAGCCGGTCGACGGCGGCGGCCAGCCGGTCCGGTTCGTCGTGGTGCAGCCGCCTGGCCAGCGCCACTCCGAGTGCACCGGCAACGCCGAGCGCCGGCGCGCCGCGTACCGCCAGGGACCGAATCGCGTCGACCACCTCCTCGACGGTGGACAGCCGCAGTACGGTGGTCCGGTCCGGCAACGCGGTCTGGTCGATGATCTCGATGGCGTCGTCGACCCAGTCGATGGTCCGCATGCGACGACCTTAGTCGGCTCCGGCCGGGCGACAGTACCGCCGAAGGGGCCTATGGTGACCGGTGTGAGCAATGCCCGGGACCCGATCGCCGACCTTCGTCGGATCGCTTTCCTGCTGGAGCGGGCCAACGAGGCGACCTACCGGGTACGCGCGTTCCGGTCCGCCGCCACGGCACTGGCCGGACTGCCCGCTGCCGAGTTGTCGCAGCGGGCTGATACCGGCACGTTGACCGAGTTCGCCGGGGTAGGCGAGGTGACCGCCCGGTGTGTGGCCGAGTCGCTGGCCGGCGAGGAGCCGGTCTATCTGCGCCGGCTGCTGGCTACCGAGGGCACCGACCTGGACGAGGCGGCGGCGGCACTGCGCGCCGCGCTGCGCGGCGACTGCCACACCCACTCGGACTGGTCCGACGGCGGTTCGCCGATCGAGGAGATGGCGTTGGCCGCGGTCGAGCTGGGCCACGAGTACCTGGTGCTGACCGATCATTCACCCCGGCTCACGGTCGCCCGCGGGTTGACTGCCGTCCGTCTGCGGCGCCAACTCGACCACGTCGCGGCGCTCAACGCCGCCCTGCCGGAGGGGTTCCGGATCCTGACCGGCATCGAGGTGGACATCCTGCCGGACGGCTCCCTCGACCAGTCCGACGAACTCCTCGACCGGCTCGACGTGGTGGTCGGCTCGGTGCACGCCAATCTGCGTGACGACCGGGCGCGGATGACCCGACGGATGCTGACCGCGGTCGCCAACCCCCGGCTGGACATCCTCGGTCACTGCACCGGTCGGATGGTGACGTCCCGGCCGCCGGGGGTGACCGGCCCCGGCGACCGCGGCCACCGACGGCGGTCCCGGCCGCCAAGCGACTTCGATGCCGAAGCGGTCTTTGCCGCCTGCGCCGAACACGGCAAGGCCGTCGAGATCAACTCCCGGCCGGAGCGGCAGGACCCGCCGAAGCGGCTGATCCGGCTAGCGGTCGAGACCGGCTGCCTGTTCGCCATCGACACCGACGCCCACGCGCCGGGTCAGCTCGACTGGCAGCGGTTCGGGTGCGCCCGGGCCGCGCTCTGCGGTGTCGATGCCGACCGGGTGGTCAACACCTGGTCGGCCGGGGAGCTGGTCAACTGGGCCGCTGCCCATCACTGAACCGCTGTCCGGCAGCGGGCCGCCGGGCAGCGGGCCGGAACGGGCCGTTCGGGGCGGCCCGGTGCCCTGTGCGATGGCCACTCCGGCCAACACGATCAGCGCCCCGACCGGCTGGTGCCAGACCAGCCGCTCGCCGAGGACCGACACCCCGGCCGCGACCGCGACGACCGGCACGACATAGGTGACCGTAGCCGCCGTACTGGCGCCGACCAGCCGGATGTTGCGCATGTGGATCACGAAGGCCAGTCCGGTGCCGACCGCCCCAAGAATCAGCACGCTCACGATCACCGCCGAGGAGAGCCGGGTCGGCGTCGGCGGGGCCCCGGCAACGATCGGTGCGACGACGGCCAACTGGCCGGTGGCCAGGATCAGCTGGGTCGCGGCGAGCGCGACGCCGCTGTCGGACCGGCCGGCGACAAACCGCTTCTGGTACGGGATCGTCGCGCCGTAGCAGGCGGCCGCGCCGAGACACATCAGCTGCCCGGCGAACTGTCCCCCGCCGACGCCCTGCCAGACCCCGAGCACCACCAGCACGCCGACGAAGCCCAACCCGGTGCCGGCCAGCCGGCGGGCCGTCATTGCCTCGGTGCGGAACACCAGCGCCGCCAGCGGCAGGGCGATCAGTGGGGTGGTGGCGTTCCAGATGCCGGCGAGCAGCGACGGGATCCGCTGCTCCCCGTACCCGATGAGGGTGAACGGCAGGGCGACCCCGACCGCCGCGACGACGCACTGGTGCAGCCACAGCCACGGATCCCGGGGCAGCCGGTCGCCGATCAGTGGCAACACGATCAGCAGGGTGAGCGCACCGGCGGCGACCCGGGCCAGGGTCACGTGGATCGGATGCAGCTCGGCGATGCCGATCTTGATCAGCAGGAAACTGGTGCCCCAGATTCCGGCGAGCAGCAGAAAGCCGGGCAGCCAGCTGGCGAGCCGGGGACCGGGTGGTGGGCCGGCCGAACCGGGTTCCTGCATTCCCGTTCCCCCTTTCGGCTGCGCCGGCCCCACCGACCTGCCGCGTAGGGTCATCAGCATGGGACGTGTGGATGACATCAGCAACAGCTTTGTCGAGCAGTGGGCGCGGCTGAATCCGACCGGAGCCACCTACATCGGCGTCGACGGGTACGACGACCAGCTCGACGACCTGTCACCGGACGGGTACGCCGAACGCGCCGCCCTGACTCGCGACACGTTGCGGCAGCTCGGTGTCGCCGATCCGGAGTCGGAGGCCGAGCGGGTGGCCCGGGACGCGATGGCGGAGCGGCTCGGGCTGGAGCTGGCCCGCTACGAGGCGGGCGAGGAGACCAGCGAGCTGAGCGTCATCACCAGCGGTCTGCACCAGCTGCGCCAGGTCTTCGACCTGATGCCGACCGAGGGCACCGATGCGGTGGCCAACATCGCCGCCCGGCTGGACAATTATCCACAGGCTCTGGACCAGGTACGAGTCACCCTGCTGGACGCGGCCCGGGCCGGGCACGTGGCACCCCGGGCGCAGATGCTCAAGGTCGCCGACCAGTGTGACGTCTGGACCGACCCGGAAGCGGACGACTTCTTCCACGCCCTGGTCGGCCGGCTGTCCGCTCCGGCCGCCCTCACTGCGGACCTGCGCCGCGCGGCCTCGGCGGCCACTGCGGCGACGATCGCGTTCGGCCGGTTCCTGCGTACCGAGCTGGCCCCGTTGGGGCGGGACACCGAGGCCGCCGGCCGGGACCGATACGAGCTCGCCTCCCAGTACTTTCTGGGCGCGCGGATCGACCTGGACGAGACGTACGCCTGGGGCTTCTTCGAGTTGGATCGCATCGAGCAGGAGATGCGCCGGGTCGCTGCCGAGATCGCCGGGCACGGCGCCAGCATCGACGACGCGGTACGCGCCCTGGACGCGGACCCGGCGCGGACCATCGCCGGTGGTGAGGCGTTCCGCGACTGGATGCAGGCGCTGGCTGACAAGGCCATCGGGGACCTGCACGGCTCCCACTTCGACATTCCGCAGCAGATCCGGCGGATCGAGTGCTGCCTCGCGCCGACCAGCGACGGCGGCATCTACTACACCGGGCCGAGTGAGGACTTCTCCCGACCGGGCCGGATGTGGTGGGCGGTGCCGCACGGGCTCACCGAGTTCTCGACCTGGCGGGAGGTGACCACGGTCTACCACGAAGGGGTGCCCGGACATCATCTGCAGATCGGTCAGACGCAGGTCCGTGCCGATCTGCTCAACCGCTGGCAGCGGCTGCTCTGCTGGTGTTCCGGGCACAGCGAGGGCTGGGCGCTGTACGCGGAACGGCTGATGGACGAGCTGGGCTACCTGGCCGACCCCGGTGACCGGCTCGGCATGCTGGACGGGCAGGCGCTGCGGGCGGCCCGGGTGATCGTGGACATCGGCCTGCACCTGCAGTTGACCATCCCGCCGAACTCGTTCAACTTCCATCCCGGCGAGCGGTGGACTCCGGAGCTGGCGTGGCAGTTTCTGCGGGCGCACTGCCAACTGCCGGACGAGATCCTGCGGTTCGAGCTGGACCGGTATCTCGGCTGGCCGGGGCAGGCGGCGGCGTACAAGGTCGGGGAGCGAATCTGGCTGCAGGCCCGAGCCGACGCCCGAACCCGCAAAGGTGCCGCCTTCGACCTCAAGGAGTTTCATCAGGCAGCGCTGGACCTGGGCGTACTCGGTCTCGACCCGCTGCGGACCGCGCTGGCCCGGATCTGACCACCGGCCCCGCGAGCCACGCCGAGGGCGAGGGGCCGGCTCAGCCGAGCGCGGCCATCAGGTCCCGGCAGGCCTGCTCGCACCGACGGCAGGCCTCGGCGCAGACCTGGCAGTGCTCGTGCTCGCTGGCGTGTAGCTGGCACTCCTCGCCGCACGAACGGCATGCCTGGATGCATGCCTGCAGCATCACCCTGGTGGTGTTCGCGTCATAGCCGGTGTGCCGGGAGAGCACCCGGCCGGTGGTGGCGCAGATGTCGGCGCAGTCGAGATTGGTGCGGATGCACTTGACCAGTTCGGCGACCGTGTCCTCGCTCAGGCACGCATCAGCGCAGGCGGTGCAGGCCTGAGCGCAGTCGAAGCAGGCGTCGATGCAGTCGGCGAGTGCCTGCTGGTCGACGTGTCCCAGATCGAGCGGATAGGTTTCCAGCATCTCGGTTGCTTGCGTCATGGTGACCTCCACAGGTGTGACCGTTGAGGTCGGGTACCCGCTGCCCGGCCCGACTAACACCGGACCGGCCGACACCGGTCGGGCAACGGCCGGTCAGTCAGGCAGCCGCAGTGCCGCCCAGACCGTCTTGCCGTCGGCGAATCCGGCGTACCCCCAGTCGCTGGCGAGCGCCTCGATGATGGCCAGCCCTCGACCACGGCCGGGTGCCGGACCGGGCCGGGGCCCGGTGGCCGGTCGGGGCAGCTCGGCAGCGCGGTCGCGGACGCTGATCCGGATCGCTCCGGCCTGCCGGGTGGTAGTGACGTCCAACTCGGTGCCGGCATGTTCGACCGCATTGCTGACCAGCTCGGAACCGATCACCATCGCATCGTCGAGCAGAGCGGTCAGGTGCCACGAGCGGCAGGCACCGCCGATCAGTCGGCGGGCCTGTCCCGGTGAGTGCGGGTGCGGAGGCAGGTATTCGTGCCACCGGTACGCGGACCTTGGTGCTGATTCGACCAGTTTGGTGGCATCGATCACGCTGTCCTGCACACTCACCAGGTCGCCCATGCTGTGCCGGGCGAGCCGGCCGGTGGGTGAGTCGGGCCGGGCACACAGGTGCACCACCGGACGGTGGCTGGCGTCGCCGCCCTGCACGATGGCGAAGACCCGCAGCCCGATCGGGCTGGCCACGGTCACCTCGTCCAGCTCGACGAGCAGCGCCAACGGCTCCTCCAGCAGGCAGCGGCGCAGCACCGGGGCGAGCCGGACCAGTTCGGTGTCGGTCAACGCGCCGGTCAGCCGGATCCGGGTGACACCGCTGGCGAGGTCACGCGCCACCAGCCAGGTGAGGGTGTTCACCCGTGGTCCCCGTTGTCCGGTCTACCACCGTAGACGGTTCCGGTGTGGTCCTGCGGCACGATGCCAAGCAGTGGCGCGACTCCGGTCACCCGCAGCACCCGGGCGACGATCGGCTGCGGGTTGCGGACTATCAGGATCTGACCCTGACCGGCGGCCGCGTGATGCGCGTCGACCAGTTCCTTGACCGCACTTGAATCGATCAGTGTGACGGCGTCCAGGTCGACGATGATCCAGGTCGCCTGCCTCCGGTCGACCACCTGCACGGCAGCACTGAGCTCTCCGGTTGCGGTCATATCCAGCTCGCCGGAGGCTTCGATGACGCAGTGCCCGGCTTCGGGTGACGACACCCGGATCTCGTGCATGCTGGTCTCCGTCTGGCGGGTCGCGACTCCGACCTGCGGTGGCGCCCGTAGGCCCGCGCGGCGGAGTTGGGCTGCTCGAAGCGCCCAGCCTACGCGACGCCACCCGCCCGCTGCGGACAGACCGGGAGACCACCGATTCGGGTTAGCGGACCACCTAGTCGATCATCACACTGGGTGAGAGATCGTTGACTGAGATTAATTTCTGTCGATATGATCCGGGCGCCGTGGGACCAGTGTTCCCAGATTCACGAGGAGTCCCCCATGCCCGTATTCACCCGCCTGCCGGAGATCGTCCCCACGCTGTTCCGCGTGGTGGTCGGTCTGCTGTTCGCGCTACGCGGTACCGCCTCGATCTTCGGGATCTTCGGCGGCTTCCGGGGCACCGGTGAGGCACTGGAGATCGGCGTCTGGCCCGGGTGGTGGGCCGCGCTGATCCAGCTCGTCGGCGGTCTGTTGGTCCTCACCGGACTCGGCACCCGGGTGGCCGCCGTCATCTGTTCCGGATCGATGGCGTACGCCTACTTCGTGGTCCATCAGCCGGACGCACTTCTCCCGCAGAACAACGGCGGCGAACTCGCCGCGCTGTTCTGCTGGGCGTTTCTGCTGGTGGCCGCGCTGGGGCCAGGCCGGTACTCGCTCGACGCCATGTTGAGTCGACGCCGTACGGCCGCCACGCCGGCACCGGAGCCCGCGACGGTCTGATCCCGCTGCAGCAGCCGGACCCGGCAAGGCCGGTACCGCCCGGCGGACCAGTCAAGGTCCGCCGGGCCGTACCGTTTCTCAGGGCCACTTCTCAGCACTGCTTCTCAGTGCTGGCGAACCGGGCGGCTCACAGCCGGGCGCACTGCCCGGACACCGGGCCCTGCACCGTGTTCACTCGGTCCTCGTCAACCGGCATCGGGCTGTTGCCCTGACAGTGCAGCGGGCCGCGGATCGTGTTCCCCGCGACCACCACCGGCAGCTCGTCGTGCTTGTTGTTGACCAGCCGGACCGGACCGGAGATGTCAGCGCCGTCCAGCCGCAGACCGCCGTCACCACCAGTCACCTCCAGCGGACCCTGGATGGTCACCCCGGTCAACGCCACCGCCCCGGTCACGCGCAGCAGGGCCAGCGGCCCGGAGACGCTCGTGCCGGTGAAGCTGACCGCCGCCGGACGGTTCGCGGTGAGCGGACCGTTGATCGCACCGTCAGTGGCGAGCAGCGTCGCACCCGGGCGGACCGTGACCGGGCCGTTGACCGTCGCCGACTCCAGGCAGTAGGTCATCCCCGCCTTGACGATCAGCCCGCTGTCGTGCTTGCCGGTGACCGTCACGTCGCAGGTCGGTCCGGGCTGGCCGATCGCCGACCGCGTCTTGGTGTCCGCGGTGACCGGCGAGTTCTCGGCGAAGTACGCGACCAGCATGGTCAGGTCGTTGTCCCCGGTGGTCGAGGTATCCGTGCCGTCGGCCAGGGTGGTGAAGTTGTCGCCACCCGCCGCCAGGAACGAGTTGACCGTGACCCGGTAGGTCCCGGTCGGCGACACCGGCTGACCGTTGAGGGTCATCGAGGTGATCCGCTCGCCCTGCGGCAACGTCGGGTCGTACGTGTAGAAGAAGCCCTCCGACACGCCGAGCCACAGTAGCGGACGCGACGCCCCGGCCGGCTGCCACTGCTCCTCCAGCACCCGCTTGACCTGGGCGCCGGTGTAGGTCCGGGTGACCATGTCGTTGGCGAACGGCTGGGTCGAGAACGCCTCCGCGAAGGTGACCACGCCGTCCTCGCCGGACAACAGGTCGGCCCGCAGCCCGCCCGGGTTCATGAAGGCGATTTGCGCACCACCCCGACCCGGCTCCCGGGTCCCGGCGAGCTGCACGTCGGCGATGAAGTTGCCGAGCACCGACTCCTTGCCCCGGTCCTCGTTGCCGTTGGTGTACGCCCGGGTGATGTCGGCGGTGATCGAGCCCAGCGGCCGCTGGCCGAGCACCTCGGCGTTGGCCTTCGCCGCCGCCACGATGTCGGCGACCTCCTGGTTGACCGGCGCGCCGACCACGTCGACTATCTCGACGGTGTCCGTCTCGACCGTCCCCGCCTCGACGTCCACCTGCAGCACGATCCGGCCGAGCTTCTTTCCGTAGTCCTCGGCCTGCAGCACCGGCCGGGTCTCGTCCGTGCCGGGCACCGGCACCTCGAAGGCGTACGGCTGGTGGGTGTGCCCGCTGAAGATGACGTCGACCTCCGGAACCGTCCGGGTGAACGGACCGAACACCGGGTCGCTCATCAGCGCCTCGGGCGAGTCGATGTTCTCCGTGGCCGCGCCCTCGTGGGTGAGCAGCACCACCACGTCCGCCTCGCCGTTGCTCTCGTCGCCGTCCTTGAGCGCGGTGGCGACCAGGTCGGCCTCGGGTGCCGGCGGGCGGAAGGTGAGCCCGGCGATACCGTCCGGGCTGACCATCACTGCGGTCTGCTCGGTGACCACACCGATGTAGCCGACCCGGATCCCGCCGATTTCCTGCACGTGGTAAGCCGGCAGCGCCCGCTCGTCGTCGCGGTACACGTTGGCGCCGAGCTGCGGGAAGTCCGAACGCGGGATCACCCGGTCGGTCAGGTCCGCCATGCCCTTGTCGAACTCGTGGTTGCCGACCGCCGTCACGTCGAGACCGGCGGCGCTGAACGCGTCGAGGGTCGGGTTGTCGTCGTCGATCGCCGAAACGAACGTCGACGCGCCGATGTTGTCACCGGCCGAGACGAACACCGTGTTCGGGTTGGTCGCCCGGTACTGGTCGACCAGCCCGGCCACCTGGGCCACGCCGCCGACCGGCTGCCCGTCGACCGTACCGACGGATTCGAGCCGGCCGTGGAAGTCGTTGATCCCCAGCAGCTGCAGCTCGACCGGACCGCCGGCGCCGGTGTCCAGCCCGATGATGATCGGGTTGTGGTCGCTGGCCCGGAACGGACCCGGGTCGAAGAAGTTCGGGGAACCGTTGTACTGGAAGGCGTACGACTCGACCGCGTTGATCTGCCAGACGTCGGCCCCGGTGACCCGGGCGGCCAACGACGGCGAGGCCAGCGCGTGGTCCAGCGAACCCGACTCACCGGCGAACACGTAGGTGCTGCGTCCGGTGTCGTTCAGGTTGACGTAGTCGGCGTCGTAGAGGGCCCGCATCGGGTCCTCCTGGGTGTACGAGTTGAAGTCGCCCAGCAACAGTACGTCGTCGCTGCCGCTGTCGGTCACCAGCCCGTCGACGAAGTCGGCCAGCGCGGCGGCCTGCCGGGTCCGGTCACCGTTGTACGCGCCCTGCCCGTCACCGGTGTCGACGTTGTCGCCGGTCGGCGGCGTCGACGTGCTCTTGGACTTGAAGTGGTTCGCCACCACGGTGAAGGTCAGCTCGTCGGCGGTGAACGTCTGCGCGATCGGCTCCCGCGCGTTGAACCAGACGCTCTCGTCGTCGACCGACCGGGACGGCCCGACCGGGGTCACCGCAGCCGGCTTGAAGATGATCGCGTTGCTGATGAAGTCCTGCTGGGCGGCGCCCGGCAGGTCCGCCGGGGAGCGGACGTAGTCCCAGGTCCCGGCACCGTCGGCGGCGTTCAGCGCGCCGACCAGCCGGACGAGTGCCTTCTCCGGCTCGCCCGGCGCGAACCGCACCGAGTTCTCGATCTCCTGCAGGCCGACCACGTGCGCGTCCAGCGCGGTGATCGCCGCAACGATCTTCGCCTCCTGTTTGGCCAGCGCGGCCTCGTCGGCCGCACCACGCGCATCGCCACCGAAGTGGACGAAATAGTTCAGCACGTTGAAGCTGGCCACCCGGATGTCGCCACCGACCGGAGCCGGGGCGGCGGTACGCGGGTTCGTCACCTTGAACGTGGTCCGCTCGGTGGCCGGGGTGTCCGCGTCGACCGGCAGGGTCGGCTGCAGCCGCCACTCGTCGAAGCCGTACGACAGCACGCTCGGCCCGAACGCCTCGACCGAGTCACCGACCCGCAGCGGCTGGTCCGGCGAAACGTACGGCGGGGCGATGCCGGCGTCGGCCAGGTTGGTGGTGCGGCCGTCGTCAACCAGGATCCGGTTGAGCCGGTTGTCGGCGGCGATCCGCTCGGCCTGGGCGCTGCCCGGCTGCGCCACGTCGGTGGGGATGACCGCCGGGGTGTCACCGGCGGTCAGCACGACCTCGCCGTACCGGTTGGTGTTGTAGACCTCGGCGACGGCGAAGTCACCGACCGGGGCCACCAGCATCGACTCGACGGACTCCCGGTCGCCGGCGGCCAGTGGCAGGGTCAGCGCGACCGGGGTGGGCAACGGATTGTCCCGGTCACAGATCTGCACGTCGGTCCGCGCGCCGATGCTCACCTGGGTCAGTCCGAAGTACTCACCGGCGTGGCCGGTGACCCGCACCCGGTCACCGATCGCGACCCCCGGGTGGTTGGCCGGGTTGCTGGTCAGGTAGACGAAGATCCCGTCGCTGGCGGTGCCGGCGGCAGCCGTACGGGACCCGCCGGTGCCGGCGGTCTGCAGGTAGACGCCGTTGTAACCGCCGACGCGGTGGTCGGCGACGACGATGCCCTCGACGGTCACCTCGGTGCCGGCCAGCGGCGTGCTGTCACCGGTGCCCTGCACCTCGGCGATGCTGTTCGTCACCGTGACGTCGCAGCCCAGCTCGGGGTCCGGGTCCGGGTCCGGGTCCGGGTCGCCGGTCCCGTTACGGACGCCGAAGGTGTTCGCCACCGGCTGCCGCCAGTCGCCGTCGACCTTCTGCAACGAGTGCCCGGCCGGGGTGTCGGAGGCTTCCGCGACACCGATGTCGACACTGGCCGTGCCGTCGGCGGGGCCGCCGGCCGCAGTCAGGGTGCCTTCGTAGCTGAGAAACTCGACCACGGAGCCGGCCGGGTCGACCAGGGCCACCCCGTCCGGGGACCCGTTCTGGACGCCGTTGGCGGGGTACTCGGCGACGACCACGCCGGCCGCGGTGACGGTGCCCGCGAGGGTACGGGTGTCGTAGACGGTGCCGTTGCTTCCGTTGTAGAGGACGATCTGCCAGCCGGTCAGGTCGAACTCGGCCGGGGCTTCGATCTCGATCGCCTCGCCGGTGTCGGTGCCGGCGTTGTCGTAGTGGATCTCGCTGATGAACGGGTCACCGGCGGCCGGTGCGGCCATGGCGGCGGCACTGCCGGGCACGCTCAGCGCGCCGGCCCCTACGACCGCGGTGATGATCTTCCAGGTGGCTATGCGTCTGTGCTGGCGCATGTAGGCGTTCCTCCGGTCAGAGGGTGAGTTCAGTAAATCTAGGAGACGCGGGTTTCGAAGCACAGACGGGTCGGTGGTGACCTGCTAAACATTCGGGTCCCGTTACCCCTTCGTGACAAGGGACGGTCCGGCGACACCCAGATCAGGACATCGATCGTTCATCTCGACGTCGCCGGCAGGTCGCACACGCGTTCGCGGACGGTCCCGGTCCGCTGCATACCGTCCCGGTGCCAGCGACGCCGTCCCGCCCGGACCGCCGCTGGCAGAACCGGTTCGCGCGCCGCGCACGATGCGGCACCGGACCGGGCGGCCCGCTTCCGACCGAGCGAGGATCACATGTCAATCGACCATGACAGCCAAACCCACACCGACCCGGACGACATCAGCTCGAACCCGTCCGGCAACCGTCCGTTCCGTGCGGTGCTCGCCGCCCGCGCCGGCCGCCGCGACATCGTCCGCAGCGGTACGGTGATCGCCGCCGCGGCCTTCCTCGGCGCAGCCGGCGGTGCCCTCGGCACCGACGCGCCGGCCAGCGCCGGCGGCCACGGGCACGGCAAGGGCAAGCCCGGCCGGCGTGGTCTGCTCGGCTTCGACCCGGTGCTGCCGAACACCGACGACGCCATCACCGTCCCGCCGGGCTACACCGCCGACGTGCTCATCCCGTGGGGCACCCCGCTGCGCAGCCGGGGACCGGCCTGGCGCAAGGACGCCACCAACACCGCCGCCGAACAGGCCGAGCAGGTGGGCAGCCACCACGACGGCATGCACTTCTTCCCGCTGGGTCGCGGCCCGCTGGGCAGCCGCCGAGGCCTGCTGGTGCTCAACCACGAGTACGTCGACCGGACCCTGCTCTACCCCGACGGCGACGCGGAGATGACCCGGGAGAAGGTCGACAAGGCACTCGCCGGCCACGGGGTCAGCGTCGTGGAGGTGGAACTGTCGCGGGGCAGGTGGCGCAACGTCGACTCGCGGTTCAACCGTCGGGTCACCGGCACCACCCCGGTCGTCTTCTCCGGCCCGGTGTCCGGCCGGCACCCGGCGCTGCGCTCGAACAACCCACCGATGGGTACGTTGAACAACTGCTCGCACGGAGTCACCCCGTGGGGCACCTACGTGGCCTGTGAGGAAAACTGGAACGGGTACTTCGGCACCGAGGACCCGCAGTGGTCACCGACGCCGGAGCAGGCCCGGTACGGCGTGAACGCCGCCGGATTCGGCTACCGCTGGCACTTGGCCGACCCGCGCTTCGACGTGGCGCGCAACCCCAACGAGCTGAACCGCTTCGGGTGGCTGGTGGAGATCGACCCGATGGATCCACGCTCCACCCCGGTGAAGCGGACCGCCCTCGGCCGGTTCAAGCACGAAGGCGCCACCTTCTGGGAGTCGCGCGGTCGGGTCGTCGTCTACAGCGGCGACGACCAGGACGGTGACTACCTCTACAAGTTCGTCGGTGACGGCCGGTGGCGGATGCAGCGGGCGCTGGGCCGCAGCCCGCTGGACCACGGCACGCTCTACGTCGCCCGGTTCGACGACGACGGCAAGGGCGTCTGGCTGCCACTGAAGCACGGCAAGGGACCACTGACCAGGGCGAACGGCTGGCACGACCAGGCCGATGTGCTGCTGCGTACCCGGGAGGCGGCCGACGCGGTCGGCGCCACCCCGCTGGACCGTCCGGAGTGGGTGGCGGTCAACCCGAAGAACAACGACGTCTACCTGACCCTGACCAACGGCACCGGCTCGCCCGGTGCGGTCAACCCGCGTACCCCGAACCCGTACGGGCACATCGTCCGCTGGCGCGAGCGCGGCCGCGACAACACCGCGACCAGCTTCGAGTGGGACGTGTTCATGCTGGCCGGTGACCCGGCGTACGACCCGCAGGTGCAGCTCGACGAGACGAACATCTTCGGCTCGCCGGACGGGATCTGGTTCGACGGTGACGGACGGCTGTGGATTCAGACCGACGTGTCGAATTCGACGCAGAACCGGGCGGACCGGGGCCACGACAACATTGGCAACAACGCGATGCTGGCCGCCGACCCGCGTACCGGTGAGATCCGGCGGTTTCTGGTCGGCCCGCGCGGCGCGGAGATCACCGGTGTGGTCACCACCCCCGACCAGCGGACCATGTTCATCAACGTGCAGCATCCGGGCGAGTCCACGACGTACTGGGGCAGCCCGACGCCGGAGGACCCGCGGGCGGTGAGCAACTGGCCCGACTTCGACCCGGCCGGCCGGCCCCGGTCGGCGACCGTGGTCATCCGCAAGGCCGATGGCGGCGTCATCGGCACCTGACCGCTCCGGTCCACCTCTGCTCAACATCCGAGCCCGACGTGCGGGCTCCGGGAGCCGCGGCCGATCTCGCCGACCGGCGACCCGGCCGCCAGCCGGTTGCCGGCGGGTCCGGTCCCGGTTGCGGGCGTGACACCTGCGGTCACGCCCGCGACACCGGGTCCGTCGGCGCAGGTTGTCTCGGCTCAGTCCAGGTCGCGCAGGATCTGGTGGAGCAGGTCCTGGGTACGGGCGGGCGGGTCGGCCTCGACGCAGAGCCGCTCCATCGCGGCGGCGTAGTGGTCGACGTCCTCCCGCTTGTCCAGGTAGATCGCGCTGGTCAGCTGCTCGATGTAGATGATGTCGGGCAGGTCCTGGTCGGCGAAGCGCAGGATGGTGAAGGCTCCGCCGGCGGCGGCGTGCCCGCCGGCATCGAACGGCACGACCTGCAGCCGTACGTTCGGTAGCTTGGTCGCCTCGACCAGAGCGTTGATCTGGTCGCGCAGCACGGCGGGGCCGCCGATCGGCCGTCGCAGCACCGCCTCGTCGATCACTGCCCACAGGTTCGGTGGCTGTGGCCGATGAAGCAGTTCCTGGCGCTCCATCCGCAGCTCGACCCGGCGTTCCACTTCGTCGGCCGGGGCCCGACCGTGTCCGAGTAGGACCACCGCTCGGGCGTAGTCGCGGGTCTGCAGCAGGCCGGGTACGAACTGGACCTCGTAGCTGCGGATCATCTTCGCGGCCGCCTCCAGCCCCAGGTAGGACTGGAACCAACTGGGCAGGATGTCGCCGTACCGGTGCCACCAGCCGGGCGTGTTCGCCTGCCGGGCGAGCCCGAGCAGCGCTGTGCGTTCCCGTGAGTCGGTCACCCCGTAGAGGGTGAGCAGGTCGGTGACGTCGCGTTCCTTGAAGCCGACCCGGCCGAGTTCCATCCGGCTGATCTTCGATTCGGAGGCGCGGATGTGCCAGCCGGCCGCCTCCCGGCTCACTCCCTGGCTCTCCCGGAGCCGCCGCAGCTGCGCGCCGAGCAGCATCCGCAGCACGGTCGGCCCGGTCGCCGATCCGCCATCTGGCTGGGCCGTCATCGTCACCCACCGACCTCCGGACACCGTCGCGTCGTATGGCAGCTACTCTTGGCGAGTAAGCATGCCATGACCCGAGGGTGATCCCTAAGGCCCCGTCGATACCGGTCCGACCAGTGGCCACCGCCGTGCGGTGCGGACGGTCGTCACCAGTAGAGTCCGGACGGGCCCCCACGGTGCAGGCCCCCGGCCGGATCGATGCTAGCGAATCAGGTCGTCGAAGTCACCGTCTCGGGCGCCGAGGATGAACGCCTCGATCTCCGCACGGGTGTAGATCAGCGCTGGACCGTCCGGGTAGCGGGAGTTACGCAGAGCGATCCCGCCGCCACCGGGCAGCCGGGCAAGCTCGACGCAGTTCCCGCTGGGGTTGCTGCGGCCACTCTTGCGCCAGGCGAGGGTCGGCAGGTCGGTACTTGGAACGTCACTATCCGGCTTATGCATACATACAATCCAAATCGGACATTGTCGCAACAGACGTAGGACTCCAGGGTCGGCCGCGCCTCGTCACGGAAGGGTCAAATGCACGTGCATCCGCTCTTGCGCCTGCAAGGTATTGCGAGCATGATAGCGCACGTGAACTTGTATCCGGCGGTTTACCCATTGTGATGAGTAATCGGACATTCGACGACATCACCCCCGATAAGGCTAGGGGTGGCGTAGACAACGACGCACGCAGAGTCACCGCTTTGCGGGCCGGTCAGCTGCCTCCGGCGTCATCCGACGGCAGCAGCCACGAGACACACCGCGCGCAGCGAGACAGGAGGGCGATGAGCATGCCGGCTCCCATCCTCAACCCCAACCAACGCGATCCCCGGGACGTCTACCCGACCGACCGGTACCAGCCGTCCGACCCGGTCTGGGTTTACCGCGGCGGCACCTGGTGCGCCGGGATCGTCGAGACCGCCTCAGCCAGCGCGGCGACCGTCACCTACCGCCCCACCGGCTCGCGCGGCACCGGGGTGGACACCATCACCGCGCCGTACGTGCTGCCGCGGGCCGAGACCGACCCGATGCTGGACCGAGTACACCGTTGACGGTCGCCCTCCAACCGGAGGGCACCGTCGGTCGCCCGACTCAATATCGCGCCGCTGACGTGCACAAAGTCACTACTCAGTAGGCGAAAAACTACACAGGGATTGACAGCCATCACAGCAGCCGCGAGAATTTGCGAGCATTGTGGATCACCGGCGGCGCGGTAAATTGGCCACTCCGCCGGCACGGTATTGCGACACCGTACCCATGCCCGGAAGCCACCAGAAGGGCTGCCCTGTGTCTGATGGTGCACTGTGCCTACCCTATCCGGAGCTGCTGCCGGCCAACCGGCACCGACTCCGTGCTGCGATCGCCGACGGCCCCCACACCTCGGCCCCGGAGCCGCTCGACGGCGCGACGTCGGGCGTCCGGGCCGACCCGGTCACCGTCGACTACCAGCAAGTCGACTATCAGGAACATGACCGCTACTTCCAGATTCGCCGTACGCACCAAGCACCGGAATCAGCGTTTCTCCACGCCTTGGCAATAACGCATCTGGCAGTTCGGAACAACGTCGACGCGAATGGGCTTTCGCAGCTCAGCAACGGCTATGTCGCCCAGCTGTGGCTCGGGCTGGAAAGCCTGTACCGGTACGCTGGCCACGACGTCGACAACCAGCCGATCGGCGTTCTCGACCAGTCCGTCCAACGCCCGCCGCACCCACAGTCGAACGGGACGGACCCGGGTGACTCCGACGCCGCCGCCGACCGGTGGCTGATCGGTCACCAGTTCTTCTTCACCCTGATGCAGGGGGCGATCACCGGGCTGAACTGCTTCCTCGGTGCCAGCGCCGACGGCGACGAGGCCGAGGCGCGAGCCGCGCTGCGGGTCGCCACGGCGTTCATGTGCAGCTCGGCGGCCGCTTTCCGGTTCACCTCGGACTTCTCGCCGGTCGACTACGAGCGACTGATCCGTCCGGCGATGGCACCCCCAGCGGTGCAGGCCGGCTTCAGCGGACTGCAGACCCGCGACCACGCCCACCTCATGGCGCTGTTCGCCGAGGTCCGCGCGATGCGATCCAAGATCGGCCCGGCCCGGTTGGGTAGCGCCTTCGACGAGTTCGTCGAAGCGACCGTCGAGGCGTACGAGGCGCACCAACTGATCTGCGCCCGGTTCGGCGGCGACGTGCTGCCCAGCCTCCGGATGGCCGCCCGGTCGGCAGGGCGCAGCACGTCGCCAGGGGTGCAGGTGGTACGGCAGATGATGCGGGCCCGGCTGTTCGCGCTCCACGGCAGCCACCGGGACCGAACCGACAGGGGCGGGACACCCGGTGGGCCCGAAGGCGGCGGGACGCCGGACACCGGCCTGGGTGGCTACGGAGACGAAACGCCGGGCGCGGACGCCGGTGGGCAGGTCGACCAGCCGGCCGGCGGTGACCGGTGATGAACGAGCGTACCCAAGTCGGCGTCATCGGTGCCGGGCCGGCCGGGATGCTGCTGGCGGTGCTGCTACGCCGGGCCGGGGTGGACTGTGTGGTGCTGGAGCGTCGGGACCGCGAGTACGTCGCCAACCGCGCCCGGGGCGCCACCGTAGAGCACCGGGTGGTCGACCTGCTCCGCCGGCACGGCCTGGCTGGCAACCTGTTGCGGACCGGCGCGGTCGAGGACGCGGTGGAGTTCCGGCTCGGCGGGCGGCGCTACCCGATCCGCTATGAACCGCTGGCCAACGGCCGCAGCCACTACATTTACCCGCAGCAGTTCCTGGTCCGCGATCTGGTCGACGCCTACCTCGCCGACGGCGGTGACCTGCGGTTCGAGACTGCGGCGGGGGCGATCGACGACCTGGCCGGGCGGCCCCGCATCCGGCTCGCCGACGGCCGTGAGCTGCGCTGCGACGTGGTGGCCGGCTGCGACGGCGAGTACGGCGTCGCCCGGCGGGCGGTCCCCGCCGGGGCGCTGCGCTGCGCCGACTACCAGTACGACTACGCCTGGTTGTCGGTGCTCGCCGAAGCCCCGCCGTCCAGTGACTGCGTGATCAACGCTTTGCATGAGTCGGGGGCCTGCGTACACGTCCGCCGGACGCCGACGGTGAGCCGGTTCTACCTGCAGTGCGGTCGGGACGAGACCCGGGCGGACTGGCCGGACGAGCGGATCTGGAAGGAAATCCGGATCCGACTGGCGCTGGACGAGCCGTGGACGCTGCACACCGGGCCGGTCACCGACACCGGCACCGTCCGGATGCGCGGCCTGGTCTGTGACCCGATGCGGTACGGGTCGCTGTTCCTCGCCGGCGACGCCGCGCACATCGTGCCGCCAGTCGGCGGCAAGGGCTTCAACCTGGCCCTGGCCGACGCGGAAGAGCTGGCGCTGGGGCTGATCGAGCGGTTCACCGCCGGGGACCACCGCCGGTCGGACGCCTACTCGCAGCACCGGCTGGCCCGCATCTGGCGGGCCCAGGAGTTCGTGCACTGGATGATGGACCTGGTGAACACCCCCGGATACGGCACGGCCGACGCGGCCTTCCTGCACCAGGTACAGGCGGCGCGGCTGACCCGGCTGGTCGACTCACCGGCCTACCTGGCCGCGTTCTTGGAGGACTACGTCGGGTGGTGGTGACTGAGGACGTTCGTCGCCCGCCACGTCGCACCGGTGCCGAAGACCAGTTCCTGCCCGGGGTCGACGTGGCGCGGGCCGCCCAGCGGGCTGTACGACTCACTGGTCCACAGCGGCGCCCCGGCGTACCGCAGCTGCTGGGTCCAGATCACCCCGGTCAGCCGCCCGGCGGCGGTCGTGGTGAGCCGCACCTGGTCGGGAAACCCGTCGAACGGCGGCGCCTGGTAGTCCACCGTCACCCAGTCCTCGGCGGCGGTGAGCAGCCGCACGTCGTTTCGCGGGAAGCGCAGCGCGCCGGACCGGGTCGGCGACCGCCAGGCCGGGGCGACCCCTTTGGCCGGCCGGGCGGAACGCGTCGCGACCCCGTCGCGGACCGCGTCCACCAGCGGTTGGAAGTCCCAGCCGTACGCCCCCTGCAGCGTCTCGGCAACCTGTGCCAGGTCGGCCAGCTCGGTCGGCAGGTCCCAGTCCAGCCGGTCGCAGCCGGTGGCCAGGTAGCGCACCTCGCCCGGCAGCACCCGGCAGTCGGCCGTGCCGAACCGGCGACGCAGCTCGACGACCAGCCGGGAGCGCTCCTCGTCCAGCAACGGGTTGTTGGTGTGGATCATGCCGAGCAGTACGTCGAACCGACCGCCGAGATCCTCCGGGTCGAGATCGGCGAGGTCGGATTCGACGAAGGTGATCCGGTCGGCGGCCCCGTTGTGCCGAGCGATCCGCTCGGCCATGCCGACATGGTGCCGATCCACCGCGACCACCTCGGCGGCGCCCGCGTCGGCGGCGACCAGCGCCAGCAGCCCGCTGCCAGTGCCAGCGTCGAGCACCCGGTCACCGGTCCGCACCGCGCTGCGGACCGCGCGCTGCACGTTGTGCCCGCGGTCGATGCTCAGTAGCAGTCGCAGGTGCAGCTCCGGCGTGAACGGGATGTCCGTCGGCCCAGCCATCGATGAACTCCCTCTCGCGAAACCGGATCAATCACGATAAATTATCCATTGTCGACTCGAGTGTCAACCGGAAGGTTCCCCGGTGCGTGTCCTGTTCACCAGCCCGCCCGGAGTCGGGCATCTCTTTCCCACCGTGCCGCTGGCCTGGGCGTTGCGGGCGGCCGGCCACGACGTACTGGTCGGCACCGCGGCAGAAGGACTGGCCGGCGCGGCCCGGGCCGGTCTGCCGGCGGTGGACGTCGCTCCCGGCGCCCCGATCGCCGCCGTGTTCGGCACCGGCACCGGCACGACGGCCGAACTGGCCGCCCGGATGCGCGAGCGGGGCCAGCGGATCGCCGCCGCCGGCAGCCGTACCGACCCGTTGCTGCTGGAGACCTTCGGGCGGGTCTCCGACCTGATGGCGGACGGCACGCTGACGCTGGCCCGCTGGTGGCGGCCGGACCTGGTGGTGCACTCCCGGCTGCATCCGGCCGGACTGATGGCCGCCCGCGCGCTGCGGGTGCCCGCCGTCGAGCACGGATTCAACCTGTTCCGCGAAGAGGCGCTGGCCGCCCGGTTCCTGCCGTACCTGGCGGCGGCGCACGCGCGCAACGGCGTACCGCTGGAACTGCCCGACCGGGTGGTCCTGCACCTGGCACCGCCCGAGCTGATGATCGGCGACGGCGACGGATGGTCGATGCGGTACGTGCCCTACAACGCCGGCGGTGCGCTGCCGGACTGGCTGCGCCTGCCCGCCACGCGCCCCCGGGTGCTGATCACCCTCGGCACCGTGGTGCCGGCGCTGGCCGGGTTGACCGGTCTGCGCCACACCATCGACGCCGCCGGGCAGACCGCCGCGGACTTCGTGCTGGCCCTCGGCACAGACGCCGACGTGACCGCGCTCGGGCCGCTGCCCGGCAACGTCCGGCCCGCCGGCTGGCTGCCGCTGCACCAGGTGCTCGCTGGCTGCTCCGCCGTGGTGCACCACGGCGGCTCCGGGACGATGATGGGCGCGATCTGTTCCGGGGTACGGCAACTGGTCCTGCCGCACGGCGCCGACCAGTTCAGCAACGCCGACCTGGTCCGACGGCACCGGCTCGGCCTGGGCTGCGCACCCGAGGAGGTGACCCCGCAGTTGCTCGCCGAACTGCTGGCCGAGGGCGGTCCGGCCAGCGGGGTGGCGGACGCGGCCGAGTTGATGTCGAGACTGCCGGCACCGGCCGAGATCGCCACCCGACTCGCACATCCGGGTGGAATCGACCGCCACGCCGACCAGCTTTCGGCGCTCGCCCCCGCTACCGGCGGCTTGGCCGCACACTGGACCGATGGGTGACGTCGCCGCAGTGCTACTGGTCGATTCGGCGGGTTCCGTCCTGCTGCAGCTACGGGACGGCAACGCGCCGAGCCATCCGCACGCCTGGTGCGTGCCGGGCGGGCACTGCGAGCCCGGGGAGACACCGGAGCAGGCGGCGCTGCGCGAACTCGCCGAGGAGACCGGGTTACGGCCCGAGCACGGGTTGCGGTTGTTCTGCCGCCGGCAGCTGAACCCACAGCGTACGGCGCACTACTACTTCGGCTCCACCCGTGCCCGGCAGTGCGACGTCCGGCTCGGCGAGGGTGCCGCGATGGAGTTCCTACGGCCGGACCAGATCAGCGACGGCCGGCCGTTCGCTCCCGGCTCGGCGAGCCTGCTCGCCGAGTTCCTCGCCTCGCCGCACTACGCCTGGCGGGTCACCGCCCCGTATGATCCGCTCCATGATCCGGGCCGGCGCCAGGTCCGCGCGCTCCACCACCAGGGCGGACGGTAGATCGTTCCTCAAGTGGGCGGGCGGGAAGACTCGGTACGCCGCCGCCCTCGTCGCCGCCGCGCCACCGTTCACCGGCAGCTACCGGGAGCCGTTCCTCGGCAGCGGAGCGGTCTTCTTCGAGCTGGCGCCGCGGCGGGCGGTGCTCAGTGACGCCAACCCGGAGTTGATCATCTGTTTCCGGGAGGTCGCCCGCGACCCCGAAGCGGTGATGCGGCTGCTGGACGAGCAACCGAACACGCCGGAGCACTTCGCGGCGGTCCGCCGTCGCTCGCCGACGGACTGTTCCGATCTGGAACGCGCGGTCCGGGTGATCTATCTGAACAAGACGGCGTTCCGTGGGCTGTGGCGGGTCAACCGACGGGGCGAGTTCAACGCGCCGTACGGCGCCTACAACCGGCCGTACTACAACCGGCGGGTGCTGCTGGACGCCGCGCAGGCGCTGGCCGGTGCCGAGCTGCGGGTGGCCGACTTCGCCGAGCAACTCGACGAGGCCACCGCCGGCGACTGGGTCTACCTGGACCCGCCGTACGTACCGCTCGGCGGGTGGGCGGACTTCCGGCGGTACACCTCGGCGCAGTTCGGGCCGGCCGATCACGTGCGACTGCGGGACGCGATGGTACGGGCCAGCCGGCGCGGCGTCCGACTGACCCTGACCAACAGCGACACGCCGTTCGTACGGGAGCTGTTCGGCGCGGATTTCCTGATCGCCCGGATGGCGACCCGCCGGGACATCAACCTGCAGTCGGCGAAGCGGGGCAGCTGGGATCTGCTGGTCACCAACTACCAACTGCCGAACGGCGAATCAGCCCGGTAGGCTGGCCAGGGCGGCCCGGAGAGCGCCGCCGAGCGACGTGGTGGGCCGGCCGATCAGTCGGGCGAGGTCGCCGCTGTCGGTGGTCAGATCGCCCCGGGAGATGCCGACGTCGGAGGCGGCCAGCATGCTGGCGAACGCCTCCGGCACGCCGGCGTCGGTCAGCGCCCTGGCGTACACGTCGGCCGGAAGATCCTGGTAGCCGACCTCCCGTCTGCTGTGCCGGCTGATCTCGGCGGCCAGCTCGGCCAGGGTGAAGGGTTCATCACCACCGAGCTCGTAGACGGTGCCGGCCGTTCCGGCGGTGTCAGCGCTGCCGGCTGTTGCTGGCGCGGTCAACACTGCGACGGCGGCGGCGGCGAAGTCGGCCCGGGTCGCGGCGGCGACCCGACCCGAGCCGGCAGCACCCAGCACGCTGCCGGTGGCGAGCGCCTGCGGCAGCACCGAACCGGTGTAGTTCTCCAGGTACCAACCGTTGCGCAGCAGCACGAACGGCAGGCCGCTGTTTCGGATCATCTGTTCGGTGGCGAGGTGTTCGGCGGCCAACGGGACGCTGCTGGTGTCCGCGTTGAGGATGCTGGTGTACGCGATCAGGTCGACTCCGGCCGCCTTCGCCGCCGCCACGGCGTTGCGGTGCTGGTCGATTCGCCGGCCGACCTCGCTGCCGCTGATCAGCAGCAGTTTGCGGGTCCCGACCAGGGCCGGCCCGAGGGTCAGCGGCTGGTCGTAGTCACCGTGCCGGACCTGTACGCCGCGCGCGGCGAGGTCGCCGGCCTTTTGCGGGTTCCGTGCGACGGCGACGATCTGCGCCGGTGGCAGTCCGCTGTCCAGCAACTCGTCGACGACCAACCGGCCCAGCTGGCCGGCGGCACCGGTGACAGTGATCATGTCAGCTCCTAGGTCCCTGCGGGGCGGCCCCACGATCGCCCTCACCCACCAGCCTGCACTAACTTTTCGGAAGCGCAAGCAGTTCAGGAAGTGCTGTGGCCCATTCGACGCATCGCTGGGAGATACCCTGGGAACATGGCCAGCCGGTCCGCGCCCGCACCGCACAGCGAATCCAGCCCGCCGACCGACGACCCGACGGCCGCCCTGGTGACCGACGTCTTCGCCCGCAGCTGCCCGTCACGAGCCACCCTAGACCACATAACCGGCAAATGGGGCACGCTAGCGATGGCCGCCCTGTTCGCCGGCAACTACCGGTTCAACGCGCTGCGCCGCCGGGTCGACGGCATCAGCGAGAAGATGCTGGCTCAGACCCTGCAAGCGCTGGAGCGCGACGGGATGGTCGTCCGGGACGTCCAGGCCACCATCCCGCCCCGCGTCGAGTACAGCCTCACCCCGCTCGGCCGCGCCGTCGCCGGCAAGCTGGTCGACCTGATCGAGCTGGTCGAACGCGAGATGCCGACGGTACTCGCGGCCCGGGACAGCTTCGACCGGACCGCCTGACCACGGGTGCCCGTCCACAGCGGACACCACCGGCAGCGGACCGGCAGGCACCCGGCCGGGCGTCACTGCAGCAGGCTGCCCACCGGCGAGAGCAACGCCCAGCCCAGGAATGCGGTGTGCCGGTCCATCCGCAACCGCTCGCTCTCCAGCATCGTCGGGTTGTCCCGCATCGGCCACATCCGGGCCGCGTCCCGCCAGGCGATGTCCCGGGTGAACTCCACCAACCGGTTCTGGTACCAGTCGTCGACCTGCCCGTTGAGCCGGTCGAGGCAAATCTGCCAGCTACTCAGGTAGCTGCGCCGCAGCTGCGGGATCCGGTCGAAGAAGATCTCATTGATGTAGAGGTAGTCGCGGTGCTGCTCGTCGTTGTCCGGGCTCGACCCGAGCTTGGCCCAGGTGCTCAGCAGGGCGAACGGTAGGTCGTAGTTGATGTGCGCGTTCACCCCGGCGGCGGCCGACGGCAACGACCGTACGCTCTCGTCGCGCAGCCGGCTGAACAGCACCTCCCAGGCCGCCGGGGTGTCGCCCCGGTTGCCCCAGCAGCGCAGCGCCGCGAAGTACCGCTCCGCGAACTCGATGTCCAGCAAGGTGAGGAAGGCAGGGTCGGCGAACTCACCGGCCTGCAGTCGCTCGTCGATGGTGCTGGTGATCACCCAGTAGAGATGGTTGAAGTCGGCCACCGGATTGTCGCTGTCACTCGGCGTGGCTGACTCGAGCAGCTTCTGCAGCGCCGCCAGATCCTCGACCACGCCGGCGACGTCGATCGGCCGGTGGTCGAGGACCTCCATGACCTGGTCGTGCACGTGACCCCAGCGGAGTTCTGACATCGGACACCTCCAGTCTGCAGTGCTCCCTCGCCCCGGGCGGCGGGCGGTCGTCACCGAAATGGTCGGTCCCTACAGTGGCAGCCGCTGCCAACCCGCAGGTATCGGCGCAACGACGGGTGTCTCACTGGCCGATCCGCCGCCCCGGTGTGCGGTTTTCCGGCCGAGACGTCAACCGGCCGGGGTGGACCGACCGGTCGGCGGCCGCCACGCACCGGACTGGCAGGTTCACAGTCGGGTGTCAGGCACGCGGCTGGTTACGCATGAACACCCGAGTCGCCTCCACTCGCGTCCTCACCTGCAGCTTGTTGAGGATGTTCGACACGTGCACACCGACCGTACGTTCGCTGATGAACAGCACCTCGGCCGTCGCCCGGTTGGTCCGTCCCTCCGCGACCAGCTCCAGCACCTGACGCTCCCGGTCGGTGAGCGCCGCGAGCTCGTCCGGACCGCCCGGGGCGAGCACCTGACCGGCCCGCTCGACCATCGAGGTCCGCTTCACGCGGTCGTTGACCAACGCCCGAGCCACCCGTTCGCCGACCGTCGGCGGGCTGGTCAGACCGGCCCGCAGGGTGACCCGTTCCTGGCTGTCCATCTCGGGCATCGGCTCCGGCTCACCCGCGCCCAACGCCACCCGGGCACGGGCGGCCAGGGCCTTGATCTCCTCGGTGAACGGACGGGCACCGAGCCGTCGGGCGGTCCGGTACGCCGCCTGCAGCGCCCGGGTCGCGTCCGCGTTACGGGTACGGATCGCGTACAGCGCCTCGGCCTGGCGCAACCGGGCGTACGCCGCCGGGTACGGATGGCACCGCCGCTCCCAGACCTCGGCGGCCCGCGACCAGAACACCGGGTCCGACCGGCCGTCGATCCGGCTGATCTCCGCGGCGCAGAGCTCCCGGTAGCCGATCACCGCGTCGCGCACCGGTGCCGCAGTCTCCGTGTTGCTGCTGCGCTCCATCCGGCCGACAACCTTGACCAGACGCTGCACCGCCTGCGGGTCGGTCGGTGCCCCGCTGGACCGGGCCTCCGCCTCGGCCCGCAGCCCGTGCCAGACCAGCGGCGCCTGCAACCAGACGTCACCCGAGTGCCGCTCGGCCAGGTCGATGCCCTGCTGTACCGCCTCCCGCGCCTCAGCATGCCGGCCACGCCACATGGCCAGCCCGGCGCGCAACGTCAGCAACGGCAGCATGTGCCGCATCCCACCGCCAGCGGCCAGCAGGGTCTCGATCGCCTCCAGGTCGGACTCCGCACCATCAAGATGGCCGAAACCCACATGAATCCGACAACGGGCCAGCAGCAGCTCGACCGCGTCCGCCCCGGACGGCCGATGCCGCAGCGCGGCCGTGATCACCTCCTCGGCCTCGCTCCACCGGCCGAGCCGGAACAGCCCGTTGGCGGCGGCGGAGAGCAACCGGGTGCCGTAGGTGCGGGCCAGCCCGACCCGCTCGGCCCGTTCCGCGCCGTGGCGGGCGACCGCGACTCCCTCCTCCAACTCGTTGAGGTGTCCACTGAGCAGCTCGGCGAGCTGCAGGTCGGCGACGGCGACGTCCGCCGGGCCGCCGGTCAGTTCGGCGGTACGCCGCGCCTGCCGGACCGCTTCCTTGCCCGCCGCCGGGTCGTTGAGGTATGCCTGGCTATAGCCGAGGGTCACCCCGGCCAGCACCATCGCCGAGGCGCAGTCGGGCGCCCCGGCAGCCAGGTCAAGTGCCTCCTGGGCCCGCCGGCCGGCGTCGGCGTACCGGCAGAGTTGCAGCAGCAGATCGGCGGAGTGTGCGGCGGCGGCGACCCGCTCGCCAGCGTCGGCGTCGGCCGCAGCCAGCGTCCGGTCGTACTCGCGCTCCGCCTCGGCCAGCTGACCGACCGCCGTCAGGTACCGCGCCCGCAGGGTGTACAGCCAGGACGGCGGCGGACCGAACAGGTTGGTGGCCAACTGCTCCAGCAACGCCAGCGCGCGCTCGTGCTCGCCGCTGCGGTGTGCCGCCTCCGCCGCGCGTCGGCCCAGCATGGTCGCGTCGAACTCGACCAGCCAGGCAGGCGGGACCTGGTTGGCCAGGTCGACCGCGCTGGCCCAGTGCTCGAACGCCTCGGCGAAACCGTACAGGCGCTCCGCTTCCTCGGCGGCGGCGACCACGGCCGGCAACGCCCGGGTGGTCTCGCCCGCCTCCCGCCAGTGGTACGCCAACCGGGCATGCCGCAGGTCACCGGTGGGGCCGGCGACGAGCGCCTCGGCGTACCGCCGGTGCCACCGGACCCGCTCCCCCGGCAGCAGCCGCGGCTCCAGGACCTCCCGGATCAGCGGGTAGCGGAACCGGTATCCGTCCGGCTCGGACAACAGCACCCGCTGGCCGACCGCCTCGCGTACCGCCTGCAGCAGCCGGTCCTCGCCAAGCTGGGCGACCCGGGCCAGCAGGTCGTGGGCGACCGGCTCGACGCCGGCGGCGACCGCATGTGACACGAGCTGGGCGTCGGCCGGCAGGGCGTCGACGTGGGCCAGGGCGATCTCGCGCAGGGTCTCCGACAGGCCGTCCCGGCCGTCCCGGGCGTCCCGGGCCAGCTCCTCGGCGAGGAACGGCACCCCACCGCTGCGCCGCCACACCGACTCGGCCAGGTCCGGCTCCGGGTCGCCGCCGAGCAGCTCCGCGACGAGTTGGGCGGTCTCCGTCCGGTCCAGCGGCTCCAGTTCCAACACGTCGACCGCGCCGGAACGCGACCGGGACCGGCGTAACTCCAGCAGCATGCGGCGGATCGGGTCGTCGCCCCGCAGCGTCTCGGTCCGTGCGGCGCCGAGCAGCAGCAGCCGGACGTCCCCCAGCCCGGCGAGGAGGTACAGCAGCAAATGCCGGGTGGTCAGGTCGGCCCACTGCAGATCGTCCATGACCAGCACCAGGGTCCGTCCGGCGGCGACCGCGCCGAGCCCACGGGTTAGCCGTTCCAGCAGGTCACCGGCTCCGTCGGGGTGCCGAGCCTCGCCGTCCAGCACCGAGATCAACTCGCGGGCCGCAGCGCCGGACAGAACGCCGGCCCGGCCGGCCGCCGGCTGATAACGCCGCAGAGCCTGCCGAAGTGGGTGCAGTGGTGATGAGTCCCCAATGTCCAGACATGCCCCGGACAGCACCAGCGCACCGGCAGCACGGAGCCGGTCGCTGGCCGCGCTCAGCAGCCGCGACTTACCGATGCCGCTCTCGCCCATGACGAAGACCGCGGCCGTGCTCCCCCGCTCGACCCTACGTAGCGACTCGTGCAACACCTGCAGCTGAGCCTGCCGCCCGACGAAGGGAACCTCGTCGGAGCTGGGGGCCAGCGACCTGCCATCGCGTGACTGTGTCAATCCGATCACCGACATAAAGGGTGGGAGTATCTGACATACGTCGTTCTACAGATCCTAGGGCTGCGCTGGGCTGCGACCGTTTCAGCCATCCGTCCCGTACGCCGGTCCACACGGACCGGATCAGGTCCACCCGGGAGCGGACTAAAGCACCATCACCGCGCAGGAGGCGATCATGAGGACGCTCCGCCGCAACTACCGCCGCCCCACCGGCCCGACCCACGCAGCCGGCCCGATCTGCCGTACCCCCGTAAGGTCGACCCACCGTTACTGTCCCAACTGCGGAGCGCGACGGAAACCGCCGTCTGGCTGGTCCGTTCCAGCCGCCCGGACCCGCCGTCGCACGGTCAGCGTGCTTTTCGTCGACATGGTCGGCTTCACCGCCCTGTCCGATCGGCTCACCCCAGAGGAGGTTCGCGACGTGCAGCTGCGCTACTTCCACGCGGTGCGGACGGTGATTCGACGGTGGGACGGAGTGGTGGAGAAGTACATCGGAGACGCGGTGATGGCGGTCTTCGGCATCGCCGGCAACGACGATGACCATGGCGATGGCGGCGCGTACCCGGCGGTGCGGGCCGCTCTCGAACTCGCGGACGCGGTCCGCCGTACCGACTTTCCCGACAGCGCGCGGGTACGGATCCGGGTCGGAGTGGCCACCGGATCGGCGGCCATCGACACTGCGGGTGCAGTCGACGGCGGAGTCGGATTCCTCACCGGCGACTTGATCAACGTAGCCGCTCGGCTGCAGGCGCATGCCGCCCCAGGCCATGTCGCCGTGACCGCGGAAACCTACCGCGCCGCCGGCACGAGGCTCAGGTTCCACCAGCAACCACCGATGTCGATCGCCGGCCGAAGCGAGCCGGTACAGGTATGGCAGCCGGCGCCGGTTCGGTGGCCGCTGCGAGCAGCGGCCACCGAACCGGCGGATCAGGTGGTACGCGGGACGCCTACCGACCGCCCGCGTACCGAACGGCCGTTGTTGGCCGCCGCGGTCGTCACAGCCTCAGACCCCGGTCACCGAGCGGATCCAGCTCCGGCTGGACGCCACCGAGGCGTAGTTCTGGTACGTCGACCCGTTGCCGGTCGAGCAGACACCCACCTGCTGCCCGTTGTAGAACTGCGGACCGCCGGAGTCGCCCCGCCAAGCCACGCCGTTCACCCCGGTGCTGCGGATCGCCGGGCCGCCGTACGCGTCGGACGCGCCGTTCGTCGTGGTACGCACCGAGGCGACCTTCAGCTGCGCCGAGGCGTCACAGTTGCTGCAGGTCCGGCCCCAGCCGTAGATGGTGTTCGTCGAGCCGACCGGTGGGTTGCTGGACGCCAACGTGACGTAGCTGGTGGAGATTGCCGAGCTCAGGTAGAGCAGGCCAAGGTCGTACCGGCCGTAGCTGGCGCTGACCGTGCTGGTCGCGCCGCCCGAGGAGCGGTAGACGCTGCCCACTCGCACCGACATCGACCCGCCGAGACAGTGCCGCGCGGTCAGCACCCACCGTGAGGCGATGATCGAGCCGGAACAGGCGAACGAGCCGTTCTGGAAGACGGCGGCCGCCCACGGTGCCGAGGAGACCGTGCCGCCGCCAATGATCTGTTGCGGTGCCGCAGCCGCGGCGGACGGGGCCACGAACGCGCCGACCAGCGCGGTCGCGGCAATGGCCAGGGTGAGTCGGATACGCAAGGCTGGCTCCTTAACCGAAGGGGTTGCCCCGGGGGATTCCGGGCCGGTCGGGCCGGTGTTCCACGACGGGGTTCCGTCGATGGACACCTGCTGTCCGGCGACGCCGGGCAGGCGCCGCACCGGCGACGCGAGTCGCGCATCGGTGATGCCAGAGATTAGGCTTCGACGGTTCCCACGACAAGACTCCGGACCGATTATTTCTGATAGCGCCCTACGGAGCGACCTGCCGCACGAAGATATGACGTACACAATATGCATTGTCGTCTGTCATAGTCAGTACGATGATCGGGTGGACGCCCGCCACCCAGCGTTGGCCTGGGTGGCCGGTGGACCTGGGTGGGCCGGTGGGCCTGTTCCCGCCGCGGGCACCGCCGACGGCGGCCCTCCACACGTGCAGTGGCCGACATCCGGGCCACCGAGTGCCTTGTTCGCGCCGCTGTGACACGCCACACCGTTCGCCGGAACGGGAATGGCAAGCGCGACGGCCAGCTTGTGAGATTGGCTGCGCGCCTGCACAGCGGCAGCACTGGCCCACCAGACGGGTCGCGACAACCCGCGCCTACCGTGCGCAGACGACGCGCCTCCGCGGAAGAGGAATCATGACAGCGCTCGCCCAACGGCCCGGCGGGTCCGCGCCAGTCCCCGTCGTGGAGCCGACTCCCGGTGAGTCGCTCAGCCCATGGCAGCGGATCCGGCTGATCCTGGTGCTCGGCACACTCATCGCGGTCGGCCCGTTGACCATCGACATGTACCTGCCGGCACTTCCGGCAATCAGTGATGATCTGCAGACCACCGCGGCCGGCGTCCAGTTGACGCTGACCGGCACACTCGCCGGGCTGGCCATCGGCCAGTTGATCATCGGGCCGCTGTCGGACGTGTGGGGTCGACGCCGGCCGCTGCTGGTCGGCACCGGTCTGCACGTGCTCGCCTCGGTCCTGTGCGCCGTTGCGCCGAACATTGCGGTGCTCGGCACGCTGCGGATCGTCCAGGGCTTCGGAGCCGCCGCGGCGGCGGTGATCGCGATGGCGGTCGTCCGGGACATGTTCAGCGGGATCGCCTTCGCCCGCGTACTGTCCCGACTGCTACTGGTCATGGGCGTCGCGCCGGTCCTCGCGCCGACCCTCGGCAGCGCGCTGCTCAGCTGGACGCACTGGCGGGGCGTGTTCGCCGCGCTCGCTGTGTTGGGTCTCGCCCTGATCGCGGTGACCGCCCTTGGGCTGCCCGAGACGCTGCCGCCGCACCGCCGCCGTCCGGCCCGGGTGCTGGACACCCTCCGGGTGTACGGAGGCCTGTTCCGGGACCGGATCTTCGTCGGCCTGGTGCTCGTCGCCGGCTTCTCGATGGCCTCGCTGTTCGCGTACGTCGCGGGCTCGTCGTTCGTCCTGCAGGACCAGTACGGGCTCGACGAGCAACAGTTCGGTATCGCGTTCGGGGCCGGGGCGGTCGGCATGATCACTGCCACCCAGCTCAACGTACGGCTGCTCCGCCGCTACTCACCGCAGCAGATCCTGCGGACCTCACTGATCGCCGGGCTGGTCTGCGGGCTGATCCTGCTCGGCTTCGCGGCAACGAACGTCGGCGGGCTACCAGGCGTCCTGATCCCGCTGTGGGCCGTTCTCGCCGCAGCCGGGTTCGCGCTACCGAACGCTCCCGCGCTGGCCCTGGCCGGCCACGGGGAAGCTGCCGGAACCGCATCCGCGATGCTCGGGGCGGTGCAGTTCGGTGTCGGCGCACTCGCCGCGCCGGTCGTCGGGCTACTCGGCACCGGCAGCATCGCGATGGCGACGGTGATCACCGGAGGCGTGCTGGCCGCGCTGATCGTGCTCCTGGTCGTCGTACGTCCAGGCCGTCTGCCCGTTCCCGACCGGACGGCGCCGACATCGGTCGCGCCGCACTGACGTTGGCTGCGGCCGGGGAGGTGCTTTGCCCCGGGCGCGGCGTGCCCTGTATCCTCGACCGGCGGTGGTCTGGAGCGGCCGCCGGGGAGACTTCGCCTAGTCTGGTCTATGGCGCCGCACTGCTAATGCGGTTGGGGTCTTAAAGCCCCTCCCGGGTTCGAATCCCGGAGTCTCCGCGCTTCGGCGAGGCGTGTATGCTTGCCAGGCACCTGCGCCCGTAGCTCAACGGATAGAGCATCTGACTACGGATCAGAAGGTTAGGGGTTCGAGTCCCTTCGGGCGCGCGAGATCAACAGGGGTCTGACCTGCCAAAACGGCAGTCAGGCCCTTTCGCTTTTCCGTCCCTTGTGGTTGGTTGGGTGCTCGGTGGGTGCTCGTGCGACGAGCATCCCTCACGTCCCGGCCAGTCCAGGGGTGACCCGTCCTGTCCCGATAAGTTTTGATCATGGGTACCCGCGTCGGGCCGAAAGTCCAGACAGTGGGACGTGCTTCCGTGGTCGAGGTGCCGCTCTCCCCCGGCCGGGTTCGCGGTGCTGGAGGCGCGGCCGTGTCGCCCGGTTTGGTGCGCGGGGGCAGGCTGCCACTGTCGCCGGTATCCGTCAATGTCAACTTGCCGTTAGAGGAACGTAGCGAGCGGTGATCACTTTCCTCCGACGATCGCCCCAGCAGGTCCCTGCCGCCGCGAGTTTCCGCTCACCGACCAGCGCCCCACCTGGTGCGGTGGCAGGACTGGTGTCCCCCGTGGTCATCGTTTGTGATCAGCCGTGCAGCAGTTCGGGTGGCACCTGCGCCGGCAGCGGCGGAAGCTGCCGCCGACCGGAGAGCAGCTCCGCCGACCCGTCCTACTCGCCGATTAATCGACCGTCCGCGATCACCGAGACCGTGCCAGAGCCAGGTCAGGAAGACCGTTGACATTTCAGTTGCAATCCCTCGTAGGGCAGATGAGGACCCGGGCAAGGGAACGCATCAGCCCGGACCACTGTTGTTGCAATCCCTCGTAGGGCATGTCAACGGTCTTTCTGATCTGGCTCTGGCACGGTCTCGGTGATCGCGGATGGTCGATGGTAGATCATGATTCGTGCCCATAGTGGATGTTGCTGCTGTCGTCTTCTCGCACCTGTCCGGGCTACGCATCTCGAATGTGCTGGCCACGGGTTTGACGGTGCGGGTGTACGCCGAGCCAGGTAGCGTCGGCGCGAGATGCCCGGACTGCTCGACCGTGTCCCGGCGGGTGCACAGCCGGTACGAACGACGGCTGCTCGACGCGCCGGTCGCCGGGCGGGAGACCGTGCTGCACCTACGGGTACGGCGGTTCTTCTGCACCATGGACGACTGCCTACGGCGGATCTTCGCCGAGCAGATCGACGGTGTGACGGTACGCCACGGCCGGTTCAGTACGCTGGCGCGCAACGGGATGGAAGCCGTCGCGTTGGCGTTGGGCGGGCGTGCCGGTGCCCGGCTCGCGGGACGGCTCGGGCCCCACGTAGGCCGGATGACGTTGTTACGGCTGGTCCGCGCCCTGCCCGAGCCGCCCGTTCCCGCGCTGACCGTGCTAGGGCGTGTATCAAAGTCGGCCGTGGGCGGGTGACGACTTTCGGCGTGTCGCTGCCCG
>NZ_JBHMIQ010000049.1:0-47246 GCF_048060315.1 Micromonospora sp. LOL_013
CAGGCCATCCTCGTTCTGCACCACGTCGAGACCGACCGCTACGCAGCATGAAAAGGGCTCAGTGTTATGTGGCGGTACCAGGCGTCGTACCGACGTACCTGGTAGTGATCCAGGCCGATCTCGGTCTTGGCGGTCTGGAAGCACTCCTCGATCGCCCACCGGGTCCCGGCGATACGGATGAGGTCCTCATCGGAGGTGTCGGCGGGGCCGAAGCACAGGTAGTACGCCAGGTCCGTGGGGTCAGCGATGCCGCGTCGGATCAGCAGCCAGTGGCCGTAGCCGTCGGTGGTGCCGGGCAGGGAGGCCACGGCCCAGTCGTAGAGTCATGGTCCTTTGGCGCCGTCGCGCAACTGCGGCGCTTCCAGGCCAGGGCTGGCGCGTCGTCGGCGAGGACGTCCGGGCGGGAGTTGCCCGTCACGGCGGGGATCCGCTGGTTGCGGTGCACGGCCAGGACGTAGCCGATGCGTCGCTGCTGAAGCCAGGTCCGGAACTTGGAGTCCTGTCCGTAGGCCTCGTCAGCGGTGACCCATTTCACCGGCAGGCCGGCGGTGAGGGCGCATTCGACCATCCGCAGCCCCAGCGCGGGCTTGGTGGCGAACTCGACGTCCGCGCCGATGCCGGCTTCGACACGGCGGGCGGGGTCGTCACACCAGCCGCGGGGCAGGTACAACTCCCGGTCGATCAGTGTGCGCCCGTACGGGCCGGCGTAGGCCAGGAACACCCCGAGCTGGCAGTTCTCCGTCCGCCCGGCAGTTCCGGAGTATTGGCGCTGCACCCCGGCCGACTTGACTCCCTTCTTGAGGAAGCCGGTCTCGTCGACGATCAGCACCCCGTCGTCGTGGCCGAGGTGCTCGGCCACGTAGGCGAACACGTCGTCGCGGACCGCGTCCGGGTCCCACACGGATCTGTTGAGCAGCCGTTGCATCCGGTCCGGCGTCGTGTCGCCGGCGGCCTCGGCCAGGGTCCAGCCGTTCTTACTCGCCAACGGCGACAGCAACCCGACCAGGTAACTCAGCGCCTGCCGACGCGGCTCCGCCCGCCCGAACCGGTGCGCGAACCGCGCCAACAGATCCTCCAACCCTGCCCGCCAGCCCACGATCTCGTCGATCAACACAAGCGTGGGAGCCTGCCCGCTCCTCGACCGACCACAACAGACAAGCGGTGCGACCACGCGACCCAGCAGTCGATTGCATCGACATGTGCAACCATATTGCCGGTGCGACTTGGACGTCGATCGCGCCGATGAGCTGCAAGAACCCCAGTTCAAACAGGCGCGGCTGGAGTACTAGCAGCCAAGCCCTCGACCTATCTGTCGGACGTCATCCGACGGTTCCTCATGATCGTTCGTCCCACCACAGTCGGAACCACAATGAGGCTCGGCTATTCGCGACCGAAGGCTACGGCGGCCTCGTACAGAAGGCGCGCCAGGTACAAGCCCACGGGCTGGCTGGTGATGGCATCTTTTCCGCCCTTAGGGTCCCGTACGAGGGTGTGAGTGGTCAGCAGCCTGCACGAGCTGATAGCCGCCGCGAGTGACGGGCGTAGGTCTCTGGCGACGATGCGCATGTCTTCTACAACCAGGACGAGGCTGGTGGCCGCAGCGGCGATGATGGGATCGTTGTTGCCGCTCTCGCGGCCGAGAACAGCGTAAATAGTCTGCATGTCGCACTCGGGACCAAGCCGCGAGATGGTGCGAGCGTACTCAGTGTATGGCCCGTCGTCATCTTCAGCCAGGGCGGTCTCGGCGTGCATCGTGGAGATGATCGAGTTCGCGTCGGCCAGGGTTGTCGACATGGGCTCGGCATGGAGCAGGCTGAGGAACACGGTCCTGGTCAGTGCCGACAAGGGCACGCGTGTGTCTTCCCGGTAGGGCTTGAAGTGTAGAGATGGGTTCGCGATCGCTTGACTTGACTTGTCCTCAAACAAGTTCACGGCGTGCGTGGTCATGTTTGCTTTAGGCGCAAACTGCTTAGCCTGAGCGGTTGCGGCGGCGGCGCGGGCCATAGTCCAGGCGATGTGATAGCACTCGGCCAGCGACCGCACTGCGGCGAGGCGTCGGGCGACTTCATCGAAGCGTGCTTCATGGTTTTCTGGGATGGGGGGCAGGTTGTGTTCCTCGAGCTGGAAGTCGAAGTAGCGGCGGGTTTCCCAGGCGATCAGGTCTTGGACTAGTTCCAGCAGTTCGGCGCGCCGGTTGGGGGTCAGCGTGGCCGGCTTGAGCTTGCTAAGTAGATGCTCGTCGAGCTTCTTCGCGGCGGTGCCGAGTGACGGGCCGCCTGGCACGTATCGACAGATCAGAGACAGATAGTAACTGCTCCAGGTTGGCTGCGTGAGGTCCGAAAGGTCACCGTCAGCTTCGGCGACGGCCTCTTCGAAGGTCGGGGTCCACACGAACGCTGCCAAAGGAGAGTTTGGGTGGATGGCGAAGAGTCCGGCGTTATCGCAGCCACGGAGCAGCACGGGCGTCAGATCATTGAGGGGTGCCAGCGGTAACGGCCAGGCGGCCATCGGCGGAATCGGGGTAACGCTTGGGGCATGTCGAATCGCAGCCAGTGCAACCGCTTCGGTGCGCAGGGAGGTTTTCGGCCTCGCGCGCCAGTCGCATGCCGAAGCCACGTCGACGGCACACCGTTCAGCGAGGTAGGCGGTTTGTGCAACCTTCCACTGCTGTTGTGCCTGTTCTGCTTGTCCGCGCCGTCGAGCCGCCTGGCGCGCAAACTGACGCTTTTGCCTCACCGCAGGTGTGGTCTCTCGCCGGACGGCCTTGATCAGGTCTTCGTCGCAGTCGACGCATCGCTCCGGAGCCTCGCCGGCAAGTAGCTTTACTAGGTTCTGTCGCGACCTCAGTGAGAGCGGCTGATCGCACGATGGGCAACGAAACGTGGGCAACATCGCTCGCACCCCGGCAGCAGCATGTACGTACATGCGGCTGTTGGGAACTCCGTACTCGGCACATAGCGACGTCGTCTTCTCCGCCCACAGCACTGAGGGCGGGTCGAACGTCTTGTCGAAGCCACTGAGGTCCCAGTATCGCTGGCCAAGGGCAATCGCCTCGGCATCAGCACCTGCGACGGACGATAGCTGTGGGTGGAACCGAACAAGATCATCCTGCGAAGACTCGCCGTCGGCTTCAGAGACGGTGACCTGATCCGAACTCATCCGGACAGTATCTCTGGAACCCAAAGCAACTGTGTAACCCAGGCAGGTATGACAACGTGACCTGGGGGTTTGAGTCGCGGCGCACATCTCCCGCCCAGGAGAGCGCGTGGCGTGATGTCGAGGTATCAGGTCATCAGCCCTCCTGGGGAAGACCACGACTCCACCAACCCGGTCAGGTCGCTGCCGACCTTCCTGATGACTAACTGGCGCTCGTTCGTGGACACCTCGCAGGGCTGACGCCACGTATCGGGCACGACAGGCGGTGGGGTCGCCGTATCAGCTTGTTGTCGGGCCGGGTCCGGAGTCAGCTGAGCCGGTCGGCGGTGCGGTAGAGGTGGGCCAGCTCGGCCCCGGGGCGCTGACTGGCCCGCCACAGCAGCCCCCAGGTGTCGTCGAGACCTGCCTCGTCGTGGCGCTGCTCCTCGGCAGGATCGTTGTCGGGAGCTGCCTGCCCGAGCGGTGTTGACGGCTGCGCAGGCGGGGCAGGCCAGCCCGGGTCGCCGGGGCGGATCAGCTCCAGCTCGCCCCATTGCAGGTAGAAGTCCCAGGCGTCCTCGACGGTGCGAAAGACGCCGACCTCACGGATCTCCCGCTGCGGGTGCCGGAAGTAGACCAGCGCCTCGTCAGCGTACTCCAGACCCCAGCCGATGGCCGGAAACTTCGGTGCTCCGTCCGCCGGGTCGACCGGCTCGATCAGCAGGAACTGCGCGGGAACTGAAGTGTCGCTCACTGTTCCTCCAAGTTGTATCTAATGGGATTCCCATGGTTCCGGAGGTTTGCCAGACAATCAAGGCTTGAAGTTTGGCGATGGCTCGCTTACCCTCTGTCGCGGATGGAGGTGGACAGAAGTGGCGATGCCTGCAAGTCCCACGATCAGACGCCAACGGCTCGGCGGCGAGCTGCGGCGGCTGCGCCGCGCGGCCGCAATGACGCTGGAGCAGGTGTGCGACCAGCTCGGCTGGGCGTCAACGTCGAAACTGTCCCGGCTGGAGCTCGGCCAGAGCCGACCCGACCTGGCCGACATCCTGGACCTGCTCGACGTCTACCACGTCGTACCGGCCGAACGGGAGAAGCTGATCATCATCGCCCGCGACGCCGCCGCCACCCGAGGGTGGTGGAAGGCGCTCGGGTCGATGGGTCAACGCCAGCGTGGCTACACCGAGCTCGAAGCCAGCGCTGCCACGATCTTCGAGTACCAGCAACTGTTGGTGCCTGGGCTGCTGCAGACCCCGGAGTACGCCCGGCTGAGGGTCCGCTCCGGTCGCGACGTCTACGGAGACCTCGACATCAACGCTGACACCTTGGCGCGCACCGCCCGACAGGAAGTGCTGCGTCGCGAACATCCGCCGCACTACGAGGCGGTCATCGACGAGAGCGCCCTGCTGCGGGCCAGCGTGCCGCCGGAGACCCGGCGCGGCCAGCTGCGCCACCTGACCGCGCTCAGCGAGCTGGACAACGTCACCATCCAGGTGCTGCCGCTCGAAGCGGTCGTGCACGACTCGTTCATGCCGCACACCAGCTTCTCGCTCTACTCGTTCCCTGACCCGGCCGATCCCCGCACCGTCGTGCTGGAGACGTTGACCAGCGACATTCACCTCACCGACGACGAGGACGTGGTCCTCTACGCTCGGATCGGCCGCTGGTTGCAGCAGGCGGCGCTGCCGGTCGATGAAAGCCGGGATCTGCTGGCTAAGCTGGTGGCAGAGAGTTGATTGAATCGCCTGCCGAAAGGGGGTGCGGCATGGAGTCGACCCCAACCGAGTGGCTGCGTTGGCGTAAGAGCAGCCGCAGCAACGCCAACGGTAACTGCGTCGAGGTCGCCCCGGCCGGCGGGGTGGTGGCGGTCCGCGACTCCACCGACCCGACCGGTCCACGGCTGGCCTTCCCCGCCACCGCTTGGCGCTCCTTCGTGGACGGCCTGCGCGCCTGACGTTGTGTGGGCGAACTAGGGCGGTCGGGAACCTCGACCGGCAGGCGTCGGCGGCCGGTCACGACTCCGGGGTGCCGCCGATCCCTTTGAGTAGCCGCACGATCTGTGCCACCCCGGCTTTGATCTCCGCAGCGTCCGCCTTGTGTTCGGCGTAGTGGTCGAGCTGTGTCTCCCGCAACGCCGACAGGACGCGGGTGTGCCCGCGCGACTCCTCCAGGCTCATGGCGTCGATCCTCCCGGATCCGGCAGCGGCACACCCGTCACCCCGCCGGGGCAGGGCAAGCCTGACCGTTGCCAGGGGCGTTGTTGCGGGAAGCAGCGCTCCTTGGCCGAAGCCCTGACCGCCGTACCGCGTCCCTGGCACTGGACGTGCCTGTGTGGCGCACAGTACTGTGTGGCACATGGTTGGCGACAGGCTGGAGCTTGAGCTGCGCCGGGGCGTGGTCGTCCTGGCGGTGCTGTCACAGCTGGGCGAGTTCCGCTACGGCTACGAGTTGCGGCAGTCGCTGTCCGACAACGGCCTCCCGATCGAGGAGGGGACGCTCTATCCGCTGCTGCGGCGGTTGGAGAGCCAGGGCGTCCTGGTCAGCGAGTGGCGGACCGAAGGGCAGCCACGCCGCTACTACCGCCGCAGCCCCGCCGGGGAAGAGCTGTACGACCGGCTCCGGGACTCGTGGCATGGGATGAACGAGGCCATGGGCCAGCTGCTGAAAGGTGACAGGTAGATGCTGACCACCGAGGAACTGATCGATGCGTACGTCGCCGACGTGGCGCGGTTGCTGCCCCGCCGGCAGCGTAGGGACGTGGCTCTCGAGCTGACGACGCTGCTGCGCGACGAACTGGCCGACAGCGACGATCCGGTGACCCGGCTGCGGGCCTTCGGCCGCCCTGCCGAGGTGGCCGCCCGGTACGGGCAGCCGCCGATCGCCGTCGACCCGGCAGACACCCGCCGCTTCGTCCGGCTCGGCGTCGCCGGTGTGCTGGTGATCTGGCTGCTCGGCGTGGCCGCCGCGACCGACGTCGTCGACTGGTACTGGACGTACGGGCTGCCGGCGTTCTGGTGGCCCGGATTCCTCGTCGTGGCGTTCGGCCTCGCCGGCTGGGCGCGACGTCGGTGGCCGGACCGCTTCGCCTGGCGGCCGCGCAGGTCGGCCGCCGGCTTCGTCGTCCGGTCCGGCCGGATCGCCGCCTTCGCCTTCTACGTCGCCGGTACGGTCGTGCTGGTCAACGCGGCCTGGCTGCTGGATCAGCTCGGGGCCGCGCCGCAGGCCGTGCAGGCCCTCACCTTCGACCGTGAGTTCGCCCAGCTCCGTGGCCCACTCGTGCTCGCCCTGCTGATCGCCACACTGGTGCACCACCTCCTGGTCACCATCCACGGCCGGTGGCGGCCGGTGACCCGTACCGCCGGGATGCTCCTCGGACTGGCCATCTGCGCTGTGCTGACCTGGGTGCTGTTCGCCGGACCGGTCTACCTGAGCCCGGAAGCCGACCGTACAGCCAAGTTCTGGGTCGCCGTCATCGTCGCGGTGAGCCTCGTCGACCTGCTGATCGAGGCCGGGCGTCTGGTGCGGCAGCGGGCCGCCGGCCCGCTGGCACCGCCGCTGGGCGCACTCTGACGAGCCGCCCCGCCTGGCGCCATAAGAGTAATGAAACCAGGAGCCTTCAGCGTCCCCGGCGCGTGTAGGCGCGCAACGACAGCGGGACGAAGGTCACCAACAGTACGGCCGACCAGAGCAGGACGGCGGTCACCGGATGCGCGAGTGGCCAGGCCGCGTTTCCCGAGGGGGCGCCCGGATTGCCGAACAGCTCCCGGGAGGCGGCGGTGAGCGCGCTCACCGGGTTCCAGTCCGCCAGAAGGCGCAACCAGCCCGGCATGCCGTCGGTCGGGACGAACGCGTTCGACAGCATCGTGAACGGCAGGCCAAGCGGCACCATCGCGTCGGCGACCTGGTCGTTCTCGACCGCTAGGCCCACATAGACGCCTACCCAGCTCAGCGCGTACCGCAGCACGATCATCAGCAGGAACGCCTGAATCGTGGGGATCAGGCCACGGTGGGGCTGCCAGCCCACCAGCAGTCCCGCACCCACCATGATGGTCAGCATCAACAGGCCGGTCAGCAGGTCGGCGCCGGTCTGTCCGAACGGCACCGCCAAGCGCGCCATCGGCATGGAGCGGAATCGGTCCATTACGCCGCGGGTGGCGTCGCTGGCCGTCCGCGTCATGACCCCCAACCATGCGGAGAAGGTCACCATCGCGAACAGGCCGGGCATGAGGTACTCGCGGTAGTCACCGCCACCCGGCACCTGGATCGCGCTGCCGAGGACGTAGCCGAACAGCACCACCATGACGGCGGGGAAGACCAGCGCGGCGACGATCTGCCCGGGCTCCTGCCGTAGCCGTGTGAGCTCGCGGCCGATCAGGGTCAGCCCGTCAGTGAGCGTCCAGCCCAGGCGACCCAGAGGTGTGGTGGCGGTCATCGGACGGCCTGCCTGTGACCGGTGAGGCGCAGGAACACCTCGTCGAGGGTGGGGCGGCGCAGGCTCACGTCGGCGGCGGCGACTCCGGCGTGGTCGAGCTCGCGCACGATGTCAGCGAGACGCGTGCCGGCGGCGGGCAGTGCGACGCTGAGCCGGTCGACTCCGGCCGTCGTGGTTTCGGCGCCGGTCAGGACGGTCAGAACCGTCGCTGCCGCAGGCAACGCGGCGGGGTCCTCGACGGTGACGTCGAGGCGGTCCCCGATCGTGGCCTTCAGCTCGTCCGGCGTGCCGGTGGCGATCACCTGTCCGTGGTCGATGACGGCGATGTCGTCGGCCAGCCGGTCGGCCTCATCCAGGTACTGCGTGGTGAGCAGCACGGTGGTGCCTTCGGCCACCAGCTCGCGGATGCTGTCCCAGATCTCGACGCGGCTATGCGGGTCCAGGCCGGTGGTCGGCTCGTCCAGGAAGAGCACCTCGGGGCGCAGGATGATGCTGGTGATCAGGTCCAGCCGGCGGCGCATGCCACCGGAGTAGCCGGCGACCGGGCGGTCGGCGGCGTGCGTCAGGTCGAAGCGGTCGAGCAGTTCGTCGGCCCGCCGGTGCGCCTCGCGGCGGGACAGGTGGTAGAGGCGTCCGAACATGCGCAGGTTGCCACGGCCGGTGAGCTTCTCGTCCACGGCGGCGTACTGGCCTGCGAGCCCGATCCGCTCGCGTACCCTGCCCGCCTCGCGGACGACGTCGTATCCGGCTATCCGGGCGTGTCCGGAATCGGGATCGGACAAGGTCGCCAGGATGCGTACCGCGGTCGTCTTCCCTGCCCCGTTGGGCCCCAGTACGCCGCACACCGTTCCCCTCGGAATGCTCAGGTCCAGACCTCGCAGCGCAGGGACGGTGCCGAAGGACTTGCGCAGCCCGTCGGCGACGACGATCGGATCCGCCCCTGTCTCCTTACTGGGTACGTTGTACGCGGTCATGGTGGCCACTGTAAGAGACTGGGTACTCTGTACGCAACAGAGGGGGTGGATACGGTGACCGACGGCGAGTACGTGAACATCTGGATGCGACCCGAGCGCCCGGCCCACGGGCCGAAACCGGTCTACAGCCGCGCGCAGATCACCGAGGTGGCGATCCGGATCGCCGACGCCGAAGGGCTGGAGGCCGCCACCATGCGACGGATCGCCGCCGAGATCGGCGCCGGTGCGATGTCCCTCTACCGGTACGTCCCGAGTCGCGACAACCTTGTCGATCTCATGGCCGACCAGGTGACAGGCGAGATCGACGTCGCGGGGATGCCCTCGGGCGACTGGCGCACGGACCTGACGCGCTACGCCGACGGGCTTCGGGCCATGTGGCTGAGACATCCCTGGATGGCCACCGTGCAGCGGTCACTGCCCAGCTTCGGCCCTAACCAGCTGCTCCTGATCGAACGGTTGATGGGAGTGCTCGATGACGTCGTCCCCATCGACGAGAACCTCGGCCTCATAACCATGCTGAGCGGCTACATCGAGGGCACCGTCCGCGAGGAGATCAGCTCGACCAAGGAGCTGCGCCGCAGTGGGCTCAGCGAGTCGGAGTGGATGGCGCGGAGCCACCCGTACGTCGACCAACTGGTGAAAAGTGGCGAGTACCCGATCTTCACCAAGATCGTAACGCAGGCGCGTCAGCCACACCTGAGCCGCGACGACCAGTTCCGAGACGGACTCCAGCGGGTTTTCGACTGCATCGCCGCGGCCCTTCCACCAGTGGCCGACTCCGGGCAACCAAGTGAACTGCGGTCGCCGCAGTAGGGCGCGACGGGCAGCGCCGCGTCGCACCGGGTTGCTATCGTGCCGGGTCCGCAGCCCCACGCCCTCCCCGGAGCACCGTCGATGACCATCAACGAACACATCACCCACTTCGCCGGACTGCCGGTGGTCGACTTCGACCCGCAGACGGCGGCGCAGCACGCCGGCACCCCGGTCGCCTGGCGGCTCAGCGCGTCGGAGGAGGACGAGGTCGAATTCGCCCAGCTCTTCGCCACCTGGCTGGACACCGTCGACCCGGCGAGCGTCGAGACGCTGGTGACCGGCGACTGGGGCGAACCGTGGGACGTCGCGTTCCCGCTGGAGCTGCTGGTCGACGCCGCGCCCCGGCTGACCAACCTGCGGGCCGTCTTCCTCGGCGAGATGACCTTCGACGAGTGCGAGATCTCCTGGATCCTGCAGCCCGACGTCACCCCGCTGCTGGCCGCCTACCCGGCGCTGCAGGTGCTGCGGGTACGCGGCGCGATGTCCCTGCAGTTGCAGCCCGTGCGCCACACCGGGCTGCGGGAGTTCGCCATCGAGTCCGGCGGGCTGCCGGCCACCCTCACCCGCGCCGTCGCCGCCAGCGACCTGCCGGCCTGCACCCACCTGGAACTGTGGCTGGGCACCCCCGACTACGAAGGTGACACCTCAGTGGACGACCTGGCGCCGATCCTCGACGGCACCCGGCTGCCCGTGCTGCGTACCCTCGGGTTGCGCAACGCCGAGATCGCCGACGCGGTCGCCGCCGCGCTGACCGCGGCGGCGGTGGTGCCCCGCCTGGAAACCATCGACCTGTCGTTGGGCACTCTCGGCGACGACGGTGCCACCGCCCTGCTCGCCGGGCAGCCGCTGACCCACCTGCGCCGACTCGACCTGCACCGGCACTACCTGTCCGACGCGATGATGGTCCGACTGCCGGCCGCGCTGCCCGGCGTCGACATCGACCTGAGCGACCAGCAGGAGGTCGACGCGCACCGGGGGCGGTACGTCTCGGTCGGCGAATGACCGGTTGTTAACCTCACCCGATGAGCCACACCACGCCGCTGGTCGTGGTCGGCAACCCGGGCAACCGGCGGGTCGGGGCGTTCCGTGCCGCCGCGCACGCCGCTGGCCTGCGGGTTCGGGTGCTGTCCTGGCGGGAGCTCGCAGCCGGGGACGAGGTCGCCCTGCCCGGCGGGGCGACGGTGCGGATCGACTCGCCCGGCGAGGACTCCGAGGCGGACCGGCTGCTGCGCGGCGCCGACCGGCCGCTCGACCACGGCGAGATCAGCGGCGGTGCCGCCTGGTACGCCGGGCTGCGCGCCGCCCTGGGCCGGCTCACCGACGCCGCCCGGCGGGCCGGCGCGACCCTGCTCAACGACCCGGCCGACATCGCCGTGCTGTTCGACAAACGGGCCGGGCATCGGCGGCTGGCCGCCGCCGGGGTGGCGCAACCGGTCATCCTGGACACCGCACCCAGCGACTGGGCGCAGCTGCGTACCGCCCTGTCCGACGTCGGCTGGGCCCGGGTCTTCGTCAAACCGGTGCACGGGTCGTCGGCGTCCGGGGTGCTCGCCCTGCACGTGCACGGCCGGCGGGTGCAGGCGGTCACCTCGGTCGAGCTGGCTGACGACGGGCGGCTGTTTAACTCGCTGCGGGTGCGGACCTACCGCACCGAGCGGGAGGTCGCCTCTATCGTGGACCAGCTGGCACCGGACGGGTTGCTGGTGCAGCGCTGGTTTTCGAAGGCCGGCCTGCACGGCCGGGTCGTCGACCTGCGGGTGCTGGTGATCGCCGGGGAGCCGGGCCACCTCGTGGTACGCAGCAGCGACGGCCCGCTGACCAACCTGCACCTGGGCAACCGGCGCGGTGACCCGGCGGCGGTGCGGGCGGCGCTCGGCCCGCGCCGGTGGGCGGCGGCGCTGGCCGACTGTGTACGCACGGCCCGCTGCTTCACCGGCAGCCTGCACGTCGGAGTGGACCTGATGATCGGCAGTGACTGGCGGCGGCACGCCGTGGCGGAGGTGAACGCCTTCGGGGATCTGCTCCCCGGTGTGCGCGACGCCGCCGGGCGGGACAGCTACGCTGCCCAACTGCATGCCATACGTACCGGCCAATTCGCCGCCTGGCGGACCACGGCCGCGATGGGGAGGTCGGCATGAAGGACCTGATCGGCAGCCACGACCTGCTGTTCGTCACGCTTGACACGTTGCGCTACGACGTGGCGGTCGAGCTGCTCGCCGCCGGTCGGACACCGCAGCTGGCCCGCGCGCTGCCCGACGGGCAGTGGCAGCGCCGGCACAGCCCGGCCAGCTTCACCTACGCCGCACATCAGGCGTTCTTCACCGGTTTCCTGCCCACCCCGGCCGAACCGGGCAGCCACCCCCGGATGTTCGCCGCGGCCTTCCCCGGCAGCGCCACCACCGACGAGCACACCTGGGTGTTCGACGCACCCGACCTGGTCACCGCGCTGCGCAAGGAGGGCTACCACACGGTGTGCGTGGGCGGTGTCGGGTTCTTCAACCGGTCCTCGCCGCTGGGCGCGACCCTGCCGGGACTGTTCGCCGAGGCGCACTGGGAGTCGGCGTTCGGGGTGACCGCGCCCGGCTGCTTCGAGGCCCAGCTGGACCGGATCGCCGAGGTCGTCCCGGCCGTCCCCGCCGACCAGCCGCTGTTCCTGTTCGTCAACGTGGCCGCCATGCACCAGCCGAACCGGCACTACCTGCCGGGCACCGAACGCGACAACCGGGACAGCCACGCCGCCGCCCTGGAATACGTCGACCGGCACATTGGGCGGTTGTTCGCGCTGGCCAGCTCCCGGGGCCGGCCCTGCCTGACGATCATCTGCGCCGACCACGGCACCGCGTACGGCGAGGACGGACACAGCGGGCACCGGGTCGGCCACGAGGTGGTGTGGACGGTGCCGTATGCCGATTTCGTGATCGCCCCCGGCGACTGGTCCGACGCCGCGACGCCGGACCCGACGTGACCGTCGCGGACCTGGACGCCTCGCCGTACCAGGGCTACCTGTACGGGTATCCGCACAAGACGGCGTACCGGCCGCTGCGGCCGCGTCCCGTGCTGGCCGACGTCTGGTCCGGGCAGCGCCGCACGAAGCTGTTCTGCTACCTGCACCTGCCGTTCTGCGAGATGCGCTGCGGCTTCTGCAACCTGTTCACCCGGGCCAACCCGCCGGCCGGGCAGGTGGCCGCCTACCTCGACCAGCTGCGCCGCCAGGCGGTACGGGTGTCCGCCGCGCTCGGCGACGACGCCCGGTTCGCCCGGGTCGCCGTCGGCGGCGGTACGCCGACCTACCTGGACGCCGACGAGCTGTCCACGATGTTCGACCTGGTCGACAGGTTCCGGCCGGCGGGCGTACCGACGGCGGTGGAGACCTCACCGGCCACCGCCACCCCGGACCGGCTCGCGGTGCTCGCCGCCCGCGGCACCACCCGGATCAGCATCGGGGTGCAGAGTTTCCTCGACGCCGAGGCGCGGGCCGCCGGCCGGCCGCAGCGTCGCGTCGAGGTCGAGCGCGCCCTGGCCGCCATCCGGGACCAGCCGATCCCGGAGCTGAACATCGACCTGATCTACGGCATCCCCGGCCAGACCGATGCCACCTGGGCGCAGTCGCTCGACGCGGCGCTGCGCTGGGAGCCGGAGGAGATCTACCTTTACCCGCTCTACGTCCGCCCACTGACCGGCCTGGCCCGCCGCGCCCCGGCCGACCTGCCTGATCCGCAGTGGGACGCGCAACGGCAGGCGCTGTACCGGCACGGCGTCGACCGGCTGCGCGCCGCCGGCTACCGGCAACTGTCGATGCGGCACTTCCGTCGCGCGTCGCTGCCGGCCGTCGACGCCCCGGCGTACTCCTGCCAGGAGGACGGGATGGTCGGACTCGGCTGTGGCGCCCGGTCCTACACCAGCGACCTGCACTACTCGTTCGACTATGCGGTCTCCGTCGGGCAGGTGCGGGCGATCATCGACGACTATCTGCGCCGGCCGGAGTCCGACTTCGACGTCGCCGAGGTGGGTTTCCGGCTGGACCGCGACGAGCAGCGCCGGCGCTGGTTGATCACCTCGCTGCTGCGCGCCGACGGGTGCGACCAGGCGGCGTACGCGGCGCGGTTCGCCACCCGGGCCGTCGACGATTTCCCGCAGCTGGCGACGCTGGTCGACCGGGGCTGGTTGACGGTCACCCCGGATCGGCTGGCGTTGACCGGGTCCGGCCTGGCCCGCAGCGACGCGATCGGCCCGTGGCTGGTCTCGACCGGGGTCCGGGCGGCGATGGTCGGCCTGCCGGCCCGGTGAGCCGGATGGACCTGAGCATCCTCTACCGGGGTCCGCTGGCCAGCTGCAACTACGACTGCCCGTACTGTCCGTTCGCCAAGCGCCGCGACGACCCGGCAACGCTGCGCACCGACCGGGTGGCGCTCGACCGGTTCGTCGACTGGGCCGTGCGTAATCCGCACGGCGACCGGATCTCGGTGCTGTTCACCCCGTGGGGCGAGGCGTTGACCCGATCCTGGTACCGGCGGGCGCTGCTGCGGCTGGCCGGGCTGCCGCAGGTGGGCCGGGTGGCGATCCAGACCAACCTGGCCGCCCGGCTGGACTTCCTGGCCGACGCCGACACCGACCAGCGTCGCCGGCTGGCGTTCTGGGCCACGTACCACCCGGGCCAGGTCGACCGGGAGGTCTTCCTGCGCCGCTGCGGCACGCTGCGTACCGCCGGGGTGCGGTTCTCGGTGGGGGTCGTCGGCCTGCCCGAGCACCTGGCGGCCGCCCGGTCGCTGCGGGCGGCGCTGCCGGCCGAGGTCTACCTCTGGGTCAACGCCGCCGACGGGCACCGCTACGACGCCGCCCAGCAGCGGGCGTGGACCGAGCTCGACCCGCTGTTCGGCTACAGCGTGCACCCGCACCCGTCGGCCGGCCGGTCGTGCCGCACCGGGGAGTCGGTGGTCTCGGTCGACGGGTCCGGCACGGTACGCCGGTGCCACTTCGTCGCCGAACCGCTGGGCAACCTGTACGACGGCTCCTACCGGGCCGCACTGCGCCCGCGCCCCTGCCCACTGGTCTCGTGCGACTGCCACATCGGTTACGTACATCTGCGGGAGCTGCCGCTGTACGACGTCTTCGCCGGCGGCGTCCTGGAACGCATCCCGCACGCCTTCCCCGAAACGGTGTCGGAGGTCGCAGGCGCGGCCGGTCCGGCCGCCGCTGCGGATCCGGTCAGCGGCGGGTGACCCGGTCGACGGCGCGCAGCACCGCGGCGTGCCCGTCCTCGGCGGCGATCCGGCCCGCGAGGTGCCGGGCCCGTTGCGCGTACGTCGGCCGGTCGAGCACCGTGCGGATGGCGTCGGCCAGCCGGTCGGCGGTGAGCCGTCGGGCCGGCAGCGGCTCGGCGGCGACTCCGAGACGCGTCAGCCGGGCGGCCCAGAACGGCTGGTCGGCGATGAGCGGCACGGTCACCGCCGGCACCCCGGCCCGCAGTCCGGCGGCGGTGGTGCCGGCTCCCGCGTGGTGGACCACCGCCGCCACCCGGGGCAGCAGCCAGTCGTGCGGTACGTCGCCGACGGCGAGGACGCCGTCGTCGCCGACCTGTAGCCCACCCCAACCGGCCTGCACGATCGCCCGTACGCCGGCCCGGCGCAGCGCGGTGCCGACCAGTGCCGGGAGTTCGGCGTCGAGGACCGCCATGCTGCCGAAGGTGATCAGCACCGGTGGGGGACCGTCGCGCAGGAATCCGGTCAGCTCCGGCGGGGGAGTCCAGTGCGGATCGTCGGCCGGCCACCAGTAGCCGACGACCTCCAGCCCGGGGCGCCAGTCGGCTGGTCGGGGCAGCACGCTCGGACTGAACCCGTGCAGCACCGGCCAGCCCGACCGCCGGGCCTGTTTCAGCAGGCTGGCCAGCGGGACCGGCGGCAGGCCGAGCTGGTGGCGCAGCCGCCGGGAGGAGCGGTCATACGCCCGCGCGCTGACCGCCTCGGCGCCGCCGCCCAGCGCCCGGTTGCCGGCCGGTCCGAAGGAGCGGTCGCCGAGCAGCACGGGCGGGAAGTCGCCGGTCGGCGCGACCGGTTGCAGGAAGACCCCGAGGCTCGGGATCGCGCGTCGCTGTGCCACCGAGTAGCCCAGCGGCGCGGTCGTGGTGGCCAGCAGCAGCACGTCGGCGTCGGCACCGACGTTGACCAGTCCGGTTGCGAGATCGTCGAGGTAGCGCCGGCCCTGCCGGACGAACTCGGCGGTGCCGCGCAGCCCGCCGCCGAGCCGGTGCAGCCTCCGCCCGCCGGGGGTGAGTTGGGCGGCGTACGGGTCACCGGGTAGCGGACGGAAGGCGAGACCGCTGCCGGTCACCAACCCGTGGAAGGTGCCGTGGGTCGCCACAGTGACCCGGTGGCCGGCGGCGCGTAGGGCTTGTCCCAGCCCGGTGTACGGTGCGACGTCGCCGCGGCTGCCGGCGGTCACAATCTCTATCCGCACTGCGGGCTCCGGATTGGTCCGGACCGGCCGGACATCGGCATGGTCCGGGTCACGTCGGCAGGTCGACGAAGTGTTCGACCACCGGCGGCGCGGCGAAGTACGGGCCGATCAGTTCCCGCCACCGCAGGTACCGGTCGGTGGCGCGGAAGTTCTGCTCGTGTGCGTCGACGGAGTCCCACTCGACCAGCAGCACGAACCGGCTGGGGCTTTCCACCCCCCGGGTCATCCGTACCGACCGGCAGCCGTCGGTGGTGGCCAGCAGGTGGCGGCCGGCGGCGTACGCTGCGACGAAGTCGGCTTCCCGGCCGGCCTGGACATCGACCAGCGCGATCTCAAGCACCATGGCGGCAGCCTGCCACATGGCTGCGTTCGGACCGGCCCGAGGGGCCGTTTCTGGGCGGCTCTGACGGGCATGCCCACGGTCGTCCGATGCCTATCTAGCCTCCTAGGACGGCAGAGGAGTTGTGCTTGTCATCACCGGTAGGCCGCCCCGGTGTGTCGTTTGCCCGGTAGTTGCGCAACAATGACGCAGGAGGAGGGGAGTATTCCCCCGCGTTGGTGTCGTCAGCACGGTTGGCCCGCATGGTGGACCGACCCGGCACCAGCGGTCGTCGTCACCAAGGTAGACAGAGTTCGGTGGACGGCGGCGGAAGAGACCTCCGTCAGTCACTGCTGTGCGCACCTCCACGAAGACCGGGGCATCCCGCCCCGGTTCCGGTCGGCGGTGCCCTGTGCCTGCCGGAGGTCCGAGTGAACATCCCTGCCTGGGTTTGGCTGGTCAGCCTGGTCGTACTGACCGCGGTGCTGATCGCCGACCTGTTGATCATCGTCCGGCGGCCGCACGAACCGAGCATGCGCGAGTCAGCCGGCTGGACCGTCTTCTACGTCGCGCTCGCGGTGATCTTCGGCCTCGGGGTGTGGGCCACGTCCGGCGGGCGGTACGCCGGCGAGTTCTTCGCCGGCTACGTCACGGAGAAGAGCCTCTCCGTCGACAACCTCTTCGTCTTTGTGATCATCATGGGCCGGTTCGTGGTGCCCCGGAAGTACCAGCAGAAGGTGCTGCTGGTCGGCGTCGTGCTGGCGCTGGTGCTGCGCGGCGGGTTCATCGCGGCAGGCGCCGTGCTGATCTCCCAGTTCTCCTGGGTGTTCTACATCTTCGGCGCTTTCCTCATCTACACCGCGATCGGCCAGCTGCGCCAGCCCGAGACGACCGACGAGTTCTCCGAGAACGCGCTGATCCGGTGGAGCCGGCGGGTGCTGCCGGTCTCCGGCTCCTACGACGGTGGCCGGCTGACCACGGTGACCGAGGCCGGCCGGCGGATGTTCACGCCGATGCTGATCGTCATGATCGCGATCGGCGTCACCGACCTGATCTTCGCGCTCGACTCGATCCCGGCGATCTTCGGCATCACCCAGGAGCCGTACCTGGTGTTCACCGCCAACGTCTTCGCGTTGATGGGGCTGCGGCAGCTCTACTTCCTGCTCGGCGGCCTGCTGGACCGGCTGGTCTACCTCAGCTACGGCCTGGCGGTGGTGCTGGGCTTCATCGGGGTGAAGCTGGTGCTGGAGGCGTTGGCCGACAACACCCTGTTCTTCGTCAACGGTGGCGATCCGGTCGGCTGGGCACCGCACATCCCGATCTGGCTGTCGCTGACCGTTATCTTCGTGACCCTGCTGGTCACCACGGTGGCCAGCCTGGTCAAGTCGTCCCGGGACCGTAAGCGGGAGCTCGCTGAGATCGTCAAGTGACCGGCCGCTGGGGTCGCCGGCAGCCGGCGACCCCAGCGGCCGGTGCGGTTCAGCTCTGGTGCTTGCGGCGGGCCGCCGCCCGGGCCCGTGCGGTCTGGTCGAGGATCACCTTGCGTAGCCGTACCGCCTCTGGGGTGACCTCGACGCACTCGTCCTCGCGGCAGAACTCCAGCGCCTGCTCCAGGGAGAGCTTGCGGGGCGGCACCAGCCGCTCCAACTCGTCGGCGGTCGACGAGCGCATGTTCGTCAGCTTCTTCTCTTTGGTGATGTTGACATCCATGTCGTCGGCGCGGGAGTTCTCGCCGACCAGCATGCCCTCGTACACCGGGGTGCCCGGTTCGACGAAGAGCGAGCCGCGTTCCTGCAGGTTGAACATGGCGAAGCTGGTCGCCACGCCGGTCCGGTCGGCGACCAGTGATCCGGTGGGCCGGGTCCGCAGCTCGCCGAACCACGGCTCGTAGGACTCGAAGACGTGGTGCAGGATGCCGGTGCCGCGGGTCTCGGTGAGGAACTCGGTCCGGAACCCGATCAGCGCGCGGGCCGGTACCAGCCACTCCATCCGGATCCAGCCGGTGCCGTGGTTGACCAGCTGCTCCATCCGGCCCTTCCGGGTGGCCAGCAGCTGGGTGATCGCGCCCAGGTACTCGTCGGGGGCGTCGATGGTCAGCCGCTCCACCGGCTCGCAGACCCGTCCGTCGATCTCCCGGGTGACCACCTGCGGCTTGCCGACGGTCAGCTCGTACTGCTCGCGGCGCATCTGCTCGACCAGGATGGCGAGCGCCAGCTCACCACGACCCTGCACCTCCCAGGCGTCCGGGCGTTCGGTGGGCAGCACCCGCAGCGACACGTTGCCGATCAGTTCCCGGTCCAGCCGGTCCTTGACCAGCCGGGCGGTCACCTTCGACCCCTTGACCTTGCCGGCCAACGGTGAGGTGTTGGTGCCCAGGGTCATCGAGATCGCCGGCTCGTCGACGGTGATCAACGGCAGCGGGCGGGGGTCGTCCGCGTCGGCCAGGGTCTCGCCGATCATGATGTCCGGGATGCCGGCCACCGCCATGATGTCGCCCGGTCCGGCGGCCTCGGCGGGCTTGCGTTCCAGTCCCTCGGTCATCAGCAGCTCGGAGATGCGGACCTTCTGCAGGCTGCCGTCGGTGCGGCACCAGGCGACGGTCTGGCCCTTGCGGATGGTGCCCTGCCGGACCCGGCACAGCGCCAGCCGGCCCAGGAACGGCGAGGCGTCGAGGTTGGTCACGTGCGCCTGCAGCGGCGCGTCCGGGTCGAAGGCCGGTGCCGGGATCGTCTCCAGCAGGGTGCGGAACAGCGGTTCCAGGTTGTCGCTGTCATCCGGCACCGCGCCGCCGGCCGGCTGGGTCAGCGAGGCGACGCCGTCGCGGGCGCAGGCGTACACGATCGGGAAGTCGATCTGAGTCTCGTCGGCGTCGAGGTCGAGGAAGAGTTCGTAGGTGTCGTCGACGACCTCTTTGATCCGCGCGTCCGGCCGGTCCACCTTGTTGATTACCAGGATGATCGGCAGCCGGGCCTGCAGCGCCTTGCGCAGCACGAACCGGGTCTGTGGCAGCGGCCCCTCGCTGGCGTCGACCAGCAGCACCACGCCGTCGACCATGGTGAGGCCGCGTTCCACCTCGCCGCCGAAGTCGGCGTGCCCCGGAGTGTCGATGATGTTGATGACGACCGGGTCGCCCTGGCCGGGCACGTAGCTGATCGCGGTGTTCTTGGCCAGGATGGTAATGCCCTTTTCGCGCTCCAGATCCATGGAGTCCAGCGCCCGGTCGGGCAGTTCGGCGCGGGCGTGCAGCTGGCCGCCTTGGCGCAGCATCGCGTCAACCAGCGTGGTCTTGCCGTGGTCGACATGCGCGATGATGGCCACGTTACGGAGATCGGAGCGGGTCTGCATGCTCCTATCCTCCGGCATCGACGCGCCGGCCCGGCATCGGGTCGGCCCCGACGGGCACCTGCAGAGGGGTGCTGCGGCGGGCGAGCGCGCTCGGCCACCAGAACCGTCGGCCGAGCACCATCGCGATCGCCGGCACCAGCAGGGTCCGGACCAGCAACGTGTCGAGCAGTACGCCGAACCCGACGATCACCCCGATCTCGGTCAGGGGGACCAGCGGCAGCACGCCGAGGACGGTGAAGACCGCAGCGAGCAGGACACCCGCGCTGGTGATCACTCCGCCGGTGACGGCGAGCGCGGTCCGCATGCCCTGCCGGGTGCCGTCGACCGCCGCCTCCTCCCGGGCCCGGGTGGTGAGGAAGATGTTGTAGTCGACGCCGAGGGCGACCAGGAACAGGAACGCCAGCAGCGGCACGCTGGTGTCCAACGCCGGGTAGCCGAGCACCTGGGTGAACAGGGTGGTGGCCGCGCCAAGGGCGGCGAAGAAGGTGGCGACGACCGTACCGACCAGGATCAGTGGCGCGACGATGCAGCGCAGCAGCACGATCAGCACCACCAGCACCACCACGAGCACCAGTGGGACGACGACCCGCAGGTCACGCAGGGCGGCGTCGCGGGTGTCCAGGTTCGCGGCGACGGAGCCGCCGACGAGGGCGTCGGCGGCCGGTACCGAGTCGAGCGTGGCCCGCAGGTCCCGGATGGCGCGGTAGCTTTCCGCGCTGTCCGGTTCGGCGCGTAGCACCACCTCGACGACGGCGAGGTCGTCGGTGCCGCCGGCGGGTCGGGCGCTGGCGACCCCGTCGACCGTTTCGATGGCGGCGAGCACCGCCGGCGTCTGGGCGGCGTCGGCGACGACGATCACCGGGTCGGCGGCGCCGGGTGGGAAGGACCGGGACAGGGTGGCCAGCCCGTCGATGGATTCGGCGCTGACCCGGAACTGTTCGGTCTTGCTCAGCCCGATCCGGGCGTCGAACAGGCCGGTGGCCAGCACGGCGAGCAGCAGCAGGGAGCCGGCGAGCACGGTGCGGGGTCGGCGGCTGACCAGCGCGCCGGCCCGGGCCCAGATGCCGCTGCGGGTGGGGTCGGGCTGGCCGGTGCGGGGGACGAATGGCCAGAACAGGCCGCGTCCGCAGACGGACAACGCGGCGGGCAGCACGATCAGGCCGTACAGCATGGCGGTGGTGATGCCGACGGCGCCGGCGACGCCGATGGCGCGGTCGTTGGCGAGTACGGCGGCGAGCAGGGTGAGCAGGCTCAGCACAACGGTCAGGGCGCTGGCGGCGATTGCTGGGCCGGCGGAGCTCAGCGCCCGGCGCAAGGCTCGGCGGCGGTCGGGTTCGCGGCGCAGTTCCTCGCGGTAGCGGGCGATCAGCAGCAGGGCGTAGTTGGTGCCGGCACCGAAGACGAGCACGTCGACGATGCCGGTGGTGGAAGGGTCGATCCGCAGGTCGACGGCGCGGCTGACGATGGCGATGAGGCCGTTGCTGACCACATCGGCGGTGCCGACCACGGCGAGCGGCACCAGCCACAGCCAGGGGCTGCGGTAGGTGATCAGCAGCAGCGCGGCGACGACGGCGACGGTGGCGGCGAGCAGGGTGACGTTGGCGCCGTCGAAGGCGGCGGCGACGTCGGCGGTGAAGCCGGCACCGCCGGTGAGTTCCGCTTCGGCGCCGGCGGGAAGTCCAGCGCGGGCCTCGGCGCGGAGCCGGTCGACGATCTCGCCGAGACGTTCGATGTCGATTTCGGCGGGGAGTGGGACGGCGACCAGGGCGGCGGTGCGGTCGGGGGCGTACACCGGTGGGCCGATCTCGCCGGCGGCGTCGCGGGCGAAGGCCTCGCGGTCGGCGGTGATCGCGGCGTCGTCGTCGGCGGTCAGCGGGGCGCCGTCGCGGGAGTAGACGACGAGGGCCGGGTTGACCTGCCCGCCGGGCAGTTGCCGGCGCAGTTCGGCGACCTGGACCGACTCGGCGGAGTCGGGCAGCGCCCCGGTGGGGTTGTCGCCGGTGCGGGGGTCGCCGGCGAAGCCGATCACCAGCGCGGAGAAGGCCGCGGCGGCGAGCAGAACCAGCCAGGCGGTCCACCGGCCGCAGATGATCGCGGTCAGCCGGGTGCCGAGCGGTGTGGGCATGTGTGCACCTCGTTCGTCGCCGGTTGGGCGGGGGCAAAATCCCACGGTTATCCAGTATCTCGTTCATCAAGATTATATCCAGGCTGGGATAGGGTCAGGCCAGGGCACGGATCGGAGGGCACACGGTGGGCGCCGGTGTATGGGGGACCCGGCCGAGCGGTCGGTCAGCGGTGGTGGCGGAGATCATCCGCCGGTTGCGCAGCTACACCGTCGACGCCGGCCACGTCGGTCACGCCTTCGCCGCACTGCACGACCTGCACGCCACCGACCTGCAGGCGCTGATCGCGGTGATGGATGCCGAACAGAGCGGGGAACCGATCACCCCGGGCGGCCTGGGCGCACACCTCAATCTGACCTCCGGCTCGGTCACCGCACTGGTGGACCGGCTGGAGCGGGCCGGACACCTGTACCGCGACCGGGACCCGGACGACCGGCGCAAGGTGCGGCTGCGGTACGCGGCCGAGGGCGCCACCCTGGCCCGCGAGTTCTTCGCCCCGCTGGGCCGGCGTACCGACGCCGTGATGGCCGACTTCACCGACGACGAGTTGGAGACGGTCCGCCGGTTCCTGGCAGCGATGGGCGAGTCAACCCGGGCGCACCGAGACGAGGTGCGCGCCGCCGCCCGGGACGGTGGCCGTGGGCGCTGACGGCGTAGCCGGCGGCCGGCCCGATCGGCGGCACGGTGTCGCCGGCCTGCGGCGGTTCGGGGTTGCGGGCCTGCGGCGGTTCGGGGCCGGGGGTCCGTCGCGGGTGCGGATCCGGCGTGACCTCGCCGTGCGGACCCGCGACGGGTTGCGGCTGCGGACCGACCACTATCGGCCGGTGGGTGCGGGCACCGCGCCGACCGTGCTGATCCGGACCCCGTACGGTCGGGGCGGTCCGGTCCGGCTGCTCGGTCTGCTGTTCGCCCGCCGTGGCTGGCACTGCGTCGTCCAGTCCTGCCGGGGCACGTTCGGGTCCGACGGGCTGTTCGAGCCGCTGCTGCACGAGCGGGCCGACGGGCTGGACACCCTGGAGTGGCTGCGCCGGCAACCCTGGTACGACGGCCGGCTCGGCACCTTCGGCATCTCCTACCAGGGCTTCGGGCAGTGGGCCACGGCCGCCCACGCTGGCGACGACCTGCGGGCGATGGTCGCGGTGGTCACCGCCGCGCAGACCCGCGACTCCACGTACTCCGGCGGGGGGTTCTCGCTGGACACGGTGCTGACCTGGGCGGAGCTGATGTCGGCCCAGCAGGTGCCGTGGCTGACCCGCCAGCGTGAGCTACGTCGTGGCCTGCCCCGGCTGACCGCAGGTCTGGCGCACCTGCCACTGGCCGAGGCTGACCGGGTCGCGACCGGCGCCACCGTGCCGTTCTTCCAGGAGTGGCTCACCCAGCACCGTCCGGCGGCACCGTACTGGCTGCCCCGTACCTTCCACCGGGAGGTCGCCCAGGTCCGGGCCCCGGTGTCGATGGTGACCGGTTGGCACGACATCTTCCTGCCGGCTCAGCTGGCCGACTACGCGGCGTTGCGGGCGGCGGGCCGGCGGCCCCGTCTCACCGTCGGGCCGTGGACGCACGGCAGTCCCGGGCTGTTCGTCACGGCGTACCGGGAGGCGGCGGAGTTCTTCGCGACCCATTTCGGCGAAGGGCCCGCCGCGTCCGGGCACCGGCCGGTGCGGGTGCACGTCGCCGGGGCCGGGTGGCGTGACCTCGCCGACTGGCCGCCGCCGGTGACGACCACCGGGTGGTACCTGTGGCCGGACGGTCGGCTGGGCCGGTCGGTGCCGCCCCGGTCGGCGCCGGACCGGCACCGCTACGACCCGGCCGCACCGACTCCGGCGGTGGGCGGGCCGATGCTGATCGCCCAGCACGCCGGGGTGCGCAACAACCGGGAGCTGGAGGCCCGCCCGGACGTGCTGACCTATACGAGCGGGCCGCTGGACCGGCCGGTGGAGCTGATCGGCCCGGTGACGGCCGAGGTGTACGTCCGCTGCAGCGTCGCGTACTTCGACGTGTTCGTCCGGCTGTGCCGCGTCGACCGGCGCGGTAGATCCTGGAACATCTGTGATGGACTGTCCCGGGTGGATGGCGAGGCGGGCGGCGAGGCGGTCCGGGTGCCGGTGACCCTCTGGCCGACCGCCTGCCGGCTGGCAGCAGGGGAGCGGTTACGGGTACAGGTCAGCGGTGGCGCGCATCCGCGGTGGGCGAGGAACCCGGGATCCGGCGAGCCGCTGGGTACCGCCGCCCGGCTGCGGAGCAGCGAACGGTGGATCTTCCACGACCCGCAGCGGCCGTCGGTGGTCTGGTTGCCGGTCACACAGGACTGAGGATCTTCCGGCGGCGGGCCGGTGTCATCCGGTCAGAGTCGGCAGCGACTCACACCCTGCGCATCGTCGCCAATACTCAGAGTTATTTGCCCTGGTCAGGAGCTTGTTAGTCACGCTATTCTCGATACATGGCACCGTCGGGAGGGCGTCGGTCACCAAGACTGACGACACCGGGAGGACCGGAGTCGAGTTGTCGCCGGACGTGCCAGTCGAGGTGAGTCACCGGCCTGGCCAGCCGGTGCGCACAGTGGACCTGATGTCGCGGCGGCGCCCGCACCGGCGAGCGGAACCGCCCCGGTGAGCGGGGCCACCCGGCAGGCGACGGCCGAGCCGGTCCACGGTCCCACGTTCCTCCGACGCCGACCGGAATCGATCCACCCACCCCATCCGCCGGCTGGGAAAGGAGGCACCACCACATGGGAATCTGGACCGATCTCGCTACCTGGCGGGGTCCCACCGTGAACAGCGGCAACGGCACCGGTGCGTTGAACGAGCCGGAGGACCGCCTCGACGCGCACCACGGCATCGTGGTGCACATCGCCGCCGGATACTTCGAGGGCACCATCGCCTGGCAGCGCAACCCCGCGTCGCGGGTGTCGTCGCACTTCGTCGTGGCCAAGGACGGGCGCATCGCGCAGATGGTCGACACCGAGATCCGGGCGTGGACACAGCGGGCCGGCAACCGCACCTGGCTCAGTATCGAGAACGAGGGGTTCCTGCCGGACCGGCTCACCGCACCCCAGCTGGAGGCGAACGCCCAACTGCTGGCCCGATCACACCTCGAACACGGCGTGCCGGTCCGCAACGCGAACAGCCCGCGCGAACGCGGACTGGGCCACCACAGCATGGGTGCCGAGAACGGCTTCGACTGGGGACACAGCCAGTGTCCCGGTCCGGCGATCGTCGCTCAGAAACCGACGATCGTCGCCCGAGCAGCGCAGATCGTCACCGCGATCCGACCGCCGGTACCACCCCGACCACGATGGATTATCGACGACCTCGACGACCCGGGAGACACCGTCATGTACCTCGTGCAGTGCACCATCCAGACCCCGAACCCGATCTACGTCGTGCACGACAGCGGCAAGGTCCGGCACATCGGGCCCGCCGAACTCGCGTTCCTGCGCAGCCTCAGCGGCGAGGACGAGGTGCCCACCATCACCGAGTCGGATCCGGCCGCCTGCTCGCGGTTGCTGGCCGAGGCCCGGGTCGCCCAGGGCTTCCTGCAGAACTGAGCGGTCCGGTGCGGCCCGGGGCCTCACCCGGCCGGTGTCAGGGACTCCCAGCTGACGCCCGGGTACCCGCCGGACCGCCGCCAGAAGTCGTCGAACTGGGCGAGGGTCAGGTGACCCGGCATCGGATACCGGGCCGGGATCGCCTGCAGCGCCTCGTCGTACCGTGCGTACAGCGACATCTCACAGGGGAAGTCCGCCAGGTTCCGGCCGAGGTAGCGCCCGCTGCGGGTGGCCCGGTCGAGCACCGCCTGCCACCGCTCGGGCGGTGGCCAGCCCACCGCGTCCGGCACACCGTTCTGGAACAGCGCCAGATGGATGTCGGCGAACGGTTCCCGTTCGTCCAGGTAGCGCTGCACGTCGCGCAGGCTCGGATCCATGGTGAACGTCATCCAGTAGGGCACCGAGCCGGTCCGCAACGTCCACCACGGGTCGAGCACGATGAACGATTCGATCAGCAGCCGGCGCGCCGGGATGCGCCGCTGCCGGTACCACCACTGGTAGAGGTCGGCGACCATCGGCGACGGCGCCGACGGCCGCTCGAACCCGATCCGTCGGACCTGGTAGCCGTTCTCGGCGGCGAACCGGTCGACGTCCTCAGCCAGTTCCGGGGCGAAACCCCACTCCGCCTCCGGACTGACGCTGTCCGGTTCCGGACCGACCCACCGGCGTACCGGAGAGTCGTAGCGGTGCAGGTACGCGGCCACCCGGGGGCCACCCCGGTGGAACTCGTTCTGGGTGGCACCGCCGACCGCACCGTGCTGGAACACATGCCGCTCACCGACCGCAGTGGTCCGCCACTGCTTGCGGCAGTCGGCGAGGATGATCGTCCCACCAGGCGCCAGCCGATCCCGGAGGAACGCCTCGTACTCCGCACCCAGAGTGCGGCGCTTGAACCGGAAGTAGGTCAGCGCCCGCACCATCAACCGGTCCTGGTTGGCGTCGTGCATGTGGTGCAGCTGGATGTCCGGGTTGGCGTCGAGCAGCGCCCGGCCCGGCTTCAGGCCTTTGCGCAACGCGGTCGTCGGATCGTCCGGATGCACCCGCTGGGCGACCGGGATGAAGAAGGTCTGCGGCAGCCACGGCACCCCCAGCGCTGCCCACAGGTGCACCAGCGCGCCGCTGGACGAGCCGACCGCCACCGCCGGGTAGCGGCGCCGCGGGTACTCCCGGGTCACCCACCGGGAAACGTCTGCCACGTCGATGCGGCCCATCTTCGCGGCCCGTACCGCCTCGGTCAGCCCGCCGACGATGAACGCCTTCTCCCTGGCCCGGCCCGGCAGCAGGTCGGTCGCCTTCACCAGCGGCTTCAACAGCGTCGACTGGCCGAGGGCGGGAAACGACTCACCCCGTAGGTACGCGGCGGTGGCCAGCAGCATCGCCGAGGCCGAGTCGAAGCTAGCCAGGAACGCGGGTGCGGGCACCGTCGACACCTCCGCCGGTCGTCGCGAGCTCGTCGAGGAAGCCGTGGACCACCCGGGCGAACTCGGCCGGGTTGTCGTGGCTCATCGCGTGCACCACGCCGGGCAGTCGGCGCAGCCGGGCGTCGGGGGCCTGCCGGCGCAGTTCGGCGACCCACTGGTCGGACACCAGCGGGTCGCGGGTGCCCCGGCACACCAGCACCGGCGCGCCGACCCGGCGGATCGTGTCCTCGGGCCGGTCGGCCAGCGCCGCCGAGAAGGTTCGCAGCACCGGCCCCACGCCCGCCCGGCGGTAGTCGGTCAGCTGGATCCGCTTGAGCCGGACGGACTGGGTGGTCTGCTCGGCCTGCCAGCGCCACAGTTGGCCGCGCCACGTGCGGCGACCCGGATCCACCGTGGGGCTGGCCAGCACCACCGCCGACACCCAGTCGGGGGCCTGGGCGGCCGCCTCCAGCACCACCTGGCACCCGAGGGACACACCGACCAGTACGGCCGGGGCGGTGACCACGGCGGGCAGCCAGCTGGCCACAGCGGTGCCGAGCTCGGCGATGCCGGGCACCGGCTGCGGCTTGCTGCTGCGGCCGCAGCCGGGCAGGTCCGGGGCCAGTACGGTGCCGGTGGCGGCGAGCCGACCCGCCACCGGTACGCCGAGTCCGGCGGCGACTCCGAGCCCGTGCACCAGCACGATCGGCGGCCGACGGTCGGCCGGAGCCAGGTCGGCCGGCGCCGCCGGTCGGTCCCAGCACAGGCTGGTGATCGTCCACATGGTGTCCGAGGGCGCGCCGGCCCGGACCCGCCAGATCGGCGGGGCCGGCACCTCGACCTGCCGGGTGGCCGGCGGCGGTGTCGGCGAGCCGGGCGGCGACGGCGTCAGCAGCGGACTCATCGGGCACCACGCGAGGCGGGGTACGCCGTACGCCGGCCGCTGTCGACCCGGGCACCGAGCGGCATGGGTCGTAGCAGGTTGCCGGCGGTGTAGCCGACCGGGACGTCGGCGACCTGGGTCCGCCGGGCGGCCCGGGCGCGGGCCCGCTCGGTCAGCGCCGGCAGCAGCCGGGCGGCGAGCACCCCGCGCCGGGCACCGGGCCCGACGCGGACCTCCCGGCGAGGGCGGCGGACCAGCTGGACGACGGCCCTGGCCACCTCGTCGGGGTGGCAGGGGCGGGCCGGCGGCACCATCCGCCGACCGGTCCAGTTCGCGGCGCTGCGTGACATTGGGGTGTCCACCGGCCCCGCCAGCACCGTGCACACCGCGATCCCGGGCACGTCACGAACCTCCTGCCGGGTGCAGTCGCTCAGCGCCCGGATCGCGTGCGCGCTCGCCGCGTAGGCGCTCTGCTGCGGCGTCGGCGCCCAGCCGTGCACCGACGAGACGGTGATCAGGGTCCCGTGTCCCTGGTCCCGCAACCACGGCAGCGCGGCACGGATGCCGTGGTACGTGCCGAACAGGTTGGTTCGCACCACCTGATGCCACAGGTGTGCGGGGGTTTCCTCGACCGCGCCGTACAGGTTGACCCCCGCGTTGTTGACCCAGACGTCGATCCGGCCGAACCGGGCGACGGCCTGCCGGGCGGCGTCGGCGACGGCGTCGGCGTCGGTCACGTCGAGCGGGACCACCAGCACCTGCCCGCCCCGCCCGCGGCATTCGGTCGCCACCGTCTCCAGCGCGTCCCGGCGGCGGGCCAGCAGCACCAGGGTGGCGCCGGCGGCGGCGAAGCGGTGGGCGCAGGCCCGGCCGGTTCCACTGGACGCTCCGGTGACGACGACGGCCCGGTCGTCGAGATGTCTGGCCATGGGTTTCCTCCCGGTCTCGGTGGGCAGGGGTCAGTCCATCGGGGGTACGCCGAACGGCAGCGCCATCGGCCGGCCCCAGTCCCGCCACGGTGGGCAGGGCAGCGGCGGTTCGTCGTCGAGGAACCGGTTGACTTCGTGGTAGAACGCCGGGGTGTCCGGCAGGAAGGGGTGTGCCTCGCGGACCGGGCAGACGTTGCGGGCGACCGGCAGCCGCCAGCCGTGCGGCATGAGTGGCAGGTCGGTCGCCGAGGTGACCGCCACCGCCCGCACCGGCGGTGGCAGCGGCTCGGTCAGCACGGTGGCCCCGCCGTTGGCCGGGGCGAGCAGTTCCCGGGCGGCCGGGGCGTCCGGCTCGAAGTGGAAGTCCACCCAGTCGGAGATCGGCACCAGCAGCCGGAACAGGTCGCTGCCGACCCGACCGGGTCCGTCGCGCCCAGGCGGGAGGTAGCCGGCCGGGCTGTCCGGGAACGGCCCGATCAGGATCAGCTCGTCGACCTGCGCGGTGACTGCGCCGGTCACCGCCTCCCAGGCCACCCACACCGCGTGCGAGTGGGCGGCGACGACCAGCGGGCGGGGCAGGTCCCGGACCTGGTCGGCGAAGATGGCCACCTGCTCGGCGAACGGCCGCTGGGTGTCCGTCCGGTCGTACGGGGCGCCGGTGCGGATCGGGCAGCGGGCCCGGCCCTGCGGCTGGCCGTCGCCGGGGCCGGCGTAGGAGAAGTAGAACGTCTGCGCGCAGGTGTAGCCGAGGACGTCGGTGCGGGTGCCGAAGATGGTGCCCCGGCCGGAGGCGGAGTTGATTCCGCTCATCAGCAGGATGGAGCCGGCACGTGGTGCGGCCGGGTCGGTGACCGGCACCGACCTGGTGGCGATGAACACGGCGGTCGCGACCAGGAACAGCATGGTGGCGCCGGCGAGTCGCAGCCGGGGGAACGCCGGTGCCGGGCGGGCGAGCAGCCGGACCGCGACCGCGGTCAACGCCCCGGAGACCGGCACCGCGACCAGCTGCAGCGCCGGGACCTGTTCGGCGAGCACGCCGAGGCCGATCAGGGCGGCCGCGTACGGAACGGTCACCTCGACCCGCAGCCCGTGGCGCCAGGCGCGCCGCCAGGCCCGGCGCAGCCGCGTCGTGCCCTGCCAGGGCAGCGTGATGACGACGGCCACGACCAGCGCCATCAGCCCGACGCCGGCCCAGAACAGCCGGGAGTAGAGGACGGCGGCGGCGATGTAGGTGGCCTCGGCGGCGAACAGCAGGACCGGCAGCGCCGTGAGGTAGACGGTGGCGGCCAGGCGTAACCGTTGCCGGTCCAGTCCGCCGAGCATCAGCGCCAGCACGCTCACCCGTACCGCCAGCGCCCCGATCAGCCCGGCGGCGAACCACGGCCGGGACGGCGCTCTGGTCAGCAGTAGCCGCAGGTCGGTGTACAGGTCGACCGGGGGCAGGGCGACCAGGTGCGCGAGGCCGGGCCAGCGGGGCAGCGCGCCGGTGGCCGCCAGCAGGGTCACCCCGACGGTCAGCACGGCCAGCGGCCAGAGCCGGGGCGGTCCGAGGGTCGGGGCCGCCCGGATCGCGCCGGCGGTGTCCGTTGCGTCCCGTGTGCCCATCCGGTCACGCCGCCCGTCCTGTCCCGGCCGGCCGTGGAGAGCCGGGTCTGGTGATGCCGAACGACGGCTGCCCGCCGGCGGGTGGCTCAAACCTGCCGGGGGTGGATGCCGGTGCCGGGGGACCAGCCGACGGTTTCGGTCCGGGGTGGTGTGGGTACGGCTGCGGTGTTCACACCCGTTGCGCCCGTACCGTGAGGAGCGAACGATCATGGCCGACCAGCACATCCGGCAGGATCCGACGGAGCAGTACGGTCAGCGGCGGGGGCAGCCGGTGCAGAAGCAGCCACCGCCGGGCACCGGGGCCAGGATGGACCCGCCGCCGGACCACGGCGAGGAGAGTTACCGGGGCTCCGGCAGGTTGACCGACCGGCGGGCGGTGATCACCGGCGGGGACTCGGGGATCGGCCGCGCGGTGGCGCTCGCGTTCGCCCGGGAAGGTGCCGACGTCGTGCTGTCGTACCTGCCGCAGGAGGAGCGCGACGCCCGGGAGACGGTCCGGCTGGTCGAGTCGGCCGGCCGGCGGGCGGTGCCGGTACCGGGCGACATCACCACCGAGCATCAGTGCGTGGAGCTGGTGCGACGCGCCGTCGAGGAGCTCGGCGGCATCGACATCCTGGTCAACAACGCCGGGTACCAGATGGCGCAGGAGAAGGGGATCGCGGAGATCTCCACCGAGCAGTTCGACCGGGTGCTGAAGACCAACCTGTACGCGTTGTTCTGGATCTGCAGGGCGGCCGTGCCGCACATGCCGCCGGGGTCCAGCATCATCAACACGTCGTCGATCCAGGCGTTCGATCCGTCGCCGTCGTTGTTGGACTACGCGACCACCAAGGCGGGCATCGTGAACTTCACCAAAGGGCTGGCGGCGAACCTGGTCGACCAGGGGATCCGGGTCAACTCGGTGGCGCCCGGGCCGGTCTGGACGCCGTTGATCCCGGCGACCATGCCGCCGGAGGCGGTGGGCAAGTTCGGCACCACGTCGCCGATCGGTCGGCCGGCGCAGCCTGCGGAGCTGGCCCCGTCGTTCGTCTTCTTCGCCTCGCAGGAGTCCAGTTACACCACCGGCGAGGTGCTCGCCGTGACCGGCGGTCGCCGCACGATCTGACCGTCGCCGCGTCGCCGGTGACGGGTCACCAACCGCGGGCCCGCCACTGCGGCAGCGCCGGACGCTCGGCACCGAGCGTGGAGTCCTTCCCGTGACCGGGGTAGAACCAGGTGTCGTCGGGCAGCCGGTCGAACAGCTTGCGCTCGACGTCGTCGATCAGCGATAAGAAGTTGCGCCGGTCGCCGCGGGTGTTGCCGACCCCGCCGGGGAACAACGCGTCGCCGGTGAACAGGTGCGCCACCCCGCGCGGATCCCGGTAGAGCAGGGCGACCGAGCCGGGCGTATGTCCGACCAGGTGGACGACCTCCAGTTCGCAGTCGCCGACCGCGACCCGGTCGCCGTCGGCGATGGTGGCGGTGACCAGGGGCAGCCCGTCGGCGTCGGCCGGGTGGGCGAGCGAGGCGGCCCCGGTCGCGGCGGCCACCTCCTCCAGTGCCACCCAATGGTCCATGTGCTGGTGGGTGGTGACCACGGCGGCGAGCCCGGCCGGACCGATCAGCTCCAGCAGCCGGGGTGCCTCGTTCGCCGCGTCGATCAGCACCTGCTCGTCGGAGCTGGTGCAGCGCAGCAGGTAGGAGTTGTTGTCCATCGGCCCGACCGCGATCTTGGTGATGGTGAGCCCGGTCAGCTCCCGGACGTCCGGCGCGCCGCCTACGGTGACGTCTCCCTGGTAGGGCACCGGAACCTCCTGCTGGTTGTGGCTGGGCGGAATTGGCTTTCCCCGGCTGCCGTCAGAAGGCTACCGTTGCCGTGACGCGTCAGGCAGAGCTCTCCGGAGGGAGGTGGTGGTGACCGTGACTGTCCCCTGCGGTCCGTCCGCCTCTCCTTCCCACCGGGGTCGTCCGGCCGGTCCGGCCGGCGGGCACCCCACGACCTGACAAGGGTTCTCATGACGTTCGATCTCGCGTCCCTCGGCTGGGACGCCTTCCACGACCGTGCCCTGCCGGCTCCCGACACCGACCACCAGCCCGGCCGGGTGGCCCGGGTGGACCGCGGGGTGTGCACCGTACTGGTGGCCGACGGACCGATGCGGGCCAGTGTCGCCGGCGCGGTCCTCACCGCCGCCGCGTCCGACCCGGTGGCCCTGCCCTGCGCCGGCGACTGGGTGCTGGTGCGGACCTGGCCGGACGAGCGGACCACCGTCGAGCAGGTGCTGCCCCGGCGGACCGCGCTGGTGCGCCGTACCGCCGACAAGGACTCCACTGGGCAGGTGCTCGCCGCCAACGTCGACACGGCCGCCGTCGTCGAACCGATGCACCCGGCACCCGATCTGGGCCGCATCGAACGCTTCCTGGCGTTGGCCTGGGAGTCCGGCGCCGAGCCGGTGGTCCTGCTGACCAAGTGTGATGCTGCGGTCGACCCAGCGGCGGTGGGCGACCAGGTGTCCGCCGTGGCACCGGGCGTACCGGTGATCACGGTCAGCGCGCAACGCGGTGACGGCATCGACGAGGTGTCCCGGCTCGTGGCGCCCGGTCGCACTCTGGGACTGTTGGGGCCGTCCGGGGCGGGCAAGTCGACGCTGGTCAACGCCCTGGCCGGCACCGAGGTGATGGGGGTGCAGGCCATCCGCCGGGTTGACGGCAAGGGCCGGCACACCACCACCTACCGGGCGCTGATCCCGATCCCCGGCGGCGGGGCGGTGCTGGACACCCCGGGCGTACGGGCGGTGGGTCTGCTGGACTCCGCCGACGGCCTGGACGAGGCGTTCTCCGACGTGGCCGAGCTCGCCGCCGCCTGCCGGTTCGCCGACTGCGCGCACAGCGGTGAGCCGGGCTGCGCGGTGCGTGCCGCGATCGAGTCGGGCGACCTGCCGGTGCGCCGCTGGGAGAGTTGGCAGCGCCTGCAGCGGGAGGTCGCGCACGAGATGCGTCGCCGGGACGCGCGGCTGGCCGCCGCCGAGCGGGCCAAGTGGAAGCGGATCTCGAAGGACAACCGGGCACGTTACCGGCAGCGGTGACGGGCCGGGTCAGCGGCCGGTCGGGTGCTCGCGCAGCCAGTCGTCGACGGTGTCGCCACGGACCGCCGCGTACAGGTCTGCTGCGGCCGCCTCGTCGGGGAAGACGACACTCTGCCCGGCCTGCTGGCCGGTGCCCGCCGACGGCGAGGTGAGCATGGTCAGGTCGGTGCTGCGCAGCTGCCGCAGCGCCCACACCGTGTCGAACACCGAGGTGCCCTCGTCCACGGTGACCGCGTCGGCGGTGGCGCGCAGGAAGTCGTCCAGCTGGCCCGGGCTGGTGAGCAGCCCGCTGCCGCTGGCCTGGTCCAGCACCGCCGCGATGATTTCCTGCTGGTGCCGTACCCGGGTGAAGTCGCCGTCGGCGAACTGCTTGCGCTGCCGGGCGTAGTCCAGCGCGGTGTCGCCGTCCATCTGCTGCAGCCCGGCGGTGAACTGCCGGTACGGCGGGTGGACCGAGGTGAACGACTCGTCGACGGCGAGTTCGATTCCGCCGACGGCGTCGATGATCTCGGCGAAGCCGGCGAAGTCGATGAGCACCACGTGGTCGATCCGGACTCCGGTGAACGCCTCCACGGTCTGCACCAGCAGCGGCGTCCCGCCGGTTGCGTACGCGGAATTGATCTTGTCCTGGCGGCCGCCGCCGTCCGGGTCCGGAACCTGGACCCAGGTGTCCCGGGGGATGGAGATCATCTGTACGCCGCTGCGGTCGGCCGGCAGGTGCGCCAGGATGATCGTGTCGGTGCGGGAACCGGAGGTGTCCGGATCCCGGGAGTCGCTGCCGACGATCAGGAAGTTCTTCGCCTGCTCGACGGCCTTGACCGGGCGTTGCGCCTCGGGCAGTGCGGTGAAGATCTCCACCTTGTCGACGTGCGACTCGACGGATCGGGCGTACAGCCATCCGGCGGTGGCGGTACCACCGGCCACCAGGAGTAGCGACAGCCCCGCGACGAGCAGGGCGAGACGCAGCCAGCGGCCACCACGGCGGCGGGAGGACTGCTGCCCCGTCGCGCCGGGCGGCGACCCGTCGCCGTATACGGACGCGTCGGGCTTGGGTTTCGCATCGAGCATGACTCTCGCATCGGGCGTAGCTTTCGCGTCGACCGTGGCGTCGGAGACCGCGTCGGACATGGGATCAGAGAATACGGTGCCGCCGACCGGCCCGACATTGCCGGCTTGGCCGGTCAGTGCTGGCCGGACGGCAGCGGGGGCCGACCCGTCCCACCCCCCGATCGGACGGGCCGGCCCGCTGACACGTGGAGGAACCCCTGCTCCACGCCAGGTCAATGGGTGACTTGACCAGTATGTGCAGTATGCCGGGAGATCCGGATCGCCCGGGCGGTATTGGCGGGACCGGTACCGGGATACCCCGATCGGGTGACGACGTGGTCGGGCAGAGTTGTCGGAGCCCGGGGCTACAGTTGCCGAGGCATCGGCCGGGTCGGCGCAGACCTACTGACCCGGCGCCGTCAAATGTGACGATTCAGACACCTGACAGAAAACGCACCTTTGTGCGCCTCTACGGGAGCAGGCGGACCGTGGCCGACCGATTGATCATCCGTGGCGCGCGTGAGCACAACCTCCGCGACGTCAGCCTCGACCTGCCGCGTGACGCGCTCATCGTGTTCACCGGGCTGTCCGGCTCGGGCAAGTCGAGCCTCGCGTTCGACACCATCTTCGCCGAGGGGCAGCGGCGGTACGTCGAGTCGCTGTCGTCGTACGCCCGGCAGTTCCTCGGCCAGATGGACAAACCGGACGTCGACTTCATCGAAGGGCTCTCCCCGGCGGTCTCCATCGACCAGAAGTCCACCTCGCGCAACCCGCGGTCCACCGTCGGCACGATCACCGAGGTCTACGACTACCTGCGGCTGCTCTTCGCCCGGGTCGGCGAGCCGCACTGCCCGGTCTGCGGCGAACGGATCTCCCGGCAGACCCCGCAGCAGATCGTCGACCGGGTGCTGGCCATGCCCGAGGGCACCCGGTTCATGGTGCTCGCCCCGGTGGTGCGCGGCCGTAAGGGCGAGTACCTCGACCTCTTCGCCGACCTGCAGGCCAAGGGGTACGCCCGGGCCCGGGTCGACGGGGTGGTCCACCCGTTGACCGAGCCGCCGAAGCTCAAGAAGCAGGAGAAGCACACCATCGAGGTGGTCGTCGACCGGCTGACCGTCAAGGCGAGCGCCCGGCGCCGGCTGACCGACTCGGTGGAGTCGGCGCTCGGCCTCACCCGCGGCATCGTGCTGCTCGACTTCGTCGACCTCGCCGAGGACGACCCGGCCCGCGAGCGGCGCTTCTCGGAGCACCTGGCCTGCCCGAACGACCATCCGTTGGCGATCGAGGACCTGGAGCCGCGGGTCTTCTCGTTCAACGCGCCGTACGGTGCCTGCCCGGAGTGCGTCGGTCTGGGGACCAAGAAGGAGGTCGACGCGGAGCTGGTCGTCCCGGACGTGGAGCGGTCCCTGCGCGACGGCGCCATCCAGCCGTGGTCCGGCGGGCAGACCCAGGAGTACTTCGCCCGGCTGCTCGCCGCGCTCGGTGAGGCGGAGCACTTCGACCTGGACACCCCGTGGCGCAAGCTGCCCAGCCGGGCACAGAAGACCATCCTGTACGGCGCCGACGACCAGGTGCACGTCCGCTACCGCAACAAGTACGGCCGGGAGCGGTCCTACTACACCGGCTTCGAGGGCGTGGTGCAGTGGATCGAGCGGCGGCATACCGACACCGAGTCGGAGTGGTCGCGGGAGAAGTACGAAGGCTACATGCGGGACGTGCCGTGCGGGTCGTGCGGCGGCGCCCGGCTCAAGCCCGAGGTGCTCGCGGTCACCGTGGCCGGACGCAACATCGCCGAGGTGACCGGGCTGTCCGTCGGCGAGTGCGCCGACCTGCTGGGCGGGCTGGTGCTCACCGACCGGCAGAAGATGATCGCCGAGCGGGTGCTCAAGGAGATCAACGCCCGGCTACGGTTCCTGGTCGACGTCGGCCTGGACTACCTGTCGCTGGACCGCCCGGCCGGCACCCTGTCCGGCGGCGAGGCGCAGCGGATCCGGCTCGCCACCCAGATCGGCTCCGGCCTGGTCGGGGTGCTGTACGTGCTGGACGAGCCGTCGATCGGGCTGCACCAGCGGGACAACCACCGGCTGATCGAGACTCTGGTGCGGCTGCGTGGCCTGGGCAACACGCTGATCGTCGTCGAGCACGACGAGGACACCATCCGGACCGCCGACTGGATCGTCGACATCGGGCCCGGCGCCGGTGAGCACGGCGGCCGGATCGTGCACAGCGGGCCGGTTGACGAGCTGCTGACCAGCGAGGAGTCGCTGACCGGGGCGTACCTGTCCGGTCGCAAGGTCATCCCGGTGCCGGCCACCCGGCGGCCGGCGACGCCCGGCCGGGAACTGGTGGTGCACGGTGCCCGCGAGCACAACCTGCGCAACCTGACCGTCACGTTCCCGCTCGGCCAGCTGATCGCCGTCACCGGGGTCAGCGGCTCCGGCAAGTCGACGCTGGTCAACGACATCCTCTACACCGTGCTGGCCAACCAGATCAACAACGCCCGACTGGTGCCCGGCCGGCACACCCGGATCACCGGGCTGGACCACGTCGACAAGGTCGTCGGCGTCGACCAGTCGCCGATCGGCCGTACCCCACGGTCGAACCCGGCGACCTACACCGGGGTGTTCGACCACGTCCGCCGGTTGTTCGCCGAGACGACCGAGGCCAAGGTGCGCGGCTACGGTCCGGGGCGGTTCTCGTTCAACGTCAAGGGCGGCCGGTGCGAGGCGTGCTCGGGCGACGGCACCATCAAGATCGAGATGAACTTCCTGCCGGACGTCTACGTGCCATGCGAGGTCTGCAAGGGCGACCGGTACAACCGGGAGACCCTCGAGGTCCACTACAAGGGCCGCACCATCGCCGAGATCCTGCAGATGCCGATCGAGGAGGCGGCCGACTTCTTCGAGGCCATCCCGGCGATCCACCGGCACCTGAAGACCCTGGTCGACGTGGGGCTGGGCTACGTGCGGCTGGGGCAGCCGGCGCCGACCCTGTCCGGCGGCGAGGCGCAGCGCGTCAAGCTCGCCTCCGAGCTGCAGAAACGCTCCACGGGCCGGACCGTCTACGTGCTCGACGAGCCGACCACCGGGTTGCACTTCGAGGACATCCGCAAGCTGCTGACCGTGCTGGCTGGCCTGGTCGACAAGGGCAACACGGTGGTGGTCATCGAGCACAACCTCGACGTGATCAAGACCGCCGACTGGCTGATCGACATGGGACCGGAGGGCGGGCACCGGGGCGGCACCGTGGTGGCCGCCGGCACGCCGGAGGAGGTCGCCGAGGTCGCCGAGAGCCACACCGGGGCGTTCCTGCGCCCGGTCCTCGGGCTTACCGGCTCCGCCGCCGGATCGGCCGCCGCCTCCGCCCGCGCGGCAAAGGCCAACGGCGCGGCCGGCCGCACGACCGGGACGTCGACCAGGGCGAAGCGTGGCTCCTCCGGTGCACGGCGCGCCGCCGAAGCGGTCGCACAGCATTGACACAGCGACGTACAGCGGCGTCTACGGCTGCGCATGGATCATGGTCCTGCCGTCATTCCGGGATGAACCGTTCGTGACGCCTCGCCGTTTCTACTGGCGTGGCCATGGACGACCAGCCGTGGCAACTGACAGGAGGCAAGCTGAATGACTGAGCACCAGACGACGACCGACACCGGTCCGACCAGCCGCCGGGCGCTGCTGATCGGCGCAAGCGGGGTCGGAGCGACCGTGGCGCTCGCTTCGTGCGGCACCGGCGACGACGACATTCTGGGTGCCGGCGCCACCGACACTCCGGCCGGCAACGACCCCACCGGCGGCACGGAGACCGGCGGCGACACCGGTTCCGGCGGCGACGGCCTGACCACCAGCCAGGTCCCGGTCGGCGGTGGCGTGATCCTCGCTGCTCAGGGGGCCGTGGTCACCCAGCCCGTCGAGGGTGAGTTCAAGGCGTTCAGCAACATCTGCACCCACCAGGGCTGCCCGGTCGCAAACCTCGACGACGGCACCATCAACTGCACCTGCCACTTCAGTAGCTTCTCCATCTCCGACGGCTCGGTGCTCTCCGGCCCGGCACCGTCGCCGTTGGAGGAGAAGACCGTCACCGTCGACGGCGAGACCATCTCGGTGGCCTGACGGGTCCGGTCGTCCGCGTCCGCCGGGTGCGTGCCGCCCACGCGGACGCGGACGACCGGAGCTGTCACAGCCCTGGACTACGCTGACGGCGATGCCAGATCCGTCCAGCTACCGCCCTGCCCCCGGCACCATCCCGGACTCGCCGGGGGTCTACCGGTTCCGTGATCCCACCGGGCGGGTCATCTACGTCGGCAAGGCCAAGAGCCTGCGCAGCCGGCTCAACTCCTACTTCGGCGACCTGTGGCAGCTGCACCAGCGCACCCAGCAGATGGTCACCACCGCCGCGTCGGTCGACTGGGTGACCGTCGGCAGCGAGGTCGAGGCGCTGCAGCTGGAGTACCTCTGGATCAAGGAGTACGACCCCCGGTTCAACGTCCGCTACCGGGACGACAAGTCCTATCCGTACCTGGCGGTGACGCTGGACGAGGAGTTTCCCCGGCTGCAGGTGATGCGCGGGGCGAAACGAAAAGGGGTGCGCTACTTCGGGCCGTACTCGCATGCCTGGGCGATCCGCGAGACCCTCGACCTGCTGCTGCGGGTCTTCCCGGCCCGGACCTGCTCGGCCGGGGTGTTCCGGCAGGCCGGACAGGTCGGGCGGCCGTGTCTGCTCGGCGACATCGGCAAGTGCTCGGCGCCGTGCGTCGGCCGGGTCGACACCGCCGGGCACCGGGCGATCGTCGACGAGTTCTGCGACTTCATGGCCGGGCGCACCGACACCATGGTGCGCCGGTTGGAGCGGGACATGCACGACGCCGCCGAGGCGTTGGAGTTCGAACGGGCCGCCCGGCTGCGTGACGACGTCGCAGCGCTGCGTAAGGCGATGGAGAGGCAGACCGTCGTGCTCGGTGACGGCACCGACGCCGACGTGGTCGCCTTCGCCGAGGACCCGCTCGAGGCCGCGGTGCAGGTCTTCCACGTCCGCGGCGGCCGGGTGCGCGGTCAGCGCGGCTGGGTCGTGGAGAAGGTCGAGCAGCTGACCACCGCCGACCTGGTGCACCACTTCTGCACCCAGGTGTACGGCCCCGAGCAGGGCGAGACCGACGTGCCCCGGGAGCTGCTGGTGCCCGAGCTGCCGGCGGACGCACCGGCGCTCGCCGACTGGCTGACCGCCCGCCGGGGCAGCCGGGTGACGCTGCGGGTGCCGCAACGCGGCGACAAGCGCGCCCTGATGGAGACCGTGGCCCGCAACGCCGGCGAGGCGTTGACCCGGCACAAGCTGCGCCGGGCCAGTGACCTGACCACCCGCAGCCAGGCGTTGGAGGAGATCGCCGAGGCGCTCGGGCTGGCAACCGCGCCGCTGCGCATCGAGTGTTTCGACGTGTCGCAGATCCAGGGCACCGACGTGGTGGCCAGCCTGGTGGTGTTCGAGGACGGGCTGCCCCGCAAGGCCGAGTACCGTCGGTTCGCGGTCCGCGGCGCGACCGACGACCTGTCCGCGATGAGCGAGGTGCTGCGTAGACGCTTCGCCCGCCACCGCCAGCCCGCCGACGAGCCGCCGCCGCAGGGGCCCGCGGCCGACGTGCCGCCGCAGGCGACCCCGGACGGGGCATCGCCGCAGCCGACCGTCGACGTGGGGCAGCCTCCGGCGGGTGTCGACCCGCAGACCGGGCGGCCGCGCCGGTTCGCGTACCCGCCGCAGTTGGTCGTCGTCGACGGCGGTGCGCCGCAGGTGCAGGCCGCCGCGACGGTGCTGGCCGAGCTCGGCGTCGACGACGTGGCGCTGTGCGGGCTGGCCAAGCGGCTGGAGGAGGTGTGGCTGCCCGGCGACGACTACCCGGTGATCCTGCCGCGCACCTCCGAAGGGCTCTACCTGCTGCAACGCATCCGCGACGAGGCGCACCGGTTCGCGATCACCTACCACCGGCAGCGCCGGTCGAAGCGGATGACCGCCTCCGGGCTGGACCAGGTGCCCGGTCTCGGCGAGACCCGCCGCAAAGCGCTGTTGCGGCACTTCGGTTCGGTCCGGCGGATCGCCTCGGCGACCGTCGACGAGATCACCGAGGTACCCGGCATCGGACGGCGGACCGCGGAGACGATCGTCGCTGCGCTCGCCGGGTCGCCGGATGACGGCGCGGATCGCACCTAGAATCCCATCTGTGGTGCCGACCTGCGCGCACCTGGCGCGCCGCGTACCCGAGGCAGGAGGACCGTGAGGCAGGACAGCCTGAACCCGGGCGACGACATCACCCGGCCGGCCGACGACACACCGGACGGCGTCGCGGCGGTCGACGACCTGGCCAGCAGCGCCGTGCACGACGGCGAACCGGCCGGCACCGCGGCCGACCAGAACGAGGCCCGGCTGGTCGTGGTCACCGGGGTGTCCGGAGGTGGACGCAGCACGGTGGCCCGGGCCCTGGAGAACGTCGGCTACTACGTGGTGGACAACCTGCCGCAGGCGCTGCTGCTCGACATGGCCGAGTTGGCGATGCGGGCCGGCGGGGCGGCCCGGCGGACCGCGATGGTGCTGGACGTGCGCAGCCGCGCCTTCTCCACCGACCTGGTCGGCGCGATCCGCGCGCTCAAGGAGCGCGGCTACCAGCCCCGGGTGGTCTTCGTCGACGCCGCCGCCGACGTGCTGATCCGCCGGTTCGAAAGCGTCCGGCGCTCGCATCCGCTGCAGGGCGACGGCCGGCTGGCCGACGGCATCGCCGCCGAGCGGGACCTGCTCGCCGAGGCCCGCGACCAGGCCGATGTGATCATCGACACCAGTCATCTGAACGAGAACCAGCTCCGGCGCCGGGTCGAGGAGCTGTTCGGCGGCGAGGACGCCCGCCGGCTGCGGATCACCGTGCTGTCGTTCGGCTTCAAGTACGGGCTGCCGCCGGACGCCGACTTCGTGATCGACGCGCGGTTCCTGCCCAACCCGTACTGGGTCCCGGACCTGCGCGAGTACACCGGCCGGGAGACGTCGGTCAGCGGGTACGTGCTCAGCCAGGAAGGCGCCGACGACTTCGTCCGCAACTACGCCGAGCTGGTCAACGCCACCACCGCCGGGTTCGAGCGGGAGGGCAAACGCTATCTGACCGTGGCGGTCGGCTGCACCGGCGGCAAGCACCGCAGCGTGGCGATCGCCGAGGAGCTCGCCGTACGGCTGCGTCAGGCCCGGCTGTCGGTCAACGCCCAGCACCGCGACCTGGGGCGCGAGTGAGCGTACTGCGGGTGGTGGCCTTCGGCGGCGGGCACGGGCTGGCCGCCTCGCTGCGTGGCCTGCGCCATGCCGGTGCCGACCTGGCGCTGGACCTCACCGCGGTGGTTACGGTCGGTGACGACGGCGGGTCGAGCGGTCGGCTGCGGGCCGACCGGGGCGCGCTGCCCCCCGGCGACCTGCGCCAGGCGCTCGCCGCGCTCGCCGGGCCGGCGCCGGCCGACCAGCTGACCGCCGAGCTGTTCCAGCACCGGTTCGTGCCGGTGCCGGGGGAGGCACCGGCCACCGACCGACCCGATCCGCTCACCGGGCACGCGGTCGGCAACCTGGTGCTCTGCGGGCTGATGGAGCTGCTCGGCGACCCGGTCGCCGCGCTCGACCACGTCGGCCGGCTGCTCGGTGCGACCGGCCGGGTGCTGCCGATGTCCTGCGAGCCGGTGTCGATCGAAGCCGACGTGCGCGGCGGCGACCCGCGCCGGCCGACCGACGTGGTCACCGTCCGGGGCCAGCACGCGGTGGCGGTCACCCGGGGCCGGGTCGAGTCGGTACGGCTGCAACCGAAGGCGCCGGCCGCCTGCCAGCCGGTGCTGGCGGCGGTGCGCGACGCCGACTGGCTGATCTTCGGGCCGGGCAGCTGGTACACCAGCGTCATCCCGCATCTGCTGGTGCCGGACCTGGCCGCCGCGATCGTGGCCAGCCCGGCCCGGCGGCTGGTCACCCTGAACCTGGCGGCGGAGAAGGAGACCCTCGGGCTGTCGGTCGCCGACCACCTCGCCGCGCTCAGCTGGTACCTGCCGCAGCTGCAGGTCGACACAGTGCTCGCCGACGGCACGGCGGTCGGCGATCCCGGCCCGGCGGCCCGTGCGGCAGAATCGCTGGGTGCGCGTTTGACGCTCGCCCCGTTGGCGGTCGCCGACGGCAGCCCCCGGCACGATCCGGTCGCGTTGGGTGCCGCCCTGGTGCCTGTCCTGGGGTCCGCTCGTTAAGCACGTACGTATCGGTACCCGCCGTCTAACCGGCCCCCGTGAGGTGAATGACTATGGCGATGACCGCTGCCGTCAAGGACGAGCTGAGCCGGGTCGATGTGCCCAAGCCGTGCTGCCGTCGTGCCGAGATGGCCGCGTTGCTGCGCTTTTCCGGCGGGCTGCACATCGTCGCCGGCCGGGTCGTCGTCGAGGCCGAGCTGGACACCAACGCGGTGGCCCGGCGGCTGCGCCGGGAGGTGGCCGACGTCTACGGCTACTCGAGTGAGATCCACGTGCTGAGCCCGAGCGGGCTGCGCAAGGGCAACCACTTCATCATCCGGGTGGTCAAGGACGGCGAGGCGTTGGCCCGGCAGACCGGGCTGCTGGACGTGCGGGGGCGGCCGGTGCGTGGCCTGCCGCCGCACCTGGTGTCGGCGAACGTCTGTTGCGCCGTGTCGGCCTGGCGGGGCGCGTTCATGTCGCACGGGTCGCTGACCGAACCGGGCCGGTCCAGCGCGTTGGAGATCACCTGCCCGGGGCCGGAGTCGGCGCTGGCGCTCGTCGGGGCCGCCCGGCGGCTGGGGATCGCCGCCAAGGCACGCGAGGTGCGCGGCGTCGACCGGGTGGTGGTCAAGGACGGTGACGCGATCGCCGCGCTGCTCACCCGGATCGGCGCGCACTCCAGCGTGCTGACCTGGGAGGAGCGGCGGGTACGCCGGGAGGTGCGGGCCACCGCGAACCGGTTGGCCAACTTCGACGACGCCAACCTGCGCCGTTCGGCCCGTGCGGCGGTGGCCGCCGCCGCACGGGTGACCCGGGCGTTGGAGATCCTCGCCGACGACGCCCCGCGGCATCTGACGTCGGCGGGCCGGCTGCGGCTGGAGCACCGCCAGGCGTCGCTGGAGGAGCTGGGCGCGTTGGCCGACCCGCCGCTGACCAAGGACGCGATCGCCGGGCGGATCCGGCGGCTGCTGGCGCTGGCCGACAAGCGGGCCCGCGATCTCGGCATTCCGGACACCGAGGACGCGGTGACGGCGGAGATGCTCGTCGGGTGAACACCAGTTGTGAACCAGGGTGACCGGACGCCCCGGCGCAACACGGCACGGGCTTCTCGGATAGGGTCGCAGGGTACGGCGACGGGGCCGGCACCCGGCTCTCCCGCCGCGACCACCGCCTCGGGTGTCCCGCCCGAGCCACGTACGGCTGCGGCGTGACCAGCCGGATCATCTGATCGGCGCCCGGCCCGCCACGCGGTCGGCGCACACCAATCCGTCCGGCTCCGGCCCGGACGGGCGAGAAGCAAGGAGATGGGACCTGTGACCATCCGGGTTGGCATCAACGGCTTCGGCCGTATCGGCCGTAACTTCACGCGGGCGGTGCTCGCCTCCGGCGCGGACATCCAGATCGTCGCCTTCAACGACCTGGGCGACACCGCGACCACCGCGCACCTGCTCAAGTACGACAGCATCCTGGGCCGGCTGCCGCACGAGGTGAAGGCCAGCGGCGACGAGATCACCGTCGGCGGGCAGACCATCAAGGCGCTCGCCGAGCGCGACCCGGCCAAGCTGCCGTGGGGCGAGCTCGGCGCCGACGTGGTGATCGAGTCGACCGGCTTCTTCACCGACGCCACCAAGGCCAAGGCGCACGTCGACGGCGGCGCCAAGAAGGTGATCATTTCGGCCCCGGCCAAGAACGAGGACTTCACCGTCGTGCTCGGCGTCAACGACGGCCAGTACGACCCGGCGAAGCACACGATCATCTCGAACGCCTCCTGCACCACCAACTGCCTCGCCCCGATGGCGAAGGTGCTGCAGGACACGTTCGGCATCGAGCGTGGCCTGATGACCACCATCCACGCGTACACCCAGGACCAGAACCTGCAGGACGGCCCGCACAAGGATCTGCGTCGGGCCCGCGCCGCCGCGCTGAACATCGTGCCGACCTCGACCGGCGCCGCCAAGGCGATCGGCCTGGTGCTGCCGGAGCTCAAGGGCAAGCTGGACGGCTACGCGCTGCGGGTGCCAATCCCGACCGGCTCGGCCACCGACCTGACCGTCACCGTCGGCCGGGAGACCACCGTCGAAGAGGTCAACGCCGCGGTCAAGACCGCCGCGCAGGGCCCGCTCGCCGGCATCCTCACCTACACCGAGGACCCGATCGTGTCGGCCGACATCGTCACCGACCCGGCGTCGTGCATCTTCGACGCCGGCCTGACCAAGGTGATCGGCGACCAGGTCAAGGTCGTCGGCTGGTACGACAACGAGTGGGGCTACTCCAACCGCCTGGTGGACCTGGTCAAGCTGGTGGGCGCGTCCCTGTGAGCCAGGTAACCACTCTCGACGACCTTCTCGCCGAGGGTGTGTCGGGTCGGCGCGTGCTGCTGCGCGCCGACCTGAACGTCCCGTTCGAGAAGGACAACCCGGGGGTCATCGCCGACGACGGCCGGATCCGGGCGGTGCTGCCCACCCTGACCGCGCTGCGCGACGCCGGCGCGGCCGTGGTGGTCTGCTCCCACCTGGGTCGGCCCAAGGGCGCCCCGGACCCGAAGTACACCCTGGCCCCGGTCGCCGCCCGGCTCGGTGAGCTGCTCGGTGCGCCGGTCGCGTTCGCCACCGACACCGTCGGTGCCTCGGCGCAGGCCACCGTCGCCGCCCTGACCGGCGGGCAGGTCGCGCTGCTGGAGAACCTGCGGTTCAACCCGGGGGAGACCAGCAAGGACGCCGACGAGCGGGGTGCCTTCGCCGACCAGCTGGCGGCGTTCGCCGACGCGTACGTCGACGACGCGTTCGGCGCCGTGCACCGCAAGCACGCCAGCGTGTACGACGTACCGGCGCGGCTGCCGCACGTCGCCGGCCTGCTGGTGCACCGCGAGGTCGAGGTGCTCGGCAAGCTGACCGGCGCGCCGGAGCGGCCGTACGTCGTGGTGCTCGGCGGGTCGAAGGTCTCCGACAAGCTCGCCGTCATCGAGGCGCTGCTGCCGACCGTCGACAAGCTGCTGGTCGGCGGCGGCATGTGCTTCACCTTCCTCAAGGCCCAGGGCCACGAGGTCGGCAAGTCGCTGCTGGAGGCCGAGATGGTCGACACCTGCCGTGACCTGCTGGAGCGGGCCGCCGGCAAGATCGTGCTGCCGGTGGACGTGGTGGCCGCCACCGCGTTCGCCGCCGACGCCGACCACGACGTGGTCGACGCCGCCGCGATCCCGGCCGACCGGCTCGGCCTGGACATCGGCCCGCGCAGCGTCGCCGCGTTCGCCGAGGCCCTCGCCGGGGCCCGGACGGTGTTCTGGAACGGCCCGATGGGCGTGTTCGAGCTGGCGCCGTTCGCCGCCGGTACCCGGGGTGTCGCCGAGGCGATCACCAAGGTCGACGGCTTCACCGTCGTCGGCGGCGGTGACTCGGCGGCTGCGGTGCGCACCCTCGGCCTCGACGAGTCCGCCTTCGGGCACATCTCGACCGGCGGGGGCGCCTCGCTGGAGTACCTGGAGGGCAAGACCCTGCCCGGCATCGCCGCCCTGGAGAAGTGAGAGCAGTGCCTGAGACCGTTGCCCGCCGGCCGCTGATGGCCGGCAACTGGAAGATGAACCTCAACCACCTGGAAGCCATCGCGCTGGTCCAGAAGCTGGCGTTCAGCCTGAACGAGCAGCAGCTCACCGACGTCGAGGTGGCGGTGCTGCCGCCGTTCACCGCGCTGCGCAGCGTGCAGACGCTGATCGACGGGGACAAGCTGGCCATTGGCTACGGCGCTCAGGACCTGTCGCCGCACGCCTCCGGCGCCTACACCGGTGACATCTCCGGGGCGATGCTGGCGAAGCTGGGCTGCCAGTACGTCACCGTCGGCCACTCGGAGCGGCGGGCGTACCACAACGAGGACGACGCGGTGGTCAAGGCCAAGGTGGCCGCCGCGCTGGCCAACGGGATCACCCCGATCCTGTGCGTCGGCGAAGGCCTGGAGGTGCGGGAGGCCGGCGGTCACGTCGCGCACTGCCGCGACCAGGTCGACGCCGCACTGGCCGGGCTGACCGCCGAGCAGGTGGTCAAGGTCGTCATCGCGTACGAGCCGGTCTGGGCGATCGGCACCGGCAAGACCGCCACCCCGGCCGACGCACAGGAGGTGTGCGGGGCGGTCCGGGCCCGGCTGGCCGAGTCGTACGACCAGGCCACCGCCGACCAGACCCGGATCCTGTATGGCGGCTCGGTCAAGGCGGCGAACATCGCCGCGATCATGGCCGAGGTCGACGTCGACGGCGCGTTGATCGGCGGCGCCAGCCTGGACGCCGACGAGTTCGCCCAGATCGCCCGGTTTCCGGAGCACGTCAAGCGCTGACCTGCGAGGACGCTGACCTGCCGAAATCAGCCCACCACAGCCCGGATGTCCGGGCTGTGGTGGGCTGATTCCTGTCCACTTGCCCACCTAGCTCAGCTGAGGGTTTCGGGCCGAAGCCAGCGTCCCGCCGGCGATTCTGCCTTCGCGAGGCGTGCGGGTGCGGTCCGCGAGCCGATCGTTGGCCCGGTAGAGGTCGCCGTGGACCAGATCGGGATCGAGGAACGGGCTAGGCGACATCGGGCGCCGCCCGTCCGGTCCTGGTCAGGTCATCAACTCCTTCCGTGGATACTCCGGCGTTGCGGCCGGGGGAGGAATCGGAACTCCTGCGGAGCGGGACAGGGAAAGCCGGTCCGTCGCCGAGGTGGATCGGTGTCCACCGCACACCAACCTCACGGTTCACCACCGAATCGCTAGACTGTGGACTTCTGGGCGAGACGGGCCCGGTATCCGTCGTTCAAGTCGAGGAAGCGGTCGCGGCGGTCGGCGGAGTACACCGCCAGCGGGTTCCGGTGGCGCGCCGGCCGGCTGACCCTGGCGAAGATGTCCGAACCGTTGGACATCGTCTGGTCCCGACCGTTGCCGCAGGGCGCGGCGCCGTCGACGGTGACCGTGTCGCAGGACGCGGCGGGCCGCTGGT